>JBDLJO010000238.1:0-3866 GCA_039714275.1 Chloroflexota bacterium | reverse complement strand
AAGTTTTGGATCGCTTTATCTGATGGCAGAGGGGATTCGTCGTCCGGAATAAAATCACCCAACACGGAATCGGCCTCATTGTCGGTAGGCATCTCTAAAGAAAGCGGGCGCCGCGCCACCCGAATCATGTATTCCACTTTATCAGGTGAAACATCGAGCATCAACGCGATTTCTTCAGCATTGGGTTCTCGACCTAAATCCTGGGTTAATTGGTGACGGAGGCGCAGCAATTTATTAATTTGATCGCCCATGTGCACAGGTAAGCGAATTGTTCGACCTTGATCAGCGATGGCTCGAGTCACTGCCTGTCGAATCCACCAGGTGGCATAAGTGCTAAATTTGTATCCACGATGATAATCAAACTTTTTTGCGGCACGAATCAGACCAATATTTCCTTCCTGAATTAAATCTAAAAATGGGACCCCACGCCCCATGTATTTTTTTGCCACGCTGATGACTAATCGGGAATTTGCAGTAATCAAATGTTCACGCGCTTCCCACCCATCTCGAATGTGTTGCTGGAGGGCATAGCGCTGCTTCACATTTACTTTCTCACCGGCCAATTCTTGACGCGCCATGCGTCCAAGCTCAATGCGTTTTGCCAATGAAACTTCTTCATCGGCACAAAGCAGGGGAACTCGCCCTACTTCTTTAATATATAAACCGATCGTATCTCCGGTATCAATATTGGCCAAATAATTGTCATCTACATCCAGTGTTTGTCCATCAACCTCATCGTCTTCTGCTTCTTCTGCTTCCAAATCATCGTCAGAAGGTTCCTCTTCTGCATCTTCATCAACATAGGGGATTTCGGCATTGATAAGAGCAGCAAAAGCTTCTTCCAATTGCTCTACTTCTTGCTCCGCTGAAGGGAAAAGACTTAATACATCTGCAGTAGTGACATAACCATGCTTACGTCCAATTGCAACCAGACTCTCAACCGGAGTCAATTTATCTTCCGGAAGGTCATGCGGACTACCAATTTCGTCAATCTTACCTAGAAAGGAATCGTCAATCATTTTCTTTTGCCCCTTGCTGCATTATGAAATTTGAAATTGCAGGTCCCGGGATTATTGGCATAGAACTAATGACTGAGCATTCACCATTAATGTGGATGAAAAAACATTCTCGTCTATAACACATAACCCTTACCCTGGAACGATTATTCTTGGATGATAATCTAATTGCGTTAATATACCCAGGGCAAAAGACATCGTCAAGAGTCTCTTTACCTTTTAACCAAACACTCATCTTAATTAGGAACTTGACACATATACTCCCAGCTTGTACAATCCAACCCTATTTAATTTTTTACCTATGTTTCGTTAATTCCATTTGAATAATGCTGGAGGATTTTTTACCCATGATTGGACTTACTCAATTTGAGCAAATCGCTATCTGGAGCGTATTAGGAGTTTCTCTTTTGGGACTTTTATATGCTCTTTTTTTACGCTACCAAATTTTGCGTGAAGACAAAGGCAGCGATGACATGCAAAAGGTCTGGAATGCCATTCGAGAAGGTGCGGATGCTTATTTACGGCGACAACTAAAAAGCATATTACCCTTGATTGGTGTACTCACCGTAGCTATGTTTTTCTCTGTTTACATTGTTCCTCCCACACCTGAAGCCGTGGAACGCTTCCATACTTTGGGATTAGATCAAATCCGCCTGATCATAGGCATTGGTCGGGCTGTTGCATTCGTGATGGGTGCTGGCTTTTCTCTCACTGTTGGTCAGATTGGTATGCGCATGGCTGTCCAGGGTAATGTTCGTGTGGCATCCGCGTCGCGCCGTTCTTTCGGCGACGCGCTGCGCATTGCTTACCGCGCTGGCACTATCACCGGTATGCTTACTGACGGTCTGGGTCTTTTCGGCGGCACGATCATTTTTATCGTGTTTGGGATTGCTGCACCCGATGTACTCTTAGGGTTCGGTTTCGGCGGCACCCTTTTGGCACTATTCATGCGCGTCGGCGGCGGAATTTTCACAAAAGCAGCCGATGTGGGTGCTGACCTGGTAGGGAAAGTTGAAGCAGGTATACCTGAAGACGATCCACGCAACCCCGCGGTAGTAGCCGACCTGGTTGGTGATAATGTTGGTGATTGTGCCGGTATGGCAGCCGATATTTTTGAGTCTTATGAAGTAACCATCGTATCGAGCATGATTTTAGGTGTTGCGTTACACGCTATTACAGGTCACTTAGAATGGATTATTTATCCCTTATTGGTGCGCGGTATTGGTGTTATAGCTTCCATCATCGGAACCTACATGGTAAAAAGTGATCCTACGGAAGAAGGCGGCAATGCGATGGAAGCCATTTTCAAAGGTTTCTTATCATCTGCTGCAATGTCCACCGCCATGTTTTTGGCTGTAGCTGTATTCTATATGAATGACGTGACTGGCGGCTGGTGGCGACCATTCCTGACCACCGCCATCGGTGTACTGTTAGCTATTTTGATCGACCGCTTAACCGATTACTTCACTGGATCTCACGGTGCTCCCGTTCAAGATATCAAAAAATCTGCCGATACAGGTTCTGCTACCTTAATTCTTTCGGGCACTTCTGTAGGATTTGAATCCTCAGTATGGTCTGTGCTGGTTATCGCCGCAACCATCTTTGGCTCTATTCTGATCTACGGCGGCGTTTCAAGTGATCCTATGGAACAATTCACTTACGTGCTGTACGGCGTCGCTATGACGGGTATCGGCATGCTGACCCTAACTGGCAACAACGTCGCGATGGACTCCTTTGGTCCGATCTCTGACAATGCCGCAGGCATTGGTGAGATGGCTTGGAATGGCATGGAAGATGAAGAGACCAAA
The DNA here is from genome assembly GCA_039714275.1 of Chloroflexota bacterium. Taxonomy (GTDB): domain Bacteria; phylum Chloroflexota; class Anaerolineae; order Anaerolineales; family UBA11858; genus JBDLJO01. Next base: position 1,042 of record JBDLJO010000238.1, on the reverse strand, counting down.
AAAGCTCAACAAATTATGGCTGATTTGGATGCTGTTGGAAACACCACCAAAGCGATTACAAAAGGTATCGCAATCGGTTCAGCTGTTATCGCAGCTGTTTCCCTCTTTGGATCCTTCATCACAGATGTCAGCCGTGTAGACCCCCTAGCTCTGGTTAATGGTATTCGTGTTTCAATGCCACAGGTCTTCGTCGGTATGTTAATTGGTGGTGCAATCCCCTGGTTGTTCTCATCCTTCGCAATTCAAGCGGTTAGCCGTGCGGCGGCCCTGATCATTGAAGAAGTCCGCCGTCAATTTAAACTAGGCGTGCTTGAGGGAATAATCGAACCGGATTACACTACAGCAGTTGATATTTCCACAGGTGCCGCTCAAAAAGAATTGATTCCTCTGGCTCTAATTGGTGTTCTATCACCTATCGTAATTGGACTTATGCTGCAAGTTGAGGCTTTAGGCGGTTTTCTGGCCGGTATCATCGTATCTGGGCAGCTACTGGCTGTTTATCTCAATAATGCTGGCGGTGCCTGGGACAATGCCAAAAAGATGATTGAAGATGAACCCGCTGACCCGGCAAATAACACTGGTAAAGGTTCTGAGCGCCACAAAGCCAGTGTCGTTGGCGATACAGTTGGTGATCCTTTCAAGGATACCGCTGGTCCAGCACTTAACCCAATGATCAAGGTTGTCAACCTGGTTGCACTGATCTTTGCTCCTGTGATCGTAACCTACAAAACCCTGGGTATTGGTGGCTGGTTCGCAATTATTCTCTTAATTGCAGCATTGGTATGGGCTATTCGCCAAAGCAAGAAACCGGTTGAAATTCCCGTGGCTGGCGACTAAAGTAGATCCTGATTTCTTTATCATTACAACTCCCAGATGAAATATTTTCTGGGAGTTTTTCTATTAATTTTGAGGCAGCACCTTGACCAATATTCAACTTGAAGTAGAATTAACCATGCGGGGCGGTGGCGGAATTGGCAGACGCAGGGGACTTAAAATCCCCCGGTGGAGACATCATGTGGGTTCGACCCCCACCCGCCCTACA
>JBDLJO010000237.1:0-3919 GCA_039714275.1 Chloroflexota bacterium | reverse complement strand
CTTGCTGGTTGACTTCCAATGGGACTCAGCGTATACTAGGCACAACTTTTGGAGGAAGATCTCTTATGCGAGTATATGGCCGAAAGCGAATAGAAGAATTGATAAGCACGCGGATACGTACGCGTGCTTTTTTGTTTAATTAATCACCTAAAAATAGGAGACTAAGCTATGGATTACGGCACAATTGGGAAGATCAAGAAAGCTAAACGATATGCATCAGAAGAACGAGACAGGATCCATATTGACACTTTAAAAGTAACTTTTCAGGGAAAGAACAACCCTCATATTGTGCAGTTTGAAGATCAGAAATGGCAGTGCGACTGCGATTTTTTCCAGACCCGCAACAACTGTGTACACACCCGTACACTAGAGATGATGCTTGAAGGTGTTAACTGGGATTACGGTTCTTAAACACGCTTAACATAATTTAGAAAGATAAAACGCTCTGCTGGATGCTGCCGCAGAGCGTTTTTTTATTAATTGACAACAACCAAGTAATCCATCAGATGATAAAGGAACCTGAATCCAAGTGCGCGAGCACAGTCCGATGAATCTGCTTAAAAATGGGCAAGTTTTCAAGGGCTAGAATTTCAGCGGGGGTCATCCAGGCAGCATCTTTCGTTTCAACACCATCAGCATGGAGTTTGCCGCCCGCCGGGTGCATGCGGACCATGACAGTCACAAATTGGATTTGATCCCCGTTTGGATAGGTCCAGGGTCTTGGGTCGGTAAAGACGCCTAAAATGCGCTCCGGAAGCGCGATAATGCCGGTCTCTTCCAGGGTTTCACGGACAGCGGTATGGGCCACATTTTCGCCAATATCGGTAAAACCAGCCGGAAAGGTCCACTGACCATTATCGGTGCGGCGAATCATCAGGACACGGCCATCATCTCGAACGGTGATCGCGGAGGCACCGGGACCGATATAACGATGGGTGCCAATCAACGGGCGGACCGCTTCAATCTGGGGAATGATGTGAACCCCAACTCTGGCGGGGGTGAAAGCCGGCGGGCCACAATTGAGGGCATCTTTGAGCATGTCGAGATACCAATTGGGCATTAACTGGAAGGGGATTTCTGAGGGGGCGAAAAATCGCTGGGCGGTGGTTTCAACCCCGTCGGGGCGGCTGACGCCGCCGCTGACCTGTCCGCGCAAGCAAATTGTAAACTGCTGCACCTGATCACCATTCGGATAGGTAACATCATATTTGGGATCGGTATAAACCCCCACCAAATCAAAGCCGCTCGAAACCAGGCCGGTTTCTTCCAACAATTCACGGTGAGCGCAGTCGAGGATGGTTTCATCAAATTCCAGGATGCCGCCAGGCAAACCCCAAAAATCAAAATCGGTGCGCTGCTGCAGCAAGACACGACCCTGATCATCAAAGAGCGCAATTGATGCAAAAGTCAGGATGATCTTTTGATGTCCCACAAAAGAACGAATCCAGTGAATATAGTCCAAAATATCCTCACGAGTTTTAGTAAAAAATTCAGTCAGCAGGTGAATTACACCTTATCTTGGGAAATGAGGCAAGATGAAAATCGAAACGCTCAGTACCCCGTTGGGTTAATTAAGATTAAGCATAAGATGACAAGAGACAGCATACGGAGGCATGATGAGCAAGATAGCGATCATAGCGGACAGCAACACCAGTTTATCGTTCGAAACTGCCGCGCAGCATGATATCCGTCAGGTAGCGATCCCGGTCCATTTTGGTGAGCAGTCGTTTGAGACGGGAATCGATATTAATGACAGCACTTTATTTGAACGCATTGACCAAATTGGCAAACTACCCACAACCGCGGCTCCGCCACCGGGAAAATTCGTTGAGGCTTATCAAGCAGCCTTTGATGATGGTGCTGATGAGGTGATCTGCCTGACGGTGAGTGCGGAGGTCAGCGCGACCTATGCGGCGGCGTTGAATGCGGCCAAGATGCTGCCCGAGCGAAAAATCACGGTGGTGGATTCACGCAGCCTTTCGATGGGACAGGGTTTCCAGGCCCTGGCAGCCGCTGAGGCGGCAAAAGCCGGCGCATCAACCGAGGAGATCCTGGCGATTGCAGCAGATGTTGAAACGCGAGTTCATTTCTACGCCGCCCTATCAACACTCAAATACCTGGCGATGAGTGGGAGGGTGGGCCATCTGGCAGCAGGTATGGCGAGTATCCTGAATATCAAGCCGATTTTGACCATTCGAGATGGCAAACTGGATATGCTGGAGAAAGTACGCACCAAGAAAAAATCCTGGGCACGAGCAGTGGAACTGGCAGCCCTGGCGTTGGGTGATAAATCGGTTGAGCGCATGGCGATCGTCAATGTTGCGGTGCCGGAGGATGCGGTGGCATTTGAGGCGCTGCTGCGGGAAAGTATGTCCTGCCCTGACGAGATCATGCACACTGATCTATCGGCCGGACTGTCCGTGCATTCGGGAGCTGGATTGGTGGGCGTTGGTTTTGTGGTAGGGAAATAGCGGGCAGCAACGTAATAAGCTTTACCATAAAAGAAACCTCCGAGATTGTAAAAATCTGGGAGGTTTTTCTATTTAATGAAATTGCACTGACCACTCAAAAGGTCGGCAGATAAGTATTCAATAAGGCCTTGACAGTGGGGGAAAAAACTAGTAGTATTAACTTACTACTAGTAACAAGTAGCATATACTAGCAATTAGATTATATCAACAAGTAAAAAGGAGCTCGCATGGTTGATCAAGATATACCGACCAGGAAATTCCAAAAAGAGATGAACTCCGGCACGGCTTCTCTGGTGCTGCTGAGTGTGCTATCTCAAAGCAAGAAACCGATGTATGGTTATCAGATTGCCAAATTATTAGAGGGCAAACGACAAGGGGCCCCTGCGATGAAGCAGGGCGCCCTGTATCCGGTACTGCGCTCACTGGAAAAGAACAGTTTGCTTTCCAGCAACGTTGAACCTTCGGTTTCTGGACCGCCGCGCCGCTATTACACTATTACCGATGAAGGCAGTGAAACACTCAGCAACTGGATCCAGTTATGGAATCAGATCAAAATATTTGTAGATACGATCCTTGAAGGAGATAGCGATGATTAATACCGTTGAAGAATATCTGTCTGTTTTGAAAGCAGAAATGCAAGGCGTTGACAGCGCAACGATTCAAGATGCCCTGGCAGATGCTGAAGAACATCTGCGTACTGCCTTGCAAACCACCCAAGAAAACCAACCCGAAACAGATATCTCTGATATTTTGCCTGGAATCATTGAGCAATACGGCACCCCGATTGAGACCGCGGCGGCCTATGCGGAAGTGGAAAGGCGCACGCCAACTGGATTGATTCGGAAAAGGGACAATCAACAACGCTCCTGGATCGTGCGTTTCTTCAGCATCTATACAAATCCAAAAGCCTGGGGCGCGCTGCTGTATATGTTGATCGCATTTGTTACCGGCATTGTGTACTTCTCTTGGGCGGTGATGGGTATATCTGTATCCATTGGTACCACGATCTTCATTTTTGGTTTGCCGGTGATGCTGCTGTTCCTATTATCGGTACGGGGTGTGTCCTGGTTAGAAGGACGCCTGGTGGAGGCATTGTTGGGCGTGCGGATGCCGCGCCGACCGCTATTTGCAGCGCAAAACATTAAATGGTACGTACGGTTAAAACTGCTGATCACCGATAAGCATACCTGGTTATCTTTTGTTTATATGATTTTGCAAATGGTCCTGGGAATCATTTATTTCGTGGTCTTGATCACCAGCTCATCGATCTCCCTTTTTGGCATGGCGATACCGATTGTGCAAGAGATCTTTAATATACCTATCAGCCAACACGGCAGTATTGTCTATTATCTTCCGTTCTGGAGTTATCCACTAACTGTTCTCGGAGGGATTATCCTGTGGACAATGACCATGCACCTGGTTAAATGGGTGGGCGGTGTGCATGGGCG
>JBDLJO010000236.1:0-3921 GCA_039714275.1 Chloroflexota bacterium | reverse complement strand
TGATTTTTCCGACCCCCCGCTCATTGCATAGATCCATGGCTCGCCGAATGTAGAAGGTTGCGCTGCGTTCTATATGTTCAAGCCTGCTCAGGTCGCTAAGAACCTCAAACCCTTCCTCCAGCTCTTTTATCCGCCTCCCGAGGGTTCTAAAGAACGACGCGGCTTGCTTCTCGTCGATGGTTTGCAGGAGAATCACATGCAACCGGTTCATTGAACGGTCTACCTCGATCAGGTACATGATCTTTCCTGCGGTTTTCAGAGGTTAAACTTCCACAATTTTCTCTCCTCGCCCTATGGCTTCCTATACTCCGGTCGGGCAGGTTGACAAGCCATTTTCAGTGCGCAATCCAGATAAATTCTGGTGCGTATTTCCTGACGGTTTTCGTTTTGGCACGGGGCTGTATGGCAGGCGGAAGCTCGGAGTTAAAATATTGTGTGGATGCTGGGCGCAGTCTTGGCTTTATGTGCCTGTTGGCATGCATTGCTCCATCATTTGGTTGCGGCCATGAAATCTATAAAGATCTTGGGCCTGAATTTTTTTGCTAAAATCTGATTTTCAGTAAATAAAACTTACATTAAATCGGCGATTTGCTTTAATTGCTATGTGATGCTGGGCGCACTGGGTGACCCCGATCATGCATTGATAGTTCTGTAATAAGGGGGACAGGGGATGAGAATACGGTTAATTGCTGCTGGGATGCTGCTGCTTTGCAATGGGGCGGTGCATGGCTCTCTGCCGGAAATCAATGTGTCGGGGACCATGCAGTCCCAGAATGGCCAGGTCGCATTGATCAATGGAAGATTGTTCCATATGAATGATGAGATTTCGGAAGGCGTTCGCATAACGGCAATCGATGAGCAGGGGATCACGGTTTCGCATAAAGGAAAGGCGACGAACTATCTAGTGGCGAATTCCGAGCCGCCGAAGAGTGGGTTAACTGAAAAAATAAAATCCAGCAAGGCTAGGGGTTGGCTCTCCCGGACGAAAGAAAAGTTCAGAAAGCTTGGGTGGGGAAAGCGAAAAAGCGAAAAGAAAAAGTCTGAAACGCAGGGGCTTCCAAAGCCGGGGAGCAAGGCATTGAAGCTTCCCGGAAATGTTTCCAAGTTGGCGCTCCCAGAGAAAATGTATTGGGCTGACCGGCTCTATATCAATCTGGAAAAACGTAGCGGTGAGCTTGCAGGCGGTCCACTGCAGAAATGCACGGCGGCTCAGGATTTCATGAAGGTTTGGGGTCGATACTCGAAAATGACGAGTGAGAGTATGGAGCAGTTCAACAAGTTGGAGCTTCCATGCCCCGAGACCTGCCCTGACAACTCTGCGTATATTCAGTGGTCGGAAGCTCATAGGCAACGTTTGGATGCCTTGCTTGAAAAAAGAAACGAAGAGTTCAAGGCGGCGGCAGATAAGCTGAAGATAGAATTCGAGCACAAAGGCACATCAGCTTGACCCTGAGATCTTTTACGTAATCTCTGTGGTCTCTATTGCGTGTTTGGCCAGTTTTCGCTTGGGCGTGGAGCTGTATGGTGCCGTGGGTATATGTATTCCGGGTTTGCTTCCTTCCGCTTACGCACCGGAAGGATTAAATTCTTTTCAATTGACCTTGTGGTGCTAAATTATAAATATACTTTTCACCAAGAGATGCCGGAACTTCTAAAATTCGAAAGCTTCAGCCATGAGTGTTACAGAAGAAGTCGCAATGCTTTTCGGGCTTGCAAATGAGTGTCCATTTGGCGAGTCCGCGATCGGGTGTCCGCTGGAGAAGATAAGGGAAATGGAACTTCATCAGCGTTATGATTTTATCCGCAGTCTTTCATCTAGTTGCCAGCGGGAAATGTTGGCCCGCCACCGGAGTTGTTTGGAGCGTCGGGAGTTGGGGCGAGGATAGGCCGGTCCCTGTGGATCCGGAAGAAGGTTGATCCGGATATTTCGCGAGCATCTTATTCTCTCTGTATCCTGCATAGGGCGCAATGGCGTGAGGCGGGATTCCTATCTTTGTTTCCCATAGTGACGCGGTGGCACGCTGGATTATTCGTGCAGGACTTTTGCAAGGGTGGGCGGTGCTCTTGAATTTCCTGTGGATATTTTCCAGTGCGATACCCCTTGATCCGATAGGGGCTTATTGTGGATGGCGCGCTTCGTGGCCGCATGCAATTCGTGTTTTCGGTTCCGTGGCCGGGTGTGTCCGTACTGAGTATTCAGGAGGAAGAAGGGGGAGTGAGCTTGTGCTCAAGGCAATCGTTGTGGCGACTATATAGCGCGATGATCTCTTCGTCTGTTCGTGAGTTGAGCCAGTCCAGACGTTTTTCCATTGGCCATTTGCGGATTTCATAGAGCGGGCAATCTTCGGGATTGTCTCCCAATGGGCAGCGCAGAATGCGGCCATGCATGCCTACTCGCGCCTCTTCGGCGGAAATGTGTTGCTGTGTCATTTTTAATTTCCCTTACTTCTCTGCGACCAAAGGTATTCTAGGAAAATAAGGGTTTATGTCAAGAGCAGCAGGGGTCGAGGGTGAGGTGTCTTCCTTGCATGGTTTTAGTCGGGCAATGGCTTTGTTTTGGTGTTTCGGAAGATATTCACGCATTGCATTGTCCGTATTTTTGGTTTTGCAAGATGCGGTTTATGAACACCTTGTGTTTTCGGCTGAAAATAAATGTAAAAAACAATTGCGAGAAAGGAGAATCTGACTACTATCCGTCCCCCTGTTCACGAAACACCAAGCGTTCAGCGGGGTGATAAGCGGCAGGAAATTGTTCTTTGGATACATCTGAATTACGCTGGTTCTCTGACTTAAATGGCAGGCACCCGAATATGACGCAAAACGAGCTGATAGCCGTTAATGCCGACTGGGTGGCTTCTAAATAGACGAGAGGCTGATATTGTGTTTTTTGGGGTGTTGAAAATAATTTGTTTTTCGGGTTGCGCGATCGAAACGGATCGCTACTATAGCCCGCCTTGTTCAAAACAAGCCGGTCGTTGAAACACACGATGCAGGTGGAACAGGGCGCTGTTTTAGAAACAGCAAAATTGATCTTTGATACATAAAATAAAAAGTTGAACTTTCGGGTTGCGGGATTCATTTGAATCCCTACTATGGCCCGCCTGCTCAAACAAGACGGCGCACTTTCGGGTGGTCGAAAATGTTAAAGCAGGATGTTCTTAAAAAACTTGAACTTTCGGGTTGCACGATCAAAACAGATCGCTACTATAGCCCGCCTTGTTTGAAACAAACGAGTGACCGCGAGGTTGCCACGAGATCAAACAATTGTTCTTGAAAAACTTTTTTACAGAAAGCGGTTGACTCACTCAACGAGTTTGATAAGTTGTCCGCCGCTTCAACAGAAAAGCCGCCGAAACAGGCGCTCTGAAGTTGAAGCATTTTTGTTCTTTGAAAACTGAATGACTCATAAATAAAAGCATTACTTCGAATCAGAAGTGGTGCGGTTTGTTAAAGCCAATGCTTTGAAACTAGTCGATCGCCTCCTCTTATATAAGGGGACGGACGATTGAGTTTTAAATATGCGAATAAATTCAGGATTTAAACCCATTTTAATTATTTAATGGAGAGTTTGATCCTGGCTCAGAACGAACGTTGGCGGCGTGGATTAGGCATGCAAGTCGAGCGAGATTAACCTTTTTCAATTCTTCGGAAAAGAAGTTGGTTATGAGAGCGGCGAACGGGTGAGTAATATATGGGTAATTTGCCTCTTTGTTCGGGATAGCCATCGGAAACGATGATTAATACCGGATGTGATCGGTCACTGCATAGTGACTTCTTTAAAGGCGGGGAATCTTCGGATCCTGCCGCAAAGAGATAAGCCCATATCCTATCAGCTTGTTGGTGAGGTAATGGCTCACCAAGGCTTACGGGTAGCTGGTCTGAGAGGATGGTCAGCCACACTGGAACTGAGACACGGTCCAG
>JBDLJO010000235.1:0-3926 GCA_039714275.1 Chloroflexota bacterium | reverse complement strand
GCCTCGAACGTCAATCGTCGCCATTGAAATTAATACCCCTGCATCAGAAGCCCTAGAGATCGCAAAACGCGTTGGCTATTCCCGCTTCCCAGTTTACCGTAACAGCATAGATCAAGTTTTGGGTTATGTCCATTTCAAGGATTTGATTTGGGCTGCCGAAAGCACGAATCTGGACCAACATTACCGCACGATTCATTTCATTCCTGGGAATTCTTCACTGCCAGAAGCTTTTGATATCCTGGTAAAAGCAAGCAGCAATATGGCAATTGTGATCGATGAATTCGGCGGCACACATGGGTTGTTAACGCTTGAGGATATACTAGAAGAAATTGTTGGAGAAATTGAAGACGAACACAGTCCTGTTTCTCATTCTTTCAAGCAGCAATCTGAGGGGGAATGGATCGTGCCCGGTCAGACCTCGATATTTGAGGTAGGCGATTTTCTAAAGGTGAAGTTTCATCCTGAGGGCAAGTACAAAACCATTGCTGGATTTATGATGACAGAATTAGGCCGCGTGCCTGTTGAAGGTGATCAGCTTACAAGGTTCGGCTATTCATTTACTATCCTCAAACGTGAAAATCTACGTATTGTAGAAGTTAGTGTAAAATATGCCGTAACTTGACCAATCTTGCCGTGAAATCAAATTAGGTAATGAAATTATGATTGAATTTGAACATACAATTTTTATTCTTTTATTGTTAAGCGGGGTTCTCAACGCCAAACCCCCACGTCAGCGCTGGGCAACATTAATAATCCTGGTGGGGGTGCTGCTGGTATTCTTATCGCCAACATCCCGGATACCAATACCATGGGAGACGATTTTGGGGATGTTTATTCCACTGCTCCTCTGGCAGAATACCAGGAGGCTTGTAAATGCCGACTGGCGAGGTTGGAAAAGCGTTACGTTTTGGGGAATCACGGCATTAATTTTCAGCTTTGCGCTTGGATATATTGGTGATTTAAATTGGCCGGGTGCATTGCTGTTCGGCATGATCGCGGGCAGCATGATCTGGAGGGCAGGCGAGCCTGAGGTTGGCGCCAGCTATATGAGTAAGGTAGGACCACTAACCTTAATGTTTTTACTGACTGAAGTTGAAGCAGCTATCCAATCCCCCAATCATTATCTGGGGGGAATTTTCAGCGGCGCATTTTTTGGGGTGGTAACCGCTTTGATCGGGCTTTATCTGCTGCGAAAGTTTTCGCCCAAATTCCATGCCATTATAGGCTTTGGGCAGGTTTATGCAGCTTATTGGCTCGCGTATATTGTTGGTGTATCGGCGGTCACAGCGGCGGTGGTCAGCGTAATGGTATTTATATGGCTGAACCAATATTACCAACTCGGTTTTCATAAGAAAGCCCCACCAGAACCTTTGAATACCTGGCCTGGGTTTGTTTTTGTTCTGGCATTATTTCTACTGCTCGGCTGGCAAGCCCACCAACCAGTCACAAGTCTACTGATGGTTGAAGTAACTGCTGGGACTTTGCTGGGTCTGATCATCACCTGGTTGGGACGCCGATGGGAAATACCAGCCTTTAATGAAGAAAAGCCTTATTGGATGACCGGAGCGAGAATAGCGCTATTGCTATTTCCGGCGTTATTGATCTGGCCTCGCAACAGCTTACACCAACCTATCCAACTTGCAGTTGCTTTTGGAATAGCTGTTTTCGTGATTGGTATTTCGCATATAGGGCTATCTTTTTATTTTCCGAAAGGATCGCACTCGAAATATATCATTCGATAAATATAAATGATCATGCACGATGCATTTATCGGATTCCAAAAGAGATATTTTACTAAGGAGAAACAATGTCAAATTTATTAGTTGTCATATTAAATGACATCAGCGTATTGCCAGATATCTTAGGCGTTTGGCGAGAAATTGGTGTTCCAGGAACAACGATTCTTAACAGCGCGGGAGGGCATGCCTCCCGCAATTGGCTGTCCAAGGTTGGTTTAGGCGCGATCAATTCCCTTTTCGAAACCAAAGAGGTCCAAACTCGCACGCTGCTGGCGGTCTTTGATGATGAAGAATTATTAGACCAAGCGGTTGCTGAGGCCGAACGCATTGTGGGCGGCTTTGATCGACCCGACAGCGGTCTGGTTTTAGTAGTACCGGTTTCAAAAACAATTGGACTGTACAAAGCATCTCCCCCTCCTCCACGAGAGGTATCACCACCAGCGCTCAGATCAGATTGGACGACTCTGCGCGACACATCCGTGGAATCCGTAAATGCCCTGCTGGGATTAGAGCCAACCATCGTTCAAGGTAATACGCCATTGGATGGCGTTGCTCAGGCGATGTTAGCACACCCAAATGTACATGTCGCCTCCGTGGTTGCAGAAGATGGGCGTTTAATCGGATTATTAGAACTAAGTGCGTTGGCCGATGATCTTTTTTTCCATATCTTGCCGGAAGAATTCCTCAGTGAGATCACAGATCTGGAAAAACTGATGACCTATGCCGATAAGACTCGCACGCTGACTGCTCAAGATGCTATGACACCACCCATTTGGGTTAAACGTGAAGAGACGGTTAAGGAAGCTTTTAAGCGCATGCATGACAACAAACTTCCAGGACTACCGTTAGTCGATGAGTGCTATCAGGTCATTGGTTATATCAATTTGCTAGAATTATTGTCGCTGTGCATTGATCCAAAAAATGACTCCACCCTAACAGAGGTGAAGCAATGAACTCCCTTTGGTTAGCAGGCAGTATTTTTCTATTAACATATGCCCTGATCGTCAGCGAAAAAATTCATCGCACAATATCTGCGCTTCTTGGCGGGTTGGCGATGATCCTGTTTGTGGTTCCTCAAGAGCAAGCATTCCACGCCATTGATTGGAATGTGATTTTTCTTCTGGCCGGCATGATGATCATCGCTAATGTCTTGAAAGAGACAGGGTTGTTTCAGTGGATTGCCCTACAGGCCGTTCGCGTGGGGAAAGGCGACCCACTCCGGGTACTGATCATCCTTGCATTGATCACTGCTGTTACCTCAGCATTATTGGATAACGTGACCATTGTTGTGTTGATTGCTCCGGTGACTTTATTTGTAGCCTCTACGCTGCGGGTCAGCCCGATCCCCTTTCTGATCACTGAAATCCTAGCTTCCAATATTGGTGGTATGGCAACACTGATAGGTGACCCGCCCAATATCTTGATTGGTAGTGCGGCCAATATTGATTATGTGACCTTTGCAGCCAATATGGGTCCAATTTCTGTGCTTATTTTGCTGGTATTTATCGGTTTGGCGCGATTCATGTTCAAAAAAGAGCTGATCGCCCAGGGTCAATCCAACGTGGAAATTGACGCTCTAGATGCTTCTGCATTAATTACAGATCCGGTTTTGCTGCGTAAATCATTGATTGTCATGACTGGCGTGATTATTGGATTTTTACTGCATGGAGCGTTACACCTGGAACCTGCGACAATCGCGCTGTTGGGGGCAACCCTTTTGATGCTTTGGAGCAAAACTGATCCTCACCATGCCCTGCGCGACATCGAATGGACAACTTTATTCTTTTTCTTTGGCTTATTCATTACGGTAGAGGCCGTTGTTGAAGTAGGTTTAATTGGGATGATTGCTGATGCAGCCTTGCGCCTGACCGGAGGCAATCTGGCTTTGACTTCTATCGGCATAATCTGGTTCTCGGCGATTGCATCCGGCATTGTCGATAATATTCCTTATACTGCTACTATGATACCGATCGTAAAAAACTTGGGCCAGGCTATGCCATCAGGTCCCTTATGGTGGTCGTTAGTCTTAGGAGCAGATTTGGGTGGTAATTTGACCTTGGTAGGTGCAGCCGCAAATGTGGTTGTGGCCAGTCTAGCTGGAAAAAGCGGGCACCCGATCAGTTTTGGTAAATTTTTCCGTTATGGTGTGATTACCACGGTTATATCCCTGCTGCTGGCAAGTGGGTA
>JBDLJO010000234.1:0-3930 GCA_039714275.1 Chloroflexota bacterium | reverse complement strand
CTCGGCCATCAGTACGGTCAGGTACAAAACCACACACATGGTAATCTCCCATAATAGGGAGTGCGGCTGCCAGAAAACAACCGGGTGCCAGAAATGTAATGGTCTGCCGATGTCAAAAAAGAGTACCAATCCAGCCGCGGAATAACCTAGGAAACCTAATAAAACCGCCACACGTCCTACGGCTTCAAAGCGTTTGATGCGCAAAAGATAAACGATCACACCAAAAACAAAGGCGCTGCCGCCCAGACCAATACTTGTTAGATCAATGGTAATCCATAAACCCCAGGGAACTTGATTGGTAAGACCGGTTACGGTTAAGCCATAGCGTAAAACCTGATAAGCACCAAATCCACCAGCGATCAATCCCAGGACCAGCAAGCCAACCCAATAGGGAAAGATATCGATTTTACGAGAACCAATCCGAATTTTAGGAATGTGAATTATCGATTCCATATTATCCCTCCTCCGCGGTGATTGTTTGATCTGTTCTTGGGGGGAAATAATAAACCCGCGGTGATGTACTTAAATCTTCACGCAAACGAATAGGAACATCACAATGTTCTAGACGATCGGATATCGGGCTTTCGGGGTCATTTAAATCTCCGAAAATACGCGCCCCTGTAGGACAGGCCACAACACAAGCTGGTGTAGCTTGTTCGTTCACACCTGGGGTCAGGCCGCGCTCCAAACCGGCATCAATACGATGCTGGCAAAAAGTGCATTTTTCCATCACGCCCCGTATTCGTGAGGGCACTTCGGGAACCCCGAACTCTGGCACTTTTGGACTTAATTCTGTATGCTCATACCAGTTGAAGACACGGGCATCATAAGGACAAGCTACTTCACAATACCGGCATCCAATACAAAGATCATAATCCATGGTCACGATACCATCATCGCGAACATAGGTCGCGCCTACCGGACAAACATGGACACAAGGAGCATCTTCGCAGTGCATACAAGGTCGTGCTAAATAATATTCCTGCTCTGCTTCGGTTGTCTCAAGGGTGACTTCGTTGTAAATCATGTCATCCGATAGGTTATTCACTGCCTGACAAGCATAGGTGCAGTAGTTACAGCCAATACACTTGTTGATATCAATCCCCATGGCCCAGCTGTGTTCACCTTCGCAGCCGCCATGTTGAGAACGGTGTGCATCTGGTGCGGGGCGGCTGGCAAGCTGTGAGAGCGTTAATGCGCCCACAGCTGAACCGGTAACCGCCATGAAACCGCGCCTGGAGATGCCATTCTCCGGTTGTTCTGATTTTTGTTTTCTTTCTTTAGTCATAAAGAAATTCTCCAAATGAAATCATGCATTTTACAAGGTGAGTAATCTCGATTGCTCACCTTGTGCATGTCATCATTTATCTTCCTTATCCTGATTTTCTAAGTGATCTTCACCAGGTTCTTTGCCAACCGCGACCCAATAGAGCGCTAAACCTACGCCAACGCCTATCAAAATCAGAGCCCAAGAGGGAATGCCCAAAACCGCGCCACAAGGTATTTCTTCTTCATCGGCAGGTTGGGGGTCTACAACAACACTTTCCGCTGAGGCCAGCGCAATTTTATTATCAGCATGAATAGTTTCTCCATGACAAAGAATACATGTATCTGACTCAACCATAAAGTTATGCCCGGTATTATGCTCGGTATTTTTATGACAATCTATGCAGCTGAGATCTTCATTGATCGCATGTGTGGAGTGCGCCATTTCCATGCTCTCATCTTGGTGACAGTTTTGGCAAACTGCAGCATCGCCATTAATAAGACGCAATCCTTGATCATGCGGCTGGTGGCAGTCAACACAAGCAATCTGGTCTTTTCCTCCACCCGGGTTGGCATGCGCGCTATCTTCCCAATCACGGTATTCATCCAGGTGACAAGCACCGCAAACTTCAGCACTTTTATCCACTGAGTAAGGCATCAGTGGATGATCGCCTTCACCTTCCATGACATGACAAGAAACACAACCCACACCCGCTTCACCATGTCGGCTGTCGTGCCAAAGCTCATACTGGCCACCGCGTTCGATCAATAAAGCAGCCATGGATTCGGCTTGGTGTTGAATTTCTTCATCCGTCAGGGGTTCTTCACGATCTGCTTGCTGATTTGTTAATTGTGCAGCAAGCTCAACAACCATTTCTTCAACTTGATGATCAGAGAGGTCCATCGAGTGACATTGAGCACAGTAGCTGGGCGAAGTTACCGGCACATTTTCCATATCAGTAAGCGAGACAGTCGGTGGAAAGTTGGTCAGCCGATGGGCGTCTTCCTCGGAATAACCCAGGGCGACGAAATCAAGACGACCGCCCTCATCAATATGGCAATCATCACATGCCAGCGCCTGATCGGCAGGAGCAATCATATGGGTGATCGGCCAGTACATCTCCGTTTCAACAAAGTCATATTCGCCGCTGTAGGGCAAATCCATATAATCCATGCCTGCATTAATGGCATTGTTCCAATCGAAATTCGCCCAATAAGCAGTATCATCTTTACCAAAAAGATGAGGTACCACCAAGGTATTATTGACCGAGTCATATGGTTGGACCGCTACGAAACGCTTTACTGGCCAAATTTTAGAAACCGGGTCATCAACACTACCCTCAAAATGATTGATAGAAACAATTTGGGAGGGATCAATGGTATCGCCCAAGAGTGTATAGGTAACATTACCGTTAAACCAGACATATTCAGGAATAACGTCTTCTTCCCAGGTGAAGTCACCTTTAAGGGTGTGATAGATAATATTGCCATTATCATCTTTCGTGACAATATTGCTCCCATCGTCGTTAAATTTACCCGCTGTGGACCAATCCCAGGTCATCTTGGTAGCAATATCACCTCGAGCATACTCGGGGACATGGCAGGTTTCGCAAGAAACGCGATCCGAATGACCATTGAGCACGTCGAATGCATGAGGATCTTCAGTGTGGCATGATTCACAACCATCCCACTGAGTTAGATCCATGCTGTAACGGCTGCCTGGGATATCATGATCGGTGGTCTCGTGACAGGTCGTGCAGCTAAAATCTAAACCCTCAGCATCCATATGAACATCGAGATCAAAATCGGGATTGATCAATGAGCTGTCTAGATCACCATGTTTTACCTCATCGCCGCCGCCGCCATAAAAGTGGCATGCTCCACATGTTTCTCGGCTGGTAAGTCCCACAGCTTGGGAAATCGCAGTCAATTCCGACAAATCATTGGAGGGCATGCCTGCACCTGTGGGGGTTTTCTTATAGGTACCGGTAGTATCGTGACAAACAAGGCAGTCAACGTTCTCTTGTATGGAGAAGTCATAGCTGTCGTCCGTCCAACCATAACCCACATGGCAGCTTGTACAGCGCGGTTCATTGGAATTTACATTAATGCAAAAATTGTTCACCAAGGTTTTCTTGCCTAAGGTTTGGCCCGTCGTTTCATTAACAAACTCCCACGTCCAGTGCGTGGTATGTTGTACTTCTTTGGCCGCTTCTTCATGGCATGATAAACAAGCTTTGGTTACGTCCTGTGGACGATCGAAATCCTGTTGTAAAATCTCGAAATCATGATGGTCTGTGGGAACTGATAAATCATCAGCGCCATCCCCGGATTCGGGTTCTGGCGTTGGTGTCGGATCATCTGACTGTTGGGATGGCGCCGCCTGAGCTTGGGGGGTATCCACACTCCCAAACCAAAGACCAGCGACAACCAAGATCGCAGCCAAAAACAATCCTACACGAAACCATTTAACGTGGTTGGAATATTGCATAGATTTCTCCTTGTATCAAAAATCTATTGATTGATCCGAAGTATATATTTGAGCCTAAATATGTACTTAAACGAATACAAAAATTTATTGATAAATAACCACAGGACTATAGCACCACCCACAGTACTTCGAATAGTGAATGATGTCATAAATGTCATGTCAAATGTTATATT
>JBDLJO010000233.1:0-3932 GCA_039714275.1 Chloroflexota bacterium | reverse complement strand
TGGATTCCCGCTGGAGGCATGCGGGAATGACGCGGGCGGGCATGGGTTGTTTGGTCGCGAGGGGGGAGATCGCTTCGCAGAAGATGCTCGCGATGACAGGCAAAGATGTGGATTCCCGCTAGGAGCATGCGGGAATGACAGGATGTTGGGCTGATTCGGGTAATGAATCTGAGTTGGGTACGGGAATCTGATATTTAATGAGCGGGAGAACCCTTCGTCGGGCGAAGCCCTTCTCGCGATGACAGAATTTTTGGATGGGATGTGACGAAGTAGGGATACTCAAAAATCCTGAAAATTCTCTGTTGACTTTCTGATATCCTGCCAGTATAATTATGCGGCCCTGGCAGGTAATGCCGGGGTGGTTTGTGTCAATTAATTATCAATTCTTATCCCCAACTTCCCCTCAGGTTGGCGGTAACACGCGAATTTTGTGGTGAAGTGAAGGTTGGAGGTAATCTATGCAGTATGCTATTTTTGAAAATGGTGGCAAGCAGTATAAAGCCATCCCAGGCGATTCAATAACTGTTGATCGCATGAAAGTGGAAGAAGGCACCGCCCTCGAATTTGATCAGGTTTTACTGGTCTCTGATGATGGTGATGTTCAGGTTGGAACCCCCACAGTTTCTGGTGTCAAAGTAACTGCCACGGTGGAGACACACTTTAAGGGCAAGAAAATCATTGTTTTTAAATACATCCCCCGTAAACGTTATCGCCGGACTCAAGGTCATCGTCAGCGCTACACGCGCATCAAGATTGACGCGATTGTAAAATAGGAGAGGATCATGGCTCATAAAACAGGTGGCGGTTCAACCCGCAACGGACGAGATAGTGAATCAAAACGCTTAGGCGTAAAGAAATTTGGCGGTGAGTTTGTGCGCTCGGGTAATATTATTGTCCGGCAGCGCGGCACCAAAATTAAACCTGGCCACAATGTTGGTTTAGGAAAAGATCATACGATTTTTTCAACGATTGAAGGACATGTTCTTTTTGAAACTATTCGTGATGGTCGTAAACGCGTCAGCGTTGTCGCAGCAGAGTAGAGGCTTACCCGCATGAAAAAAGAAATCCATCCCACGTATTTTCCTGAAGCAACCGTGACATGCGCTTGCGGCAACACCTGGGTTACCGGCTCCACACAAGAAGCCATCCGTACGGATGTTTGCTATAAATGTCATCCTTTCTTCACAGGTGAACAACGCATTGTTGACACTGAAGGTCAGGTTGACCGCTTTATGAAGAAATTACAGGCTCGTGACGAATACGAAGCTAAAAAACAGGCTCGTGAAGAAGCACAAGTTGATCCCAGCCGCGCAGTCACCGATTTAGAACTTGGCGGCCGGACAGAAAAAATTCTTGCTGAAGCAGGCATTACCGAACTTGGTCATGTCATGGATCGATTGGCAGAAGGTGAGGACGCATTGCTAGCCATCAAAGGCTTTGGTCGCAAATCGCTGGCCGATTTGAAAAAAGCACTGCGCAAGTTTGGTTATACATTACCTGAAGACGTAGAAGAACTCGACGCCTAAAAGCTTGCGCTTCGGCGAAATTCAAGTAAACTAACAGACAGATGTGAAAACATCTGTCTGTTCATTTAATGATGATTTTAATCAGATTTTTAGATCCATCAATATTATTTTCTATTCGTCCAAGCAGAAATACTAACTGAGGTGTACATGAAACATCATACCGGATCGTTGGAAGTGATCACTGGCTCCATGTTTTGCGGCAAAACAGAGGAATTGATCAGACGCTTACGCCGCGCCACGATTGCAAAGCAGCAAGTTCAGGTGTTTAAGCCCACAATTGACAATCGTTTTGCAGAAACTAAAGTTACCTCTCATGCGGGGCATGATTATAAGGCCCAACCGATTCAACACTCATCCGAAATCATTGAAAATTTGGCCAAAGATACAACGGTGGTAGCCGTCGATGAAGTCCAATTTTTTGATCCGGATGTTATCGAAGTGATCACAAAGTTGGCCAATCGCGGCATTCGGGTGATTGCAGCGGGGCTTGATACAGATTTCAGGGCTGAGCCATTTGGTCCGATGCCAGAAATATTATCGATTGCGGAACGGGTTCATAAACTGCATGCGATTTGTATGGTTTGCGGAGAACCGGCATCTCGTACGCAGCGCCTGGTCAATGGCGCTCCCGCTCATTATGATGATCCGATCGTGATTGTTGGTGCAGCGGAACTATATGAGGCACGCTGCAGGAAGCACCATGAAGTGCCGCGTTAGTTCTATACTATTAATTATTGGAGTGGATTAATCATATGCAAGATTATCAGACATTCTTAAAGAAAATCCTGATTGACGAAGAAACCCTCCAGGCGAGGATCAAAGAGTTGGGTGCTGAAATCAGCCGCGATTATCGTGAACAAAGTTTGCACCTGGTTTGTATTTTACGCGGTGGTGTGATGTTTCTTACGGATTTGATGCACCGGGTTAACATTCCTCACACGGTTGATTTTATGGCCATTTCATCGTATGGTGTGGGGGCGCGCGAATCGACAGGAACTGTACGTCTGAATATGGATTTGCGGGATGATATTCAAGGACGCGACGTTTTGCTTGTCGAAGATATTGTTGACAGCGGGCAGACCCTCGCTTCGGTCCTGGAGCTATTATCCTTGCGAAAGCCAGCCAGTCTGCGCGTTTGTACACTTTTGGATAAAGTTGAACGCCGTGAAGTGGATGTGCCGCTCGCTTATACCGGTTTTGTGATACCCAATGAATTTGTCTTTGGCTATGGATTAGATTTGGACGAGTACTACCGGGGGCTGCCCTTTATTGGGGTAGTTGATACGGATAAATTTGATCCTCCGGATTAAGGAAATCAATAATGTGCCCTGAGGGTGATACGGGCTTATCTCAAGACCAGATTGCCGCCTATGCAGACCGTTGGGTTGCCTGTATAGGGAATCAAATTGTGGGTCAAGGCGGTACGCCGCTGCAGGCTTTACAGGCTGCCAAAGCGCTTAGACATAAAGAAAAACCTACCATCATGTACATACCAGGTACACCCTTTAAGTTCTCTCCATTATTAGATCGTGTTCGCGCTGCTTTACCAGATGATCAAACCGTTTATCTGGTAGGCGGCGCGCTGCGTGATGCTTTGTTGGGACGACCATACCGGGATCTGGATTTTGTTTTGGCGGAAGATGCTTTGCCTGCTGCCAGGCGGGTGGCCGATCATCTAGGTGCTGCATATTACTCCCTTGACGATGTCCGGCGAATTGCACGAGTTATTTATACCGATCAGGACGGCGATCGTCAGGTGCTTGATTTTGCCACTTTGCGCGGCCCTGATTTGGAAGCTGATTTACGAGGGCGGGATTTTACGATTAATGCCTTGGCCGCGGATATTCGTCAACCCCAAGCGTTACTAGACCCCTTAGGGGGTGCTGTTGATATACGTGCAAAAATCCTGAGAGCCTGCTCACCCAGCGCCTTCGGTGATGATCCTGTCCGCATCCTGCGTGCCGTTCGCACCGCTGCAGCACTTGATTTTCATATCGAACCTAAAACTCGGGAACTGATCAACCCCGCGATTTCTAAACTGGAGTCAGTGTCTCCTGAGCGCTTACGGGATGAATTATTTGCCATCCTGGCAGGACCTCGGGTGGCATCTTCCATGCGAGCATTAAGTGTGCTGGGTGCCTTGGAGTACGTTTTGCCAGAACTGCTCCCTCTCAATGGACTGGTTCAATCTCATCCTCATACCGAAGATGTATGGGGACATACCTTATTAACTTTGGAGCACCTTGAACGTTTACTCCAAGTCTTAGGACCAAAGCACGATATAGATGCATCTTCCAGTTTGATGTTGGGTGTGGCCGCTTTGCGTTTGGGGCGCTATCGAGATGGGATCAAAAAATATTTGCAAACATCGCTGGGATCTGGATCTACCCAGCGGCAATTATTGTT
>JBDLJO010000232.1:0-3959 GCA_039714275.1 Chloroflexota bacterium | reverse complement strand
GGATAGTCTGCAAAGGAACCGTTCAACCCAACATCCAGGTAAGTCTTAATCGGTTTCGATGATGACCAGCCCAGTTTGGTGATATCCCTGGCGTGCCAGCGTTTGACAGTATGCTCACGGTATGCCAGCCAATCACGCATGATCTTGCTCATGCGGTTGGCGATCACCCATTTGAAATAAATGCCGCTGCTCGATTTATCCACCGTTTCAGCCAGGGTCCCAATCGGACCAAGCGGTTCTTTGACACGGCGTTTTCTGCGGGGTAGAAACCGACCGATTTCAAATAATGGTGAGAGCATGATCAGGAGAATTACAAAAAGTAATATCGCCCACAGCCAAAATTGCGGTATGGTGTGATAGATTAATTTTATCCCCCAAAGCAAGTAGAGGGCTGGTTTGATAAGCACAGCCCGGACGATATTTTTCAGAGGAAAGGCCAGCAATAACGCAGCAGCACCAAAAAGGATGATCAAGAACCAATTTCGTCGCTTCATACACCCCCCTCAAAACAAGCCGCAATGGCATCTAAACAAGCCACTGCCTCTTCGACTTCACTTTGCCCTGCAGCGTGAGCTCCATAGCGCACGCGCTCAAAGAGCGCGGTCAATCGTTCCACAGGTTTGGCTGGCAGACCAGCTTGACCCAATCGCATAGCGAATTCACCAGGTGTCATGGCTTGCTGGCGTTGGATACCGCGTCGATCTCGGACTACGTCGCCCATCTCCATATAGGACCGGATGATGACGTCTTCTAATGCTGCACCTGCGGAGAGATCATCGCGCGATGTTTTGGCAATCCGAGCGATTTCACGCAGCGCACCACTATCGCTTTCTGAGGGTTTTGCCAGTCTGCGGCTCAGCCACCACCCTAATGCCATGATCAGGATTATCAGGCCAAATGTGATCACGTAGTCCCAGGCTGGGGCAGCCTGAGGCGCGCTGAGCACTTCTACCGTAAGATCAGTCCCTTCCAGCGCTTCAATCGACTCAAGCGGTGAAACCAATTCTTCCGAAAAATTTGCCTCGCCCTCAAATTGAAAATTATTGAAAAAATATAACAGCGCAAAAGCGGTCACCCCCATACGGAAGAGGGTCCTAAGCAAACGTACCCGAATCTCGGCTGGCATCAGAATCAGCGATATCGCGGTAATAGCCAGAAATGCCCCTACGAAAAGCACCTGCTGCCCAAAGGGTACTTCCGAAAATTCCCTGGCAATCTCGCCGATACTCTCCTGGATGGTGCGTACCTCCCCGTCACCAAAATTGATCGGCCTCCCTGGAGCGAAACTCATCTTCCCGATCCCGGCCGCCAACCAAACCAGCAGCAGGATCGCTAACACTGAGGTCACGATCAGCACCCGCCTTCCCTGAAGCAGCTCGTTTAGCTTGAACCGTTTCTTGGGTTCCGAGGGCACCGGTATCGGTTGGTGATTATGGTTGGTATTTCCTAAACTGCAGGTCATAAAATTTTACTTCAACAGGAAATTAATAATAAATTTCCCATGCTTGAACGGGTTCTAATGGCATGGTTGTTGCTGTTTCAAAGCGCCACTGATTTTACCATCACCGTCTTTTTCTAGAATAATCAATCATCATGGATTATTCAGATGATTGGCTTAAACACGCAGACCCCGGCATAATTTATCTGCCAGGGTCTGCGTTTAATTTACAGTTGATTTAACGTTTACTCCGAAACTCCGCAGCGAATTCCCAGGTTAAAATACGAATAAAAGGTCACCGAGCGGTAGCGAACGGTTGAACGCATCCACCAATAGCCGTCGTTCCAGGCACCGCCGCGCCAGTTCCGCTCTCCCGTGGCATCGGGATTTTCCCGCCCATCGTTGGCATCATAAGGGAAGGGCTGAATCAGGGAACTGGTCCATTCCCAAACATTCCCAGACATATCCATCACCCCATAGGGGCTGGCGCCAGCCGGATAGCTGCCTACTGGGGCCGTGTCCGGATAGCCGTCATCAAAGTTGGGGTTAGCCCAATCTCTGGGGCAGTTGATATCACATAAATTAGCTCGCTCCCCACTGACAGGTTCGTTACCCCAGGGGTATTTGCGCCCATCGGTGCCTTTGGATGCCTTTTCCCATTCCGCTTCAGTTAATAATCGTCTGCCGGCCCATTCGCAGTACTCTCCCGCCATAGCCCATTTCACCCAGATGACCGGGTAATTAGCAAATTCTGGATTATCATAATAAGATTCGCGCGTGGATGAGGTGGGTATGAAGGGTGGTTTGCAAGCGCCGTCCTCCACACATAAGGCATACTGTGCTGTGGTCACTTCGTATTTATCGATCCAGTACCCATCCAGATAGACGGTATTGACCGGGATTTCAGGGTAAGCGCGACCATTCTCGATCACGATCTTAGCTTCAATATCCGTGGAACCCATATCGAATTCCCCGGCCGGGACATAGACCTGCTCCATATCGTCAATCTCGGAGATGCGCGTGGATCCAATGCCCAATTCTTCTTCCGTTGGGGCCAGGGTGGGCACCGCCGTTGCTGGGGGGATTTCTGTTGCTGTCGGTTCTGCGGTTGGCGGGATATCTGTCGGGGTTGAAGTTGACTCAACAATGGGTGGTGACGTGCTGGTCGGTTGGTTAATACCGGATTGTTCCACAGGTTTGGCATTACATGCGTTCAAGACCAATACAAATAACGCGATCATCATTAACCCAAAGTTCTTCTTGCTCATTATTTTTTCCCTTATTTAATATAAAGTTTTTTGGTTATTATTATTTTTAATTATCCACCTAAAGGTACGCCTGTCCCGCTTACCTCATTTTAATTAATGGCATAATTTTACCATGCTCAAACGATTGTTTATCCCATGCCAGCTCTTGTCCAAAAGAATACCAGCAACCCAGCTGAAATGAACCAGATCACGGTTGCAATGATCAATGATGGTATCAGGGGTAACCGCGCGACCAGGAAATACAAGGATGCTGAATATAACAAGTAGGGGCCTATTGAGACAATGCTGAATAGAATGGTTGCTCGCAGGTCTGAGGTTGATCGCTGAGATCCGACAATATAATGTGAGATCAAAGAAAAAGTTGGGAAAAGGGGCACCAGACCGGCAATAAAGTAATTTTTAGTGCCTGCAATCAATTGAATCAATATTACGACTGCCGCTCCCAGGATTGCTTTGATAATTAAGTCAATCGTCATGGTTTTATTGAGGGGGAATAGTAGTAAATGAACAAGAATTGGTGCCTATTAAAATCCAAGGGTAACAACTTGATCCTTTTTGACGGCCTCGCAGGGGTTACCTTTGTATAACCTAAAGGTCCTCTCTCCAATATCGAAAAAGGCTGTGCAGAGGGTGCGTCCGGAAATCTTGCCCTGGGGATGGCGGCAGGGAGAATAGGGTTTCCTTTCATGAGCAGATAAAATGGATAAGATATCTTTTACCTGAATATCACCAGGTTCGATTTGCTTGATTTTTTCACTGATCACGATATATCTGGAAAGCGACGATAGGGGATTGCCGACCTGATTTTGGGGCTGGTTATTGATCGTTTTTTCAAATATTAGGTGATTGGTGTGGAAGTAGATCCCTTTGGGATGCCTTACTTCGAAGGTCTCCGGCGTGGTTTCAACAGATGCATATTGTTTTTCATCCATGCTGGCGATATTGTGATGAAAGGGGTAGGCGCGTTCTTCAAAGGTTGCAAGCTGAATGGCTTCCTTTAAGTCTTTTGCTTCTAATACTGCTCGCCCGATGACGTAGCGGGGGACACCAATTTCAGACTTTCTACCGGGGATAAAATTTGTGGTTTGGATGATACCCTGACTGTTTAATGAAGGTCCGCTTCCGGCGGCTATGCCTGGATAGACCAGCGAAATAAAAGCCACGCCCGAGGGTGGGGTTACTTTTAGGGTAAACAAAATATCGTGATAATCGCGATGCCCATCCTCATTGTGCGCTAACCAGATATGATGCTC
>JBDLJO010000231.1:0-3965 GCA_039714275.1 Chloroflexota bacterium | reverse complement strand
CCACAGCGATATAGGAAATAAACTCGAACTTATGCACCAAATCAGTAATTAATATCAACCAGAATCCCGCAAAAAGGCCGATGGCACTGCCCAACAGCCAGAAGGATGATCTTGGTAATTGCTGCCGCAGTACAAGCCATTGAGGCAGCCCAACAGCAAATCCTATTACAAGGTACCCGGCAGTCAGTACCGCAATGGATTCATCATCTACTAATTCCCATAAACGATCTGGTATTAGATTTTTAATTAAAATTGCCAGGAGAAAACCGACCTGGACGGTGAAGATCCACAAAAAGGAAGTATTTAAGATTCGTCGTAAGGCTGTCCATTGAGCAAAGCCAATTGGAATTGAGATGAGAAGTGTCGAAACGACGATGCCAGACATTAATAATTTTTGGGGAATGACATAATAGAATATTCCCAGCACACAAAACCCTAAAATATTAGCAAAGAACCACATAAAAAAAGGTTTTTTCAAATCACCAATATATTGAGACATAGGGTGCCTCCAATTTTTAGATCGTGACTGTTGTGTGGATTGATGTTCATTCTGCCCCCATAACGAATATATTATAAGATTATCAAAAAAAAGATTGGCTAATTTCATTATAGCAAAAAAAAGGACCTCTAGGAGTGATCTGCATGATTAGACCATCTGTTTTAATGATCGCTGCCATGCTTTCAACGGTGTGAAAACACGTTTTTCAAACCCTGGTAAAATTTAGGGCATAGATTTTATGGTTACAAAACCGTTTTCTCTCTTACAAAAAATACTCATCGCCCTGGTCAGCAGTGCCGCGGTTTTTATCCTGGCGGCAGTTATTGCCCTGATCAGTTTTCATGTCACCTACATCGGGCGTATTTATCCGGGCGTATCTGTCGGGGATGTTGATCTCTCCGGGCAGACAACCGCCGAGGCCGCAGCGACCCTGGCTCAGGTATACACCTACCCGCAGGATGGTCAGCTTTTGCTGCAGGATGGTGAAAATTCTTGGACGGTCTCACCCGCCCAGGTCGGCTTGAGCTTCGATACACAGAAAAACGCAGTTGCTGCTACCCTTGTTGGACGCAGCGGACCCTTCTGGACCCGGCTCTACCACCAGTTTGGTGGCTGGTTTCAGGGCATCATCATACCCCCGGCCTTCACCTTCGACCAGAATACCGCCCAGAGCTATCTGGAAACGCTGGCAGCAGAAATCAACCGCCCAACCATCGAAGCTGCCATCGAGATCAACGGCACCGAGGTCATCCATCATCAAGGCCAGATTGGGCGCCAGCTGGATACCACGGCAGCGCTGGCTTTCCTGGAAATCCAAACCCAAACTTTAGAGGATGCTGAAATCCCGCTGATCATTAATGAGACACCGCCCGCGATCATCAGTGCAGAGGCGGAAGCGGAGATTGCACGCGGCATTTTAAGTGCACCCTTTTTGATTAAAGTACCTGGAAAACTGGGGAAAACTTATGGTCCCTGGGCTTTTGCCCCCGAAGATTTGGCGGGTATGCTGACCTTTGACGTGGTCTCCGACCCGGGTGGAGCCTATATTCAAATCGGCTTGAGCGAACAGCGTTTCATTGATTTTCTCAATGAAGTGGCCCCCGATTTGGAACAACCCACAGAGAATCCGCGTTTCATTTTCAACGATGAAACCCGTAAATTGGAACTTATCCAGCCCGCAGTGGTTGGGCAAACCGTGGATGTCGAAGCCACCCTGGCGATCATTCGGGATACGATCTTAACCGGGGAGCACAGCGCAGTTATCGACATGGCTTATGTAAACCCGGAAGTGGCCGATGATGCGCTGGCGGGAGATTTAGGCATCAGCGAATTGGTCAGTTCTCATACCACCTACTTCTACGGCTCGGACTCGGCCCGACGTCATAATATCGCCACCGCAGCCGGGCGTTTTCACGGGCTGCTGGTCCCCCCTGGGGCTTCATTTTCGATGGCTGACGTGCTGGGCGATATCAGCCTGGATTCGGGATATGCTGAGGCCTGGATCATTTACGGCGACCGCACCATCAAGGGCGTCGGCGGCGGTGTCTGCCAGGTCAGCACCACCCTTTTCCGTACGGTTTTCTTTGGGGGCTACCCCATCCTGGAGCGCTATTCACATTCTTACCGGGTCTATTATTACGAGCAAACCTATAACGGCGGACATGATGCCAAGTGGGCTGGTTTGGATGCCACGGTTTACGTTCCCCTGGTTGATTTTAAGTTCACCAATGACAGTGAGAGCTGGATGCTGATGGAAACCTATGTCGGCGGCAGCTACCTGACCTGGAAGTTCTACTCTGCATCCGACGGGCGGGTTGTGGAATGGGATACCACCGGCCTGACCAAGGTGAAGGATCCACCCGAACCTAAATATATTAAAAATGATGATCTGGCAAAAAATGAGATCAAGCAGGTCGATTGGGCAGTAGAAGGCGCCGATGTCACCGTCACCCGCACTGTGCTTAGAGATGACGCCGTCCTGTATGAGGATATTTTCAAAACCCACTACTCCCCCTGGGCCGCGGTTTGCGAATATGGCCCCAAGACTCAAGGGATGCCGCCCAAAAACCCTGACCCCGATAACCCCTGTAAACCTGACAAGGTTAAATAAGACTCATAATGAGGGGGAAGTTATGGAAAAACGGTATTTCTAAAGAACGGCAGTTGACTTAAGCAGTGCCGCTCGTTACTGGTTGGTTATTCCCCTAAACGGTTGTTGGCATCCAAAAACGCTTTTCGCAGTTGATCATAATTCAGGGCGGCGGGGAACTGGGGGAATTCTGCCGCCACATTATCCGGTGGACAGTAAAGGATCCCGACGTCTGCTTCTGCCAACATGCCGGTGTCATTATACGAATCGCCAGCCGCAACGACCTCATACCCCAGGCTGTGGAATGCTTTGACGGCCATGCGTTTTGAATCTTCCTGTCGAAGACGATAACCGGTCAGGCGGCCGTCGCTGGTAGCTTCCAGGTGGTGGCAGAGCAGGGCAGGATAGCCCAGATGCTCCATCAGGGGAGTGGCGAATTCATAAAATGTATCCGACAGCAGGATCACCTGGTAGCGTTCTCTCAGCCAACCAAGAAAATCCACGGCCCCATGCAGGGGTGCCATTTTAGCAATCACGGCCTGGATATCAGGCAGGCGCAGATGATGTTCCTCCAGGATTCGTAAACGCTGGCGCATTAACACATCGTAGTCAGGGACATCGCGTGTGGTTGCCCTCAGAGCATCTATGCCGGTCGCCTCGGCAAAGTTGATCCATATTTCCGGTACCAGAACACCTTCTAAATCAAGACAGGCGATTTTCATATCGTTTTCCTTTTTTCATATTTTTGATTTTTTTATGGCCATTATTTACTGATCTCACGCCACATGAAATAATTCATCACCGCAAGAATTTCGGTTTTATCGATCAAGGTGAAATTAAATTTGCTGTAAAAAGACACGCTGGACGATTTATCTGTTTCAAGATAGGCCGGCAGCGCCTGTTCGTCGACCAATTTGCAGTAGTTCTCCATTAAAAGTGTCCCAACGCCGAGACCTTGATATGCCGGCAGGACACCGATTGGACCAAGGTGATTATGTCTGATGGATGGATCGCGCCGCGCCCAGGTTCCTTGCCAGGTATTGTTGCGATCCTTGAATGAAGACAAATTTGAGTCGCTGGTATCAAGCAGCTCTTGAATCTCTTGTGGAATAGCATGATCACCGCGGCAGATAAAAGACCTGCACACCCCAATGATCTGGTTTCCTTTTACCGCTAGGATTGTTTCTTTAGGGCGATCTCTGAGCATGGTCAAAAATTTATCTTGAATTTGTAAACGCTCAGTTTCATTTTTACCCTGATATACTGCCGCATGGATCGGGTTGCTGACCATTGCACGACTGAGAACTTCAGCGGCTTCTTCTATATCAGTAGGATGCATGGGCTTGATATCAAATGGGTCCATCCATTCACCTGCGC
>JBDLJO010000230.1:0-3977 GCA_039714275.1 Chloroflexota bacterium | reverse complement strand
TCTTCGGCTTTTTGAGCTTCCATTTTTGCCAGTGTAGCTTCACCCAGCAGTTCATCATCACTTAATTGAGCTGTTTCTTCGTAAGCAACATCAGGACCAGCCGGGACTTCTACGGCTTCATCCTTACGCATGGATTGACCTTCAATGACGGCATTAGCTATTTTGCTGACAATCAGCTTGATAGCGCGAATAGCATCATCATTGGACGGGATGATGTAATCAACGTTTCGGGGGTCGCAATTAGTATCGACCATAGCTACAACCGGCACACCAAGCAAATTTGCCTCGTGTACAGCTGTAAATTCTCGGCTGATATCAACAACAAAGACGAGCTCGGGCACACCACCCATATCACGGATGCCACCAAAAAGCATATCCAGGCGGTCAATTTTACGCGTTTTGTTGAGTGCTTCTTTCTTTTGCAGCACCTCAAATTCGCCTTGATCACGCTGGCGTTCTAGGCGATTCAATTCATTGACTCGCTGTTTAATGGTATCCCAGTTGGTCATTGTGCCACCCAACCATCGGTGTGTAATCCAAGGCATACCACAACGTTCTGCTTCTACCTGAATGGTTTCTTGCGCCTGTCGTTTGGTGCCGACAAAAAGAACCGAACCACCTTCAGACACAATGTCCCGTACTAGAGCATACGCTTTTTCCAAACTTTTTAAGGTTTGTTCTAGATCAATAATATGGATGCCATTACGCTCTGTAAAAATATAAGGCGCCATTTGAGGGTGCCAGCGTTGGGTTCTATGCCCAAAGTGCACACCACTCTCTAAGAGTGCTTTCATTGAAACAATACGCATTTGGTAAATCTCCTTCGTTTTTTACCTCCGCCTCCATCAACCCTAACAGGAACCGCAAATCGACATTCCCCTGCGGCACGCCCCGTCAGGTCAAAAGGCGTGTGAAATAGAATTTCTCCCGCTCGCGCGAGAGCCGGGGGATTTTATCATAGTAGGAAAAATCCGTCTAGCGCGGCTTTGGATGAAATTTAGCTTAACAGCACTATGAAAGGGATTTATGCATCCACAGCAAAGTGTGCTGCTCTTTAAACCCGGCTTCCAGTAAGGTTTCAACCGCACGCCCGGCAGGGTAATCAAAATTCAACGGGCGATAGATACGGCGCTCTTTTCTAATGAAAGGCATAATGGCACGCAGGGTCTCATTTTCTGTTTTTGGAGAAGCGGCCAACCACAAGTGGTCTGAACGAGTTTGGGCGGCTTGCCAACTCAGGACACCCAAGAATTGCCCATTGTGATAGGCGGCCCAGTGGTGGATATCAACTTCTAGAAAAAATCGATAAAACCATCCCGCAAGACCTGGTTTCAATGCCGGGGCTTTCAAATAAAAATGCCAGCGTAAATTACCGGGGTAGTTATTGTCTATCCATTGACGCTGCTGCTCCCAATGGCGGCTAAAGCGAGGTGTAATCCGGATACCAGGCTGTACAGCACCTTGAATTTCATTCGGAAGGATTTTCCAGGTTGTTCGCCGCGCTTGGATGGAAAATCCCATTGAAGTGTAGAGGTGCACGGCAGCAGGATTATCTGAACGCACTTGGAGCCAGGCATCACGCACTCGCATACGGCGCAGTTTTTTCAAGGCGCTCTCCGTCATTGCACGTGCAATGCCTCGTCTGCGGAAATTAGGATGCACAACTACATTAGCCAGCAAATAAAGACGACGTCCCTGATGGACAAAGGGAATCATACTGATATTGCCAACCAATTCTCCAGCCACTTCCCAAACATAGCCTGATAAAGGAAAAGATCCCCTCAGGGAGGCAAGCGCTGCCCAATGAGCAGAACTGCCCAATTCGGAAGCCTCCCGCATTCTTCTTAAGTACCTGCGTCCATCATCAGATAAGGTATCGTTAAAACACAATTCGATTAAATCAGCCGTAGATTTTAAATCTCGACGTAAATCAAAAGAGCGGATATTTTTTGCTGCGTTAAGGGAAATTGTTGATGAAGTCGTTGTCATAATTGATCCAATTCCTGGGTACATTCTACCATCAGTAAAAAAAACAACCCAGAATTTCAAAGAATTGTCCTGAATAGGTGGAAAATAGGAACCTTGCTCTCTAGACGTAAAAGGGTACAATAAATTCGGTATGGATAATCAACCGATCACAAAACCATCGTCATGGCGCACTGCAATCCGTCACTTTTGGCGGCGCATGGTACCCCCAGTCGATCTAAAACAACGGGGAGAAGTCCAAGTACAATTACGTGATGCATCACACCCGGATTTTAGCTATTTTCTGCTCGTATTCCTATCCAGTGTGATTGCTACCTTAGGGCTGTTGATCAACTCTCCGGCAACGATCATCGGGGCAATGTTGGTTGCTCCCTTAATGTCTCCGATTCTCGGTTTGGGGTTAGGCTCCATTCGAGGCGACGATCGTCTCCTAAAAGATGCTGGCACTGCTCTATTACAGGGCGCTGTCGTGGCGATTACAATCTCCTTGATCATAACCTTGTTCAATAGGATAATTACTTTTGTCCCCCTAATTCCTCATGATCTTCCCAGCGAAGTGATGTCACGCACGCATCCAAGCCCGATGGATTTGGGTATTGCCATAGCTGGAGGTCTGGCAGCGGCATTTGCGCTAGCCATGCCAGATATTTCGGCTGCACTGCCCGGTGTTGCCATCGCAACCGCATTGATGCCGCCGCTAGCTGCTGTAGGAGTGGGTTTAGCCTATCAACGTTGGGAAGTAGCTGGTGGTGCATTTTTACTTTTTTTCACGAACGGCGTTGCGATTGCTGCTTCGGCAATGCTGGTTTTCTTTACCCTGGGTTTTACCCACCGTTCCGTAGAAAAAGTAGGGCGCATCCTCGGAATTCCGCGCAGTCTGGCGATTTCTCTTTTTGTTACGGTACTTTTACTCGGTCCATTAACCTATATTAGTTTTCAATTTTTCCAAGAAGCCACTGTGGCCAGATATTTGGTTGAACGCAATATGGCAATCGAGTCCATTATTGAATCAGAATTAGGTGATTTCGAAGGAGCAGAAATTACTGAGTGGAACAGGATTGATGAAGAGAATCTCTTGATACTAGAAATCACCATCCGCACTCCGCTGCTCTTAGACTATTATGATACGATACATTTACGCGACACCATTGGCACCCAGCTTAGCGCACAAAACTATCTCAGCGAAAGGCAAGAATTTCAATTAGTTCTGAATCAATTTCAGGCGCAGCGTTTAGACCCACTGATCCCGCCAACGGCAACACCAACCCCCCAAACGCCAACGATTGGGCCAAGCGCAACTGCAACACCAACAGCTACAGCCACGCCTACACGCACGCCAACATTAACACCTACAGCAACGGAAACCTCGACTCCTTTACCTACCGCAACCAACACACCGACACCCTATGCCGGTTACACCACCAATATCTCATTCCCTGGTCTGCGATTGCGGCAATCGCCTGGTGGTCCGGTGATTGCAAAACTGCAACAAAACGAGGAGCTATTAATTTTATATGGCAAAAAAGTTACTGGCGGGTTAGTGTGGATTGAAGTGCAGGATTCATCCGGGAGGATTGGGTGGATACCCCAAATTTATATTTTGACCCCTACGCCTGCCATAACGGCAACTTCCACACCTTAATAACCTGAGCTCGGAATAGCTCTATAAAGACCTTAGCCATAAACTAAGGTCTTTTATTGACCCAAATAATCTCCTGAGGAGACCTTCCCACGCTATCAGCCAGCATGGTCCGATAATTTTCTTTCGAAGGCAACGTGTCCGGAAGCGCGACCAGATGCGCTGAACATCCAGCGCGGCAATCACCAGCACCAAACCCTGGCATAGGAATACTGACCCCAGGCAAGGCGGCCAGAGACTGGCTCCAAGTGCATTCAACATTGATTGAAGGGGGTTCATCGATACGATCCAAAAGGTATCCAAATCCGGTCAGATCCGTAATGGCGCGCAAATAATCGATGTGCCAATGCAA
>JBDLJO010000229.1:0-3991 GCA_039714275.1 Chloroflexota bacterium | reverse complement strand
TGGGCAAGGATTTTTTCGGCAAAAGTTTGGCTCATAGGTGCTCCGCGTAAAACTACCTCATGGGTATTGGGCAACATTATCTCCCAACACCCGATGGGGCAGGATTATTTCTTAAACCTGCAATCTGCTTTTGAAGGGCAAAAAGGTCATAAAATCGGCGTGGTGCACGATATAGGCCTCGGTGGTACGTTTGATCAGTTCACCTTCAGCGGCGTGGGCAGCGATGATGTGGCAGACCTCAGCAGGTACCGCACATTCTTCGGCAAGGGAGACACCGGAAAAGGGATGGCGAACGTATTTACCGTAATCGCCCTGTCGGGAATTACCATCGGAATCAAGTTCATATTCCAAGAGCTTACCGACATCAGCCAGAATCGCCCCGGCAATAACGACGTCCATGTTAATTGGAAGGTCATCGCCGAAGAATTCAATCATCTTCAGAGCGCTTTCTTTGGCGACATGGACGACTGCACGTTTATGCGCCATAAAGCTGACCTTCATATCGGGCCCAGCTTTAAGGGTGAAGGGAATGCGGCCCAAATCTTCGGGAGTCAGCACGCTACGCTCCAGGGCTAAAACCCATGTTTGGGTAGTTTTTGCGCGCAAATCGGGGTCTTCAATCCAGGCCAGTTCAGGCCAAAGTTGGTTGATGTTCATGTTGTCCTCTGGGGTGCATTCAATAAATGTAGAAAACCTTATTTTTTCAAATAGGCGATGCCAGGATTTTATGTTGAGACCTTAAGAAACTTAACTATAAATTGGTTCGTTACATATAAGTTTCTTGAGCTCTCGTTCCCACGCCGGAGCATGGGAACAAGTTGTGATCGCTGATTGGCACGGTCAGTTTTAGAGCGCGGCGATAATGGCTTCTGCCATTTGGGCAGTTGATGCAGCACCACCCTTAACAACTTCAGGTGCTCCGCGCATTTTCATCATATCGTATGTGCGCACTTTACCATCTTCGACCACTTTGGCAATCGCCGCCCGGATTTTCTCCGCGATCTGGGTTTCACCAATGTGATCCAGCATCATACAGGCTGAGAGAATCATGGCAATCGGGTTGACAATCGAAGTTTCGTAATCAGCATATTTTGGAGCCGAGCCGTGCGTGGGTTCAAATACGGCTACATCGTCACCCATATTGGCGCTGCAGGCAAAGCCCAATCCACCCACCAATCCAGCGAAACCATCGGAAATGATATCCCCGAACATATTGCCTGCGACGATGACGCCGTAGTCTTCCGGATTCTTGGTCAGCCACATCATTTGGGCATCAATATTGGTATCCCAGAGATCAATGCCGGGGTATTCGGCAGCGATCTCTTTTCCCATAGCCAGCATCATGCCAGAGGTCTCACGAATCACATTGGGTTTTTCGCAAACCGTGACCGATTTATAACCAAATTTCTTGGCATACTCGAAAGCAGCCCGCAAAATACGTTCGGTTGCTTTACGGGTGAAAATTCGAGTTGAAATTGATAACTCATCTTTTAGCGTGCTACCAAAATTCAATGAAAATTTGGGATGCGTCATTAATGCATCGTAAACATGATCTGGAGGATTGGTCCACTCCACACCACCGTAGAGGCCTTCGGTGTTCTGCCGGAAGATGACCGTATCGACTTCGGGCTCTTCGACACCGCCATCAGCAGCCCGGCGAATAAAGTTCAGCGGATCACCCTTGAATGTTTGGCAGGGACGGGCGCAAATATCCAGGTTGAAATGCTGGCGTAGGGCAACGATGGGGCTGTAGTAGACCAGACCCTGATCGCGCAGCTCTGGTGCCAACTCAGCATCGGCATCCGACTTCGGTTTGGAAGTGATGGCGCCAAAAAGACCGATTTTATGCTCTTTGAGCAGGTCGATGGTGCGCTGGGGCAGCGGATTGCCTTCGGTGCACCAAAATTCCCATCCGATATCGGCGTGGACATATTGGGCTTCGAAACCGGCGGCATCTAATACCCGAATGGCTTCCGGTAAAACTGTTTGTCCGATCCCGTCACCGGGCATTGAGACGATCGTTCGTTTGGTCATATTGTACTTATTCTCCTACCCGGACAAGGCACGCTGGGCAATGATCCGGTCACTAAAATGGATGTCGAATCCCAGAAGTATACTGAGTTACAAAGGATTCTTTTTCTAATACGTAAGCACCAAAAGTGCAATATTCTAAAATGATATTCTGATCCTCAACTGCTTCAGCTTTTCACCTGCTTGACAACATCAATGACCGTGCCATCAACCCATTTGATAGCAGCAATGATCTTATCTTCAAATTCGACGGCCTGGGGGACGCCGCAAATGCGTTCGGCTTCATCCTTGAGCTCATGGATGGTCTTAATGGGCAGGTCTGAATCTTTTACGGCTTCGATCAGATCGGTGCGCAGGGGATTGATGGCAATGCCGCGTTCGGTGACAATGACATCAATTAACTCCCCGGGACCACAAATTGTAGTCACTTGATCGCGAATTACCGGAATGCGATTACGGAAAAGCGGGATGGGTAAAATCACGGTCTGTCCAAAAAGACAGTTCTGCCAGCCGCCGATACCATGCAGCAAAAGACCGTCTGAGTGGGTGACCACATTACCATTGAAACTGGTATCCACTTCGGTTGCTCCGAGGATAACAACATCCAGAAGCGAGGCAAAGTTGCCTTTACCGTGGTAATTATAGCTGGTGAAGGGGCTGGTATTGACATGGTTGGAATTTTCACGCATTGAGCGCACGCCGTCCAGATCGAAGGTCTGGCCATCGAGAATATAATCAACCAAGCCATCCTCCATCATCTGGACCAGGTATTGGTTGCTGCCACCGCGGGCAAAACGAGCCTTGATTCCTTTTTGGCGCATGATCTCGCCAAAGTAGTTACCAATAGCCAGCGAAGTACCTCCCGCCCCAGCCTGGAAGGAAAAACCATCCTTAATAATTCCGGCCGCATCACAAAACTTAGCTGTTAATTCAGCAATGAATAATCGATCGGGACTCTTGGTGATCTTGGTGGTGCCAGAAATAATGCGTTCGGGAATGCCAATCTGCGCCATTTCAACAACCGTGTCAACATGATTGCCCTGAATTTGCCAGGGGATGCAGGGGAAGGGAATCAAATTATCGGTCACCACGATGACGTTGTGGGCATACTCCGAATCGGCCAGAGCAAAGCCCAACAACCCGCAGGCTGATGGTCCGGTGAGGCCGTTGGCATTACCAAAGGGGTCGGCAGTTGGTGCTGCAATGACGGCAATATCAATGATCACTTCCCCATCCTGCACCGCCTGATAGCGCCCACCGTGCGAACGGAGCACTCCTGCACCGCGCATTTTTCCCTCGGACGCAAAACGCCCCAAGGCACCGTTCATGCTGCCTTCAATATGGTGAATGGTGCCGTCCTCCAGGTACTGAATCAGGGGTTCATGACAGGGGAATGATGCGGATGGGAACCAAATCAAGTCTTTAATCCCTAACTCCGCCGCAATCTCGAAAATCTGATTGGCGATCAGGTCACCATTGCGAAAGTGATGGTGCGTGGAGATGGTCATGCCGTCTTTCAAACCGGCTTTAACTAAAGCTGCTTTTAGATCAGGAACCCGCTTATCGCCATCCTCAGGGTAATCGGCGCAGGTGCTGATCGGCGGGCCGTATTTGCGGCCGACTTTTTTGTAGCCATGAGGCCCCTGGAAAGGGATCACGGGTTGACCGTTAATTTCGGCAGGGATCATGCGTCCGACAGCGTTTTTGGTGTATTTTATAGGCATGGTTGTTTCCATATGGTAAGTGATTAAAAACTTAATTGTTGGCTGGCATCATTTTTCCAATTTTGAGGCAGTAATTTGGAACGAATGGCCAGATCAATCGTCGCTTGAGCACGTTTGACCACAGGGGGATCGATCATCTTGGATCCTAGAGAGACAACCCCTAACCCTTTAGCAGCTGCTTCATCGAAAGCTCTGACAATGTTACCTGCTTTTTGGATTTCGTCAGCAGACGGGGC
>JBDLJO010000228.1:0-4037 GCA_039714275.1 Chloroflexota bacterium | reverse complement strand
ATTACTTCCGCCCGTCCGGGACAGACGGGGGGTCGCTCGCGCGCCTTTGTCCTGTCACTCGTCAAATTTCGCGCTGGGCCCCCCCACCTGTCACTCATCAAATTTCGCGCTGGGCCCCCCCCACCTGTCGCTCGCGCGGGGAGGGGGGGTGCGATCCCGTGATTGCAGCGTCGGAATGCACGTAGGTATGCGGAGTCGCGCCACGTTCCCACACCCCCCCATGGTTTGATTTGTGTAAAGTATTTCTCCTTCAACTGTGCCGCCATATATTCTCGTTCTCGCAGCCTCTAAATCTATTCTTGTTTTGAACGGCGGCGGCGGCGGGCGGCGGCGGGCTTCAAGACAGTGGTGGAGGCGTCTGGGAGGGGAGATTTGCGAGTGGGGTCTCGCTGCTCCGTTTCAGAAACTATGGTGAGCTTTTTACATCGCCCCCCTCCTGTCTGCCTAATTAATTTCATCCTCTCCCCCAGCCCCCCTATGACGCCCCCCCCCTGAAAACCGCGAAAACTTGTTGTGCTTACCTCATTAAAACTCCATTCGAGATTTATTTAGCTGAAATGGAGTTTTAGCGGAAAAAATTCGAAAAAATTTCACCAAATTCCATCTTTTGAGATTTGCAGTGATACGGACAGTTTACCTTACGACTTTTTTCGCTTCGCCAGACTTTAACGTGAGATCAGTTAATGTCGCCTGGGGTCGGGCGTCGTCTGTTTTTGAGTTTTTGGGGGGGGGGGCGCCTTTCGAGTCGGCTCTCTTGATCCGAGCTCGGGCCTGGGAATCGTTTTGACATGTTTTCTTTCCCCAGGCTATTTTTCCCAAATTCCTTTCCAGCCCAGGCGACTTTTCGCGCTGCCCATTTTCGCTTAAATACCGTTCACATTCAGGCGTGGACTCAAACGTTGCAGTCCTACCCGGTCATGCACCACGGAGCGACCCACTCGAGATCGACCTACAAGCTTCAGATAGTGGTCCAAAGAGAAGGTACGTACATATGTACGTACGCCGCTCCTTGTTGAGTACTGTAGTGTAGAGTCTACTGTATCGATTTTGGATCCAAAAAATGCTCTATGTGGGGGGATTTGAAGTTCGGTTTTTGTTTTCTTTGCAGTTCTGTCCGCCCCGTCCTTCTGCACATCTTTGGGTCATCAAAACTTGATCTTCTAACATCTTGAATTTTTCGTCGCAAATTAGATTTCACCATGGCGAAAAGCGAGAATTTTAGGCAGTCTTTGAAATCACTTGTAGATTTTGGCCTTAAACTCGATGAATTGCTGAAAACTAACAAACTACCCCATGATTGCATCTCAGCACCCGTAATAGATGTAGGTCGACGAAATAACGCTGTTATGCTGTCCTTTTCTCAAGCGGGTCTCAGAGCTACAGTAGGCAAATTTGTCGAGACTGGCACGAAAAATGAGGATGGTTCTCCGCGAAACAAGTGTGTTTCACCTCAAAAGTTTTCCTTCGATGTACAAGAACTTGTGGATTTAGCGAAGAGTTTGCCTCTCATGGCGAAAATTGCTCCAGCACTGCAGGTTTTGGTCAAATTTTTTAATTTGAATTTTGTCAAATTTTGTCAAATTTTGCTGACCTATTTTTAGGAAAAATTTTTCAATAAGGTTGCTCCACCGACTCGAAAACGCAACAAAACATCATCAATCACCATTCAAAATGATGATGATGACGATGATGATGTCGATTATGATGATGATGATGATGGAGATGATGATGACGCTATCGAGGTCACCCACGTTTCACCCTCGAAAAGGAATCGAACGATGAGGAAAAAAGCAAAACTGTCCAAAACGAATTCTGTAAAGAAATCAAAGAATCCTTCTACAATTAAAAAGACTGCGAAAAAACTTAAAAAATCCCCTGCTATTGTCGAATACACCACTGATGGCGATGATGACTTCGAGTCTGATGATTGAGGTTGCCATCCAGTGATCTTGTACGATGCTTCAGTTTTGCTTCAACTAAATTGCCTCTAAATTCAGATCAATCGTCGGCCGCCCCCCCACTTTTCACCAGACGTCGCTCGCGCAGTTTGACCAACGACCGGGGCGGCGACGAGCATGACCGAACCAGACCCTCCCACCGTCACCATCACCACCAGACAGCCCATCCCTACGGCGGTGAACGAACCACCTTCAACGAGCGAACCATCCCCCGTCGTCACGACCAGCAGCTCCACAACCACCCAGCATTCCTCCTCATCATCGGCGCCGGTCCAGGTGCGAAGCGTCAGGAGATACAGTGTTTTGAAAGTTGATCATCCGATGTTCAACACAACTTTTAGATCCCCATTAATGTAACTTTTTAAGTTAGTTTCTTCTGTCGAGTCTTATGCAGTGCAGTCGGAACACAGTGTGCCTAAAACTCGCTGTCACTCAAAAAGTTTAGGGTGATTTTTTCGCGCTGCATATGTGTTCCTGATTATTTTTTTCGTCTCTGTCTTTTCTTTTGTGTTGTGCTGCAACTTCAGATGTTCGCCATGAGAATCCGTTTTCCCCTGCTTAAAAATTGCAGCATCTGCAGTCTTTTTTGCCAGAAATCCCCAAAACATGTACACACAATATGACACCCATACGGTCAGGTTGGGGAGATTAGGGCAGATTGTGATGCCCTGATCTAGCCTAGCCAACGTGACAGATGGGAATCGGGGAACTGCAACCTTTTTGCTTCGTTCAGTTTGCCCATGCACACCCGATTCCCGTCGCCCTGGTGCCACCCACGATGGGGGCGGGTGTCCCAGCAGCTCAAGGCCCACCGTTCCCAAACATCCAACATCTGGGCTTGACTCCAGCCCAACAGTTGGGGGTCATTCTGGAGGCGTCCCGCAGGCTCGAACATCACCACCACTACCACCAACACCACTTCCACCACGTCCAATCCCACTACGGCCAACCTCCCTCCCTCCCCCATACGTCCTGCCCGAGCACGCTACCCTACCCCCGGATGGTCCCGCGACCCAGCCTGGAACCTGCTGTAACCACGACGGAAGCGCCCATCTTCTCGCCCCCACCGAGTCCGATGCGACGAAGGAATGAGTTGAGGAGTGGACGGGGAAGATCCGCCAACACTCGTGGCACTCGCGGCAGGAGGCGGGCGAAGGTCGTGAAGTTTTGAAATGCGTTTGAAATGCGACGAATAATTCACTGTCCAAATGTGTCTGCTGCTAGACTTTTTGCTTGTGGTTCTTTCCAGCCTCCGAATTCACTGGAACAGAGTGTCGTGGCGGGACTGATCGAGCCGAATCTGGAGTCCGAGACGCAGACGTTGCCGCGGGCCGTGTCCGAGTTTGACATTGTGAAGTGCGAAAAGTTTTTTTAAAATAGTAACATCATCGTAAAGCCTCGTAATGTAGGCAGCGTGTCTTTGTGTCTCGCTTGATGATGGCTGGGCTGTTGCGGCAAAATCATTTCAAAAAATTTTTGTTTCGGGAAAACCACCAAAATTTCGCTTCATGTGCTCTTCATGATGCTAACTGTAAGCTTAACTTCATGATAGCTGTAAGCTTAACGGGGAAAAACGCCTAGTTTTGTGATGTGAGGATTTCCACTGACCTTACCCTCTCAGAGCCCGGGTTCTTGTTTTTTCGAAAAACGAATCGAAAGCGAGGTTTTTAAATTTTCCCTGTCCCACAAAGAAGACTGCTGCGCCACAGCAAAAATTCTGATCCGGGTTGTGAGAGGGTAAAGTTCGATGTGTTTTGTGCTGCGTTTGTCTTATTACCTTACCCCAGTTCTTTAGCTTAGACGGGAAGAAAAACTTCTGCTGCACTTTCTTTTTTTGCGACGAAAAAAGTCGCGCGTGCCGTCGCGTGCGCGCGGCTGCTGTCAGACTGCAATGCACAGCACCATACGTCAAACTAGACGTGCAAAAAAGCTGCGCAGTTGTTGTGTTGTGAAAGCGAAACGGAAAAATTCAAATCGAACGTCTGGACCGTTGCGTATACTACATATGTACCTACCTACATACCTAAGTATATGGACCGTTGCGTATACTATGTACAACCTATGTACCTACATACCTAA
>JBDLJO010000227.1:0-4083 GCA_039714275.1 Chloroflexota bacterium | reverse complement strand
GCGAAGCATCCCCTTGGGGGACGCTTCGCAAGTTCATACGCGAGCCAGCCATTTCCAATTGGCTGCATCGCTAATCCAGTGCAAGGGCACTGGTAGAGAACCTGCCCCCGCATGCTTCCAGCGGGAATCCACGCCCCCCTGGTTCCCCATAATTTGGGAAACCAAGGGGCGCCCTGCCCAGCCCCAGTCGGGGCTTCGTAATTTCAGCCCGGGGTTTCATTCCTGGGTGAAACTTTCCTACTCAACTAATATATGATTTGGTAAAGCACCCCGGTAATATAGTCTGCCAGGTAAACCTCCCCGGCACCATCTTCCCCAAAGGTGGCGATCACTTGATCGCTTCCCAATAAGGGTGCCAGCACCCAATTGCCCTCCAATGCTTTAAGTCCCCAGATCTGACGCGAGCAAAAATCGCTCAAAAAGTAGATTCCCTCCAGCGCGGGGTAGGCGCTCCCGCGGTAGACCACACCGCCGGTGATCGAGCAGTTGCCGCCTTTATGGCTGTACTCGGCGGCCGGTGCGGTCAACCCGTTTTGGTCGCAGAGTAGTGCCTTGAAGCAGTGGTTGCCCTCCATGATATTCCAGCCGTAGTTCTCCCCGCCCGGGCTCCCGGCAGGCTGCACGTTGACCTCTTCATAATCTTTCTGGCCCACGTCCGCAATATACAGATCGCCGCTCTCCCGGTCAAAGGAAAAACGCCACGGGTTGCGTAAGCCCAGGGCCCAAATTTCATCACGATAACCTTCTTTGCCGACAAATGGATTATCGCCGGGGATAGCATAAGGCGTGACCCCGCTTTCGACATCAATACGCAGGATCTTTCCCAGCAGCGTACCCGGATTCTGTCCGTTCTCGTAGGGATCGTTGGCCCCACC
The DNA here is from genome assembly GCA_039714275.1 of Chloroflexota bacterium. Classification (GTDB taxonomy): domain Bacteria; phylum Chloroflexota; class Anaerolineae; order Anaerolineales; family UBA11858; genus JBDLJO01. The sequence continues at coordinate 3,208 of JBDLJO010000227.1, read as the reverse complement.
GCCGTCTCCCGTGCCGATATAAAGATAGTTGTCCGGTCCAAAAGCAATTTGACCGCCGTTGTGGTTGCGCTTTTCAGGGTGCTCGAAATAGATCGTCAATAACTCACTGGCTGGATCGGCCTGGTCGTCAACCCCCGGCAGCAGGGAGAACCGCGCCACCAGATTATCGCCCGCCAGGTTAGTGTAATAAACATAGAAGTGACCCACCTCGGGATAACCCGGGGGAAAAGCCGCACTCAACAAGCCTTGCTCCCCCTTATGCCAGACCCGATCGCTGATATCCAGCAGCGGGGTGCCCAGCAGCGCTCCTCCCTGAATGATGCGTATCCGCCCGGCCTGCTCAACCACGTAAATGCGCCCGTTGCCGTCACCAGCGTGGGTGATATGGACCGGATTTTCCAGGCCCTCGGTGATTGGGTGCAGCTTGATGCCCGGCCAGGAGAAAGGAGCTTCGGTTTCTTCGGGGATGATATCCTCAGTTTCACCGGGGACATCATCAGCCGTTTCTTTGGGGTCCGCGGCCGCTGTTTCACCTGGAGCAGCATCTGAAATTGGCGTGCTTTCTGGGAATTCAACCGCTGGATCAGAACAGCTTCCCAGGACAAGGGTTATTATCAATAGGGCGTAAATCCCAATCTTTCTGTTGGTATTCATAAGCCTCCTATCCACGCTTCAGCGTGAGTGCGGGTAGCATGTCATTCTGAACGCAGTGAAGAATCCCTTAAATGACAGCCCTGTTCGAATTTGAGTCCTTACAAAGATCCCCTTTAGCATTTTCAGCACCTTAACATCCCAGACCTATTTTGGGAGAGAAATAGATTCGTTCCTCCAAAAAAATATTTTCAAATAACGAAGAACGAATCCTCGGGTGCGTTGCAGTTTCCAACTGCGATGCACCTGCAGCAGAGATCCCCTTCCCAACCAAACATAGCATTTGTTCCTAATTGATTGAAATGTTTACGTTTGCGAATGTTTCCAAACCATGACAAATCTGGTACAGCCGCGGCACCTGTTCTACGATCACCGCGCTGTCAGAAAAACGTTCGAAAAAGTCTCCCGTGCCCCCGTACTCAAAAGCCAGCAAATCAGGCTGCCCCCATGCTCCTGTCTTCACCTTTTCCACCACCCAATCCAACCAGGGCCAGTCCTGCTCAAGGATGGATTGATGATCCTGCAAATAACCGTCCCAACTGTGGATGCCGGTAAAATGTAATTCTCGCAGCGCTTTGACCGGCAGGTTCTCCATATAGGATTTTGGGTCCATACCGATATAATGGGCAGAGATCAAGGCATGGGAGATATCAAGCAGGAAACCGCATCCGGCCTGATCAATGACACCCGAGATCACGCCCGGTTCAATGCAGGCGCGTAAATGGTAGTTTTGCTCGCTGTGGTAGGGAACATTCTCAGCGATAATGCGGTCGGCCCCAAAACGAGCTGTCATCAATGCCAGATCCGCCAGCATGCGTTCGATGACCTCATCTTTATGGGCTTGCGTTGGCGGGTCATCAACCGGGATATGGGGCATTTCTTTCGCCCATACCGATAAATGGGTATTGACATACGCGGTGGATGTACTGCTCAAAAACGCTTCCACAGCATCCCAATCTTTAGCACGCATCGCTTCAATGCCCGCGGTGCGGATATTAAAGTGAATCGCGACCGGACTCAATTTTTCAGCCTCGGCGATCATATCTGGCCAGGGCGGAGTTTTAAAATAATCAATTTTGATTTTACCGCTTTCGATTAACACCGCAGCTTGAGGGGAGTAGTTGATCGCAAATTTCATAGGGTTATTGGATGGAAAAAATATCGCTGTTAGGGGCAGGCATTTTCGACATGCTGGTCGTAGGTCTCAGCAAATAGATGGCGGCCCGACCCATCACAGGTCGCCCGGAAAAAGTAATAGGGTGTTTGAGCCGGGAAAGCCACCGCCCGCAGTGCGTCTATACTTGGGTTGCAGATCGGACCTGGCGGCAGACCTGCGTATAGGTAGGTGTTATAAGGTGAGTCGTACTGCAGATCGTCAAAGCTGAGCGGATTGGTCCACCAGGTGCCCTGAGCCTCATTATAGCCCAGCGCATACTGCACCGTGGGGTCAGCATCCAGTTTGATGTCAGCATTCAGTCGATTGAGAAAAACAGAGGCGATTAACGGCATTTCATCTTCAACCAGCGCTTCACGCTCCACGATCGAAGCCACAGTCATCGCCTGATCCAGCGTTAAGCCCTGCTGTTCAATGCCGGCGCTAATTTCGTCGCTGACCGCTTCAACCACCCCGCTGCCTAAGAGCAGGATCAAGGCCTCAGCACGGATGGCGCGCGGCAGCGTATACGTACCGGGCAGTAGATAGCCCTCAGCCCCTTCACTTTTGGCGCGGGCAATGAATTCTTCGGGCGCCAGGGTCAACCCTGAGGTTGGCAGCGCGGCCCCGATCTCCTCCAGCCGCCACCCGGGGTAAATGGTCAGCATACCCTTGGTGGGGGTCGAATCTTGCAGGATAGCCGCAATTTCCAGGGGAGAGATGGATGAGTTCAGATCGTACTCACCAGCCTGGATCAGGGTATCAATCCCGGTGTAGATCAGGTAAGCCCGGAAAGCGGCCGCGTTGCTGATCAGCCCGCGTGCTTCCAGGCGCTTACTTACTTCCGTTGGGGACTCGCCCAAAACAACTTCAAACGGCGTATCAACCCCCAGCGCATTAACGGGCTGCGTTAAGCTGTCAGAGCTGCCGAGCATGATGATCGAAAAATAGACTTTGGCAGGAGCGCTTAATTCATCAGATGGCTGACCGAAGATTTTAGCTGCTTGATTGGTGATTCCCGGCAAACTGATAAAGAGGAAGATGATAACGCATCCCAACGCCGTTATCGGCAGTAGATAAGCGACCTTGATTCGAGATAGAAATTTTTTTCGGGCCATGATTTTGAACCTACTCGTGAGCTTTTATATAGGAGTCTAAGATGATCGCGGCTGCCGATGCATCCAGATGGCCGGCACGTTTCTTCCGGCTGACGCCCTGAGCGATGCGGGCTGCCCGGGCATCCTGGGTGCTGTGGCTTTCATCCCACATTTCTACCGGTACACTGGTGAGCATCTTAATGACCCCAGCCATGCGCCATGCTTTACGACCGGAATAAGTTGGGCGGCCTTCATCATCCAAAGCCTGTCCGATGATGATCAGCCCTACTTGATGCTCTTCAGCCAG
>JBDLJO010000226.1:0-4126 GCA_039714275.1 Chloroflexota bacterium | reverse complement strand
TGAACGTGATTGCACCAACCTTTCCATCGGGATCATTCCGATGGTTGGGATTGGCTTGCATTCTTTAATTGACGGCGTTATTTATTCAATCACCTTCAACGTAAGTATTTTTACCGGCGCGCTGGCTGCAGTTGGAATGGTGCTGCATGAGTTCCCAGAAGGGATTGTGACTTTCTTGTTGTTAGAACGGGCTGGGTTTTCCCGAAAAAAGGCCGTCTGGCATGCTTTTCTGGCAGCGGCAATCTCAACACCGGTGGGGACCTTGGTTTCTTACCCGTTGATCAGCAAGATCGACAGTTCCTCTTTAGGCATTCTGCTGGCGATTTCTGCTGGGGCATTGGTCTATGTAGGTGCAACTCACTTGCTTCCCGCGGTTGAAAAAGAGAACAAGAAATTCAGCATTATCTCTTTGGGCGTTGGTATTCTGATTGCTGTCTTGATCGTGCTGTCGAAAAGTTAAAGGTCATTGTGATCATGTATAAGGATAGCGTAATCTAATGAAATACGTATTTGGTCCAGTTCCTTCCAGAAGATTGGGACAATCTTTGGGAATTGACCCCGTCCCGCTCAAAACCTGCAACTGGAACTGCGTCTACTGCCAACTGGGACGCTCCAAGCCAATGGTGAATGAGCAAATAGATTATTTTCCACCGGAAGATATTATCGCCGATGTTGAAAAAGCACTGGCATCGCATAAAGTCGGTGAAATTGATTGGATCACCTTCGTCGGCTCCGGAGAAACCACGCTGCACGCCAGCATCGGCTGGATGATTCGAGAAGTGAAAGCGCTGACCAACCTGCCGGTAGCCGTAATCACCAATGGGTCATTGTTGTACCTGTCGGAAATGCGCCTTGCACTCTCTGCTGCAGATGCCGTTTTGCCTTCTTTGGATGCGGGTAACGCGCAACTATATCAGGCAATCAACCGTCCACACCCCGAAGTTACCTTTGAACGTTTGTTGGATGGATTAATTGCGTTTCGAGACGAGTATCAGGGCAAACTATGGATCGAAGTCATGCTGGTGCGAGACCTAAACGATACTGAAACAGCGCTTACCGAGATAGCTGCCGCACTGCAGCGCATCCAACCTGACGAGGTACATATCGTCCAGCCAACTCGACCTCCGGTGGAAACCTGGGTGCAGCCGCCCGATGATGAAGGTTTGCTGCGTGCCCGCGCAATTCTCGGCGATATCGCAAGTATCGTCCATCCCGCCAGCGGCTCTTTCGATCTCAGTGGGAGTGAATCGCTGGTTGATGCGGTGGTGGGGATTATTACCCGCCACCCAATGCGAGAAGAGGAGCTGGTTAATACTTTGGAGCGTTGGTCACCAAAAGACGTGGCCACAACATTATCCACATTAGAAATGAGTGGGCAAGCACAAAAGGTGGAGCGGTACGGCGTCCATTTCTGGAGTGCTGCTCCTGCATATTACCCTCCTAAAAAATAGTGAATATAGTCAAGGAAATCCGAACAATTATGTCAAACACAAACAATTCTCAAGCTATTATTGAATCACTGGAAAAGGTTGAACACCCAGCTATTGCTACATCGCTGCTGGATTTAGGCATGCTGCGTGATATTGAAGTGACACCTGGTTTAAAAACTTCACTGACGATGGTCTTACCTTTCCCCAATATCCCTGATAATGTACGTGACTATATGGTGACCAGCCTGGCAAATGCGGCAAAATCCGCCGGTGGAGCGTTAACTAAGGTGGATATGGCTGTGATGAATGAAGAAGAACGCCAAAACTTTCTGAAAATAGAGCAGGAAAATTGGAGAGGCTAAGCGATGAAAAAATTCTTTACTAACGAAGCATGGATGGATCGTTTGCTCCCGGAAGGATTACCCATTCCCAGTTCAACTCTGTTGAGTGGCCCTGGAGGATCTGGTAAGCCCCTGATTGGAAATGCTGTTGTTGCAGCGTGGCTGCGGCAGGGCGGTAGTGTGATTTTTATGTCACTGCAGTATCCTGATCACAGTTTTATTGCTGCTGGTCTGAAAAACATCGCACAGCTCGATCTTAACGATTATGCAGATAAGATCGCATTCATCGAATTGGATGCATCCTTAGAAGGCATGACAGATCCCAAGGAAAATCGCTTTCGAGCCAACGTGGTCAAGCCCGAGATCTGGGATCTGGCTATCGAGCGCGCCATTGGCATGGTACCGGACGAAGGACCTGGCATCTTGATCTTCAGCTCAGCTTTGAATTTACTCTTATTTTCTCCCACCTACGGTAAAAGCATTTTGGAAAAAATCAAATCAACAGCCGTGGGAGAGAAAGCGCAGACCTATTTATTATCTGCAAGTACGACAGCAAAGGCGGAAGAAATCGCGGAATTGGAAGCGGTTGTTGAGAACCTGATCATGACGCACAGCACAAAACAACCTTTCCGGCTTTTTATGCAAATCGAGCGCATCAAAGGTGCTGCTTTCATTTCCGAAGAAATCCAGGTACCTTTTTCTGCTGAAGCTTTGACCGGTGTAAAGAAAGTTGCAGATCACAGCCGTAAACGCGTGATCCCCTTGGTCTCAAATTTATAGGAGGGCACGATGTGCCAGATTGCAGTGTATTTAGATGATGAAAAAATCATGGACAGCGTTATGCTGGTAGATATTGTACCCGACGGTGTGCAGCTGATAAAAATGTTTGAGTCGCCCCGCGTTATCCCGGCTGTCATCCGCCAGATCGACTTGATGAAGAACAAGCTCATCTTGGAAACACTCGAACAGGACAAAAACCATGAAAGAGACGGATAAACTGCGAGTGTTGATTCCTCATTGGATAGAGCACAATATAGAACACGCCGATGAGTTTCGTGATTGGGCAGAACGTGCAGGTGACGCGGCCAAGGACATTCGGGAGGCTGCGGATAGGATCAAACTTGCCAATCAAGCGCTTTTCTCAGCCCTGGAGAGATTGGGCGGATCACTTCCCCACCCCTTTCTAAATAAAGAAATGGACAAAGAATAATTTAGGAAAGTAATCACAAAGGCTCAAATATGGTCAATCGCAACCATTCATTGTGGCAATTACTCTTACTGACAAGTGATTCGGAAAAAGTTGTTTCTCTCACTTGCGAGCAGTGTTTTGCATTACTTGAATATGATGCCGATCTATTGATTGCAGGAGCAGACCCTGATGATATCCGTCCAAGTGTCAGCCATCACCTGGAACTTTGCTCAAGCTGCAAGGGCCAGATTGAAAATTGGCTTGAAAATTACAAAGAAAACACTACATTCTCAAAATTTTGATTTTTATTCAATATAAGGAATCTGATGCAATTGAAAGAAAAACCTGTACCCACGGCTCCATCCAAATTGAAGGTAAACCGTCGCAACTTTTTTGGCGGGATGTGGCATGGGGCCTTCTTAGCTCTAGGCGTTTCACTAACACAGCCAACTACGGTGATTTCCGCTTTCGTATCCGACCTGACCGGCTCAACCATCTGGGTGGGTGGTTTGTCCACCGTGCTGACCATAGCAGGTGCCCTACCTCAGCTTTTCGTGGCTCGTTGGATAGAACACCGCCCGCGCAAGATGCCCTATCTGATGCTGGCCATTTACCTGCGGGTTCTCAGTTGGGGGATTCTGGCCTGGCTGATCTACACTATCGGTGCAGAACAACCAACCACACTTGCTTGGACACTGGTAGTCATGCTGGCAATATTTTATGCCGGAGGCGGCATAGGAAATACGCCCTATGCAGATATTATCGGAAAAATCATTCCAGCACACCGACGGGGTGCTTTTTTCGGAGGCAAAGAAGCCCTGGCCGGACCCTTGGCAGTTGGTGCAGCCCTGGCCGCACGTCAGATATTAGCCCGTGTAGCGTATCCCAATAATTATGCGCTCTTGTTTGGACTGGCAGCCCTTGGATTAGCCATTGCTGCGCTGGGATTTTGGATCATAAAGGAACCCCCTGGATCGGTCTTAGAACAACGTGTTCACAGCTGGCGCGAATACTGGATTCAAATTCAGAATGCGGGACAACAACTGAAAACCTTGATTGTCATCGAGCTGCTGACCGGTTTCAGCCTGATGGCGCTGCCATTTTACGTGGTTTATGCCCGCGAAATGCTAGGTGCGCCCCCTGAGGCTGTAGGTTGGTTTCTACTA
>JBDLJO010000225.1:0-4133 GCA_039714275.1 Chloroflexota bacterium | reverse complement strand
TGGTCTTCATCTTTGGTGTATTTATCGGTTCGATGAGCTGGTGGTCAGCGCTCAGCGCGGCGGCCGGATCCCTGCGGGAGAAATTCAATCCCGAGCGTATGATATGGGTTAATCGTGTTTCGGGAGCCATTATCTTGGGCTTTGGTATGTTGGCTTGGATCAGCTTAACTCAGCTGTGACCTGCTCGTTATTTAAGAATAAACATTTTAGTAAAATAGAAAACCCTTCGTTCAAAGGAGCAAATCATGGAATCCAAAGCCGGAGCACAGATCAGTGCCAAAGCCTTTGTTCAGTCCGTTTTAATTCTATTTGCTATCATGATGGTCGCGGGAATACTTACTTTGGTTATTCCGGCAGGGCGATATGAACGCATTGCCCAGGACGGGCGCGAGCTGATCAACGCTGAATCTTTCCAATTTGTCGAGCAGCCTGATTATCCGGTTTGGCGTTGGTTCACCGCCCCTGTGGAAGTACTCGGTGGACCGGATGGGTTAATCGTGATCGTGATCATCATCTTCATCCTGATGGTTGGCGGCGCCTTTGCTGTACTCGATCACGCCGGCATTCTCAAGGCGGGTATCGCAAAACTTGTGCGTGCTTTTGGGGGTAAGAAATACCTGCTTTTGTTGGTGATTTCGTTTTTCTTCATGTCCCTGGGAGCTTTTTTTGGTATTCTCGAAGAAATTGTGCCCCTGGTGCCGCTGATGCTGGCTCTCTCCTACTACCTGGGCTGGGATGCCCTGGTTGGTCTGGGGATGAGCGTGTTAGCCACCAATATGGGTTTCTCGGCGGCGATCACCAATCCTTTCACCGTTGGAATCGCTCAAAAGATCGCAGGGCTGCCGCTTTTTTCCGGAGCCTGGTTCCGGGTGCCGATCTTCGTTGCTATATATATCGTCTTTGGCATATTCTTGGTGCGTTATGCTAAAAAGGTTGAGCGCAACCCGCAGACTTCGTTAGTACATGAAGAAGATAAAGCCGAACGCGCCAAATATGCTGATCTCAATCTGGAGGAGATTGCCCGGTCCAACCCGAATTTAGGACGGGCAATGGGTTGGTTTGCGATCTTTGTTTTACTGATCCTATTTGTGTTGATCGGCGGTCCCTTTATCCCCGCAGTTTCGGACTATGCTTTGCCCCTGGTGGGAATCTTCTTCCTGATTGGCGGGGTGGGCGCTGGTTTGTTAGCCGGCGGTGAAAAGAAAGCAGTTTTCAAAGCTTTACGGGATGGTGTTTCTGGTATTGCCCCCGGGATTCTGCTGATCTTGATGGCGGTCAGCATCAAACACATCGTTGTCCAGGGCGGTATTATGGATACCATCTTATACAATGCGGCACAGTCTTTTTCTCATGCTAACCCTTTCGTTTCGGCGGTGATCATCTATTTCCTGGCGTTGGTGATCGAATTCTTCGTCGCCTCCGGATCGGCAAAAGCCTTTTTAATGATGCCCATCTTGCTGCCGCTGGCTGATCTGGTTGGTGTAACCCGGCAGGTCACCGTTACGGCTTACTGCTTCGGCGATGGCTTTTCGAATCTGGTTTATCCAACCAACCCCCTCTTGCTGATCATTCTCGGTCTTACCGTGGTCAGCTATCCGAAATGGCTTAAATGGACATTACCCCTGTGGGGTGTAGTAATCCTTGTTACGGTGGCATTTTTGGGGCTTGGCGTGGCCATAGGGTATGGTCCGTTCTAGTGTGGACGAGAATTAATAAGCATGAAAACAAATACCGCTGATCTATTCCCCAAAAACTATACGGACTCGCGGGAGCGCTTCCTTTCCCAACACCCCGGCGTGTTGGAATACTGGTCTGATGCGACACTGGGTCATCACGCCCTGGCGGACCACGCCAATTTAACCATTGATTGGCTGCGAGCCGATGCCTTGGATCAACCTGAAAGAATACTTATCATTACAACTGGTGAACATGGTGCGGAGGGTAAGGTGGGTGCGGCGATGCTGCAGCTTTTTATGGAGCAGTATCTTCCCCGCTTGAACCCCCAAAATACCGGCTTGCTGCTTGTGCACGCGCTCAACCCCTGGGGGATGCAAAACAACCGCCGCGTTAACGCCAATAACGTGGATTTGAATCGCAACTTTATAGGCCGTGGTGATCAATTTAAACCAGAACCCAATGCCGATTACAGATCCCTGAATACCTTTCTCAATCCCCAACAGACGCTTCCGGGTTATCCTGGTGCGGGCTGGAGCTTCATGCTGAAGCTGTTGAAAATCATGTTTTCACCAGGGGAATCAGCTTTGCGCGCCGGTACCCTGATCGGGCAGCATGAATACCCCCAGGGTCTATATTTTGGCGGTTGGAAACAAGAAGAAGAAACGCGAGTGATGATGTCACTTTATAAGGAAGCAGTGCTGCGGTACAAGCAGATATTGCACCTGGATATGCATACCGGCTATGGACCGCGTTTCCAGATGAGTCTGGTCAACTCCCCGCTGGAACCCCGCACCCCGCAGGAGCTGAGTGCCGCGTTCGATTATCCTGCTGTGGTAGCTGCGACTTCAGATGAATTCTACGACATCCAGGGAGATATGATTGATTGGATATACCGGTTTGTACAGCGAAATTTCCCGGAAAAGCGGCTTTATGCTACAGCTTTTGAATTCGGCACGCTGGGGGATTCCCTTCCAAATGCTGTGCGCAGTTTAAAAGCCATGATTTTTGAGAATCAAGTTTACTGGCATGGGGCTGCAAGTGAGGGAGCAGAGCAGCGGATAAAAGCGACGTTTAGAGAATTATATTCTCCGACGGAACAAGCTTGGCGTGAAAACGCAGTTGTTGATGCGCGGCGGGCTTTTGATGGTATTTTGCGAGATCAGGGATTTTTCTAAGGGTCAGCAGTTGGTGTGCTTATAGTTTTTTATTGATTGGGGGGAGTAATTAATAAAAAAAAGAACGAGGTTTCCCATTCGTTCTTTTTCAGAGGCGACGATGGGATTCGAACCCATGATAAAGGTTTTGCAGACCTCTGCCTTACCACTTGGCCACGTCGCCATAAAAAAACCGGCTGATGTTTTACGGCTGTTATCAGACCAGCCACTTTCATCAGCCGTAAATCGGTAATTTGAGCGGGCGATGGGATTCGAACCCATGGCCTTCTCCTTGGCAAGGAGACGTTATACCACTTAACTACGCCCGCATATTCATATTTTGACTGAGTGCCGAGAGACAGGATCGAACTGTCGACACCGCAATTTTCAGTCGCGTGCTCTACCAACTGAGCTATCTCGGCATCTGAATCAAAACGCGTTCTTACAACGCGGAGCGAATTGTACACGTATCATTATGGATTGTCAAGCAGGCACGATAATAGGGAACCTGGCTATACTTAAGCGATCAAAGGGAAAATATTTATTTTTTCTTTACTAATGTCATCGTTGACGTTCTTCTACCCCCGTGCTATTATCATTTACATTATTCGCGCTTTGGGATGCCAGCACCGGGACTCAGATTAGAGCAGCGCCTTCGGGTAATATCCCGAGACATTATTGCACAAAGTTTTTGCTATTATTCTTCTTTTATTTTCATTGAAAAAACTTGAGTCTCTATTGATGGCGGAGCCTTGATATCTTGCCAAGGTGATTTCGAGCGCAAATCTTTTGCGCTCTTTTTTTATGCAATTATTGCTTTTTTGATTTTAGGAGTTTAAAATGAGTACTGATTTTGTAGTTCGGCTTATTGGGATGTTTATTTTTGGGATAGCAGGCGCGTATTTTGGCAATTATTTAGGTGCCGATCTCTTTCAAGTGCCTCAGATAAAGCAGCCCTTATATCCACCTGTCATCGGTTTTTTGGGCGCACTGTTTGGGTTGGTGTTGTCCCCTTATATAACTACGCGCCCGATGCGCTATTTGCGTTCTCTGGTGAAGCGTATTGATGCCCGAACACTGGTTGCAGCGTTGGTAGGGTTAATTGCCGGTTTAGTAGTAGCAGCTTTGCTGTCTTTCCCTATTTCCTTGCTGCCAAAACCTTTAGGTGAAGTTTTGCCATTTTTTGCTGTGATACTGTTGAGTTATTTTGGAATTGCTGTTTTTGTGATGCGGCAGCATGATATTTTCTCAGTATTGAGCTCACGTTTATCTCAAAGAAAGACCAACATCGATGACCAACAA
>JBDLJO010000224.1:0-4137 GCA_039714275.1 Chloroflexota bacterium | reverse complement strand
GCAATACTGTCACTGTCATATTCGACTACAGGCACACGTGCGATATGAGACTCCTGCAAGCTAGTGTCCCGGTTTATTACTGTTTTAAACATTTTTCCGTTAAGCCTGGTTTTCAGTTTTTCGTACACCACCTTCTCTACCGTATTGTCCGGATTGTAGAGCGTTGCCAAACCTCTATAATCAAGTTTATGATCGGTTTTATTTCTGACAACGTTAATCATATTGATAGTATGACTTACACCATTCATTGACAGGTAATCACACTGCGTAGGAACCACTGCAAGATCTGACGTCAACAGTGCATTTAAAGTATAAAAATCGCCAGATGGCGGCGTATCTATAATTATAAAATCAAACACCTTCTTGATCCTTTCAAGTTGCTTGCGCAGCAGATACTCAAAGTTTGGCTGGTTGATATACTTTTTTGATGCCAGTGCCATACGGCTGTTTGATGGCAGCAGCCATAGGTCATGCCTGGTTTTAATAATAGCTTTGGTAAGGTCACCATCATCAGCATCCATCGCCTCGAAAAATGATTTTTTATTTTTGCATCCGAGCAGCAGTGAAAGGTTTGCCTGCACATCAAAGTCTATAAGTAAGACTCTTTTGTTCTGCGATGTTAACGAGCTGGCAAGATTCAGGCATGTAGATGTCTTGGCCACACCACCCTTCTGATTACAGACACATATTATCTTGCATTCATGGGCCGGTTTGTTTTCTTGCTCGGCAATATCGGCTTCTTCCAGCACAACTGGGGCAACATCGGCAGGTGGTGTTTTATAGGCAGTAAAAACATGTTTGCATTTATAACACCTGACCAATAGTGAAGAATCCTTGAAGACACTTTCATCAAGCTTATATTTTTTATTGCACTTCTCACAGTTGATAAACATGACTAAATCTCACACATGTTCAAGCCACGTTCAAAATATTGATTAGTGTTCTGCATGGACTACTGACTCGATTTGACTGGCTATAGCATTACCATCAACCACATAGTCCACCTTGCCTGTCTCGATAGCGCATTGTGTCAGATTAGGAAAAACACATGTGTCTGTACTTTGCGCAATCGTAATGCCTGAGTTCTCCCTGATCTTTGAAAAACCGACAGTGCCATCATTACCAATCCCGGTCAGTAACACGCCTATGGTATTTGTCCCAAAGACCTTAGATGCTGACGAGAACAATTCATTTAGCGGCTGTTCTTTTTTCCCACTCTCTGTTAAACAAACCTCATTTTTAGAATTTCGCTCTACTACCAGAGGTTCTTCGTTCGAGCAGATATAACAGACGCCCTGCTCAAGCACCTTTCCTTGTTCAGCAGCTTCTACTCGCCATGATGTTTGTTCTGCAAACTGTTTTGCAAAAGACGGTACTATTTTTGGTGCTATTTCCTGAATCACAACCATTGTTGCTGGCAGCGCAGAGGGTAACCTGGACATCATATTGATAACGGTATTCGGCCCACCAAGCGTGGTACCGATGGTAACGATGTAATCCAGCGACTGATATCCGTAGCGGTCATAAAGTTCATCCTGAGCATCTGGTAGCTTAAGTTTTACACGGCGAATATTTTCCATCGTAACCGACGTCGCAATTTTTACACGGTCAATTATCTGTTGCCGAACATCATGAATATCGTGCGAGATTGCACCTGAAGGTTTTGGTAAAAAATCGACGACCCCTAAACGCATTGCCTCAAACGTAATGTCACCGTGTTCAGATAGTGAACTCAGCATAACGACTGGAACAGGTGACTCGATCATGATGTGACGCACGGTTTTTATTCCATCCATAACCGGCATATCAACATCCAGCGTGACCACATCTGGCCTAAGCTCCTTGATCAGCTTAAGGCATTCAAGCCCGTTTTTCGCCGTACCAACCACTTCAATTTCCGGGTCTGACTCCAGTATTTCACGTATCGCCTTCTGCATGAAAGTTGCATCATCGACAATTAGAACTTTTATCTTACCAGCCACAATTACTCACCAATTTTTGAGGCAGATGGTATACGCATAAAGGTTTCACCTGGCATCATTCTTTTTTGTTTATTCATGATCATTACGTCAGCTAGCCTGCAGCACCTGCCGATTTTCTTTCAATCGTACGTTCTTGCTGCCTTCTGATCTGTTCATTTGCCATCATATTCGCTATCTCGTAGATATCCAGAATAAGCGAAATACTGCCATCACCGATAATTGTCGCGCCGGAAAAACCGCTTTTATCTCGCAGGTAATCTTCCAGTGGTTTAATAACCACCTCTTCCTGTCCGAGCAGTTCATCTACCACCAGCCCTATTTTCTGTGTACCTGTATTCACAACTACCACAAAGAGATTTTCTGCTTCATCAGAAAGATTCCTGGTATTGAACAGGCTTGAAAGATGAATCACCGGCAGGGTTTTGCCTCTTAGATAGACAACTTCCGTACCTTCTATAACAGTGGTTTCATCTTTGTTTATCCTCAGAGTTTCTTCAATATTGGCAAGTGGAATGGTATACATGTTTCCTGAAACACGTACCAGGTGGGCAGGTATAATGGCCAGCGTCAATGGGATCTTCAGCCTAATCGAAGTGCCCTGCCCAGGCCTGGAATCTATCTCCAGCGTGCCATTGAGTTTTTCGATGTTTTTTCTGACAACATCCATACCTACACCACGACCTGAGGTGTCGGTTATCTGTTCGGCTGTAGAAAAACCTGCGGCGGTGATTAATCGAATAAGTTCCTGAGGCGTCATCCTGTCCGCTTCGTTTTTTGATACCACGCCTTTTTCTATTGCCTTATTTTTAACCAGTTCTGGATCGATGCCACGGCCATCATCCATTATTTCAACCACGACCTGGTTGCTCTCATGGTAAGCCTTCAGGAAAAGCGTACCGGCCTCTGCTTTTCCTGCACTAATACGATCTTGTTCACCTTCAAGTCCATGGTCAACTGCATTCCTTATAATATGAATCAACGGGTCAGACAGTTTCTCTACAACCATCTTGTCCAGTTCTGTATCTTCACCTTCGACCCTAAGATTTACTTTTTTATTTTTGTTACGTGTCAGGTCATGCACCAGTCTCGGGTAGCGATTGAATAACTGTGAAATAGGCAGCATCCTTATCTTCATCACCCCTTCCTGCAATTCATTGGAAGTACGACTTAATGAAGCAATGGCCTCGCCCATGCGATAGGTAAATGCCCTTACCTGTTTCATTTCCTTCTGATCAAGTCCGATATCATCTTTGAAATGCTGCTGCAGACCGCGCATATCATCAAATAACTGGAAGAAATACGCTCTATCGACAACCAGTTCACCCACCTGGTTTATAAGTGAATCGATTTTTTCTGCTTCCACACGAACATTCTTCTTAATGACGGTATCATTGGTTTTGTCGGTAGCAGTAGGTTTGTTTTCTTTTGCTTTTGCAGTTACCTCTGCACCAGATTTCCCGGTAACTTTTTTCTTTGTACTTGCAGGCTGTGTTTTCGAGCTGGCCGCACCAGCATCTGGTTTATCACTGGCCGGCTGTTTTTTAGCCGGAGAGCCCTCCCTGTCAGAAATCATTTCCTCAAAAACACCATGTAATAACTCATACTCTGCTGCCTCTGGTCTGGAAGCATCATCATCGAGTGCATTACTCAGTTTCTGGTAAAGTTTTTCTTCATCTGTCTGTTCAGTCGTTAGCGGCTGTGTCTCACTATCAGCCTTGCTATCATCTGTTGTTTGCTGATTTGTTTGTGGCTCAAGTTGCGGGAAGATGGCGCTTATCTCTGCCAGGTAGCCATCCATAAAATCGTAAGGCACATCTTCATCATCCTCAATTGCCTGTTGCACTGCGATGATGTCTTCATGCCAGTTATTGTAGATCGTAGTCAGCTCTTCATAACTCATGTAGTTTGCGGCTGATTGCAGTGCCTGTATATTTTCTGCACAACGTTCCAGCAATGCTATCTTGTCGGCTGAATGCTCAAGCTCGGCTGCCTGGGTACGGACCAGGTCAATCTTCTCACGCATGTTTTCGAGGAATATGGCGAACAGCTCCTGATCATTTTCTTCTTCATAGGGTGAAGCTTCTGGTGCTTTGACCGTAGTGGGTGCATCCTCAATGACCGCTGCAGTTTCTGATGTTTCACCAGGTTCTGCATT
>JBDLJO010000223.1:0-4156 GCA_039714275.1 Chloroflexota bacterium | reverse complement strand
TACTTGAAAGATGATGGAGAGCAAATCGTGCTTTCTGACAGAGGGAGTTACTGGCTGCATGCACTGGAGGACTTATTCTCCATAGCATATATCAGCAAACTCTGGGGGACTTCAAAGCAAGAGCCCTGGCCGGAAAAATTAGTCCTGTAAAAATTTACTGAACAGGCATGCTTTGGTATTGAAAAGGCATTTATCCCGAGCAAAATACAATTTCTATAAGAAATTGTTAACCTATCGTTAATTAATAATTAGAGCAATAAGGGGGGTATGGATTGAAACGCTATAATTCAAGGAAATATTTTTTTATAAACAAGGAGAATTTCACCAATGGAAAAAGCACTGCTGATCGGTTTGACGTTATTTAACATTGCCTTGCTCGTTTACTCCATCGCAACCTGGGCCGGGGTGTTGTCCAAAAAACTTAAGAAGTGGCACCTGGTATTATTTTGGGTTGGTTTGATCGCCGATGTTTCAGGCACCCTGGTGATTGGCTGGCAGTACGGTGGTTTTGTGCCGAATTTACACAGCTATTTAGGCGCGATTGCTCTGGTGGCCATGTTGGCACATAATATCGCGGCGACGAAAAAATTGAGCGGCGCGGACGAGAAAGGCATAGCAGCTTTTCCCAAAAAAATCAGCCTGCCTGTTTGGGTGATTTGGATGATATCTTATGTTGCCGGTCTGATCCTTTCGGGGAGCAGCCATTAATCTAGGGTAAGATTGAGAATCAAAGCACAAAAACCCAGCGATTCCCGATCTATGCATCTTGATCGGGAATCGCTGATCATACTTTATAAATCAAAGAATGTAGGTTAGTGGGAAATTACCAGAGATTTCAGTTAAATCTGCGGTGCCAACTGGAGATTCTGGGGTAATTAGGGGATGATGCCGGCATGCCATCTCATTTGTGCTGTTGGTATGTCTGATAGTGGGAAGCTATTAAAAGGTTATTTCATCGATATTTCATTGGATCTTCACAATTTCTATACATTTACCGATTATTATTTTACTAATGAGTATGGAAATTGAAAAAAAAGATTGAATGTACGTTATTTCAACTAACTTTGGAGGTCTTAACACTATGAAACGCACGATTTTTATGATAATGATGTTGACTGCTTTATTATTGGCAGCCTGTACGGAAACGACCAGCGTCCCCGCGCCGATTGAAATAGTACCCAATGAAATCGCTCCAGCAGTCGAAGGGACGACTGAAGAAGCCCCGATGGCAAACACGGCTATAAGCGGGTTTATCTCCGATATGGAGCTTGGGGAGTTAACCGCTGAGGAAACAGAAACCCTATTGTTTATGCGCGAAGAAGAAAAACTTGCCCGTGACGTTTATCTGGCGATGTATGACCAATGGGAACTGCAAATTTTCCAGAATATTTCATCCAGTGAACAGCGTCATATGGATGCCCTTGAGATGCTGATAGATCGCTACAACCTTGAAGATCCGGTCGGCCCTGAATTGGGTGTTTTCGCCAATCAAACACTGCAGGATTTATACGACCAGTTGGTTGCCCAGGGCAGCGAGTCTCTGACCGAAGCGCTCAAAGTAGGCGCTGCCATTGAAGAGATCGATATTCTCGACTTAATCGAAGGTACCGCTGAAACAGACAATGAAGATATCGAGCTCGTCTACAATACCCTGAGGCGCGGTTCTCGCAACCATCTGCGGTCCTTTGTTTCGACATTGGAATCACAGACTGGTGAGGTCTATGAGGCGCAATTCATGAGCGCTGAGGCTTATTTGGTGATCATCAATTCTCCAATGGAGAGCGGTCATGGGGATGAGGGCGAGCGAGGCGGCCATGGAAATGGTCAAGGCGGGAACGGCCAAGGCAGGGGTGGTCAGGGAAAAGGTCAAGGCGGTCATGGCCAAGGCGGTGGGCAGTGGGATCCAACACCAACCCCGGATGATGATCTGTCATAGCTGGTTGGTAAACACATATCGAATACGAGTAGTTTAAAGTAAGGCAGGGATCTAAAAAATCCCTGCCTTTTTCCATATCAGGAGGAAGATTCTTTTTGCATAATTTTTATTTGGCGGCAGCTGAATATAAGTAGGGTGGTTAAATTCAGAATCCAAGTATGAGATAATAGCATGATAAAAATAACCTTAAAACTATGGTGAGCAGACCCAAGAAGCCCAACAGTTAGGGCACTATTGATGCCACCGGATTTTAAGCAGGTAACAGGGGACAGAAAAATGGATATCGATGAATAATTTACCAGCAATACAAGGCTTTGCTTGGCGGCATATTCAACCAACAGATGGGCCATTATTAACGCAATTCGAACAAGCGTGTGCTTTGGTTGATGGTGCAACAAATTTAAAACGCCCGGAGGCATGGGAATCCCTGGCAGCCGAAGAAAACATTTACAGCAGAAGCTTGATATCCGTTAATGACCAGGGGAAGATAGCCATAATTGGCTGGTTTGATATTGATGAACGGGTTGAGCAAATTTTGGCCTTCCTAGAAGGGAGGGTTCACCCGGAATATCGAGGGCGAGGGTTCGGCACCCTGCTGTTGGATTGGTTGGAAACCAATGCGGCATCAGCAGTCAAGGCGGAAACCCGCCAACGTCCTTTTATTTACCGAATCATGTTTTACGACCGTTCCCCGGACGCCTCAATGCTATTTGATAAACGAGGTTACACGCTGCTCTATGTTGAGCAAGAAATGCAGCGCGATCTCAGCATACCTTTGCCAAAAGCCCATCACCAAGAACTTAGTTTCGAGACTTGGACAATAGAAAACAAATCTGATTTTTATGCGGTGTATCAAGCCGCATTTCAGACCCGTACAAAGACCCTGATGTCAGCGGAGTCATGGCATCATCATTTTGCTAATCCCACCCAGGATGATTTTCAACCTGTTTTTTCTATGCTGGCTCGCAAATCAGGTGATCCTGTCGCTTTCGTTGTTGTTCATTCTGAAAAATCTTCGAATTACTCGGGAATCAAATCTGCATGGATCACACAAACCGGGGTGGATTCTAATTTCCGTAGAGCAGGTATCGGGTCTGCACTGCTCAGCGAAACAATGCAGCAACTGCAAAATGCAGGGTATGATTGGGTTAAATTATCTGTCAATACTGATAACCCTGGCGCTATTAGCCTGTACAATCATTTGGGTTTTTCGTCCTCAAAAAGACTCACAATGTACCATCAGGCACTAAAAAAATAACAAACTGACGCATAATTAAGGTAAAACACAGCAAACGCTAGCCATCTGGTATTAGAGAGAACAATAAAAGGATATAGTACTGACATGGGGGAAAGCGTTGGCGATTAGTTGTTGAAATTGAGGTGATTTCCATCTATACTGAAATCGTCAATTTACCCTGAAGATTAAATATTATGAATGCTAACGATGTACTGATCGATTTACTAGAAGACAACAGGCGGCGATTAAAACGCGTGTTTGATGTCATGAATGATGAATGCGTGTATTGGAAACCTGATAGGGGAACCAACAACATTGCAGTTACGGTCTGGCATATGGCTCGCATCTTTGATGTATTTCTAACACAGCAAGTAAAAGGAGACCTGCCAGGAGAAGCATGCTGGTTTCGGCAGGGATGGGCAGAACAAACGGGTTATGATCCGCGGGGGATTGGGGAAAACGGATGGGGGATGATCACCGGGTACACCCTGGAAGAAGTAAAAGCGATTCCCCAACTCTCAAGAGGACAAATGCTTGGGTACCTTGATGAAGTCTATGATATGGTCAAGGAATATCTTTCAAAGACACCAATTGAGGTACTACTAACGCCATGTGCAGGTTTCGACGGCAAGTACACGAAATATCAATGCATTCAAATGGCATTACTTGATAATGTGAGACATCTTGGTGAAATTTATGCTATCCAATCAAGATGGGATCGAGAGATGAAGTAATGAGCCCGAGAAGGTGAAACAATAAATGCACAAAATCCTTTCAGAAGACGACGCACAAATCGATAAGCTGCTGGATAAAGTCGTAATTGAAGCCAATCGATTCTTGTCCGATCTAGATACACAGCCTGCCGGTGCAGTTATGCCCCCAGGCATAGATGCAATCAGTATTCCGGAAGAGGGTATTGGTGCGCATCAAACCTTGGAATTATTCAAAGAACGATATACGCCTTGGATGAGCGGCTCGGTTGG
>JBDLJO010000222.1:0-4183 GCA_039714275.1 Chloroflexota bacterium | reverse complement strand
CCGGAATTGTATACAAGAAATCTGTAATAAATATCCCCACCCACTTCTTGACCTACAAATTTATACCAATTAATGTTATCTGTCGAAACTTGCTTGGTAAGATCAACAGCAGCGGTTTTATCCAAAACAACCAGAGTGGCAGAAGCGGTATTCCCATCTCCTCCCTCAATGGAGGTTACCACGCCGGTAGTATTGACCTTCTCCCCGGGAGAAGTGGCAGTAACATCCACCGAAAAAGTACATGACCCACCTGCTGCCAGTGTAGCACCAGATAAGCTTATCGCCGTAGAACCTGGGTTTGCAGTGATTGTTCCCCCTCCGCAGCTGCCGCTTAACCCATTAGGATTCGCAACTTCCAAACCCCCTGCAGCCGAAAGAGGAGAATCATTAAATCCAACACCACTCAATGAATAAAATAAATTAGGATTGGTGATTGTGAACGATAATCTTGATGTCTCGCCGGTAAATATTGCTGTTGGCGAAAATGATTTGGCAATCTCTGGCGGCGCGATGACGGTCAGTGTATCGGTTGCATAACTGGTGGTTTCCCCAGTTTCTATTGAAGAGAGAAATCCGGTAATATTCTCGTAATCCCCCGCGCTCACACCAGTCACCGTTACACTGAAAGTACAGATTGTACCAGCCGCAAGCGTTCCACCCGTCAATTCGATTGTTCCTGTAGCCGCAGTTGTTGCCAAATTATTGGTGCCGTTGCACGCTGAAGTGGTTGAATTGGCTACAGACAACCCTGTTGGTAAAACATCGCTGAATGAAATACCCGTCAGGTCTTGGCTTCCAGCGGCGGTATTCTCAATCGTAAAAGTCAGGGTGGTCGTATTCCCTTCTGCAATTGGATCAGGGGAAAAAGATTTACTCAAGGTGGGTGGTGGGATGGGAAAACTGCAGCCAGTGACAATAATATTATCTAGCAGCATCTCAGCGCCCGTCGGGTTGGCACCATCAGCATTAATTCTAAATATCGTTGTAGCAGCACCAGTACTGGACGCAGTAAATGTTTGGTCTCCACTCCAAGCCTTTTTTGCCAATATACCTGTTGCCGGGGTCGTGGCAGAAAACACCGTGCCACCATCAGAACTAGACCATACCTTTAGTGTATTGTCTGTCCCCCAGTTTGCTGTTGCATACGAACGCAAGCTGATCTCAACATCAGAATACAGGCTTGTATCGACCGTGATAACAAAATAAGGCGACGTGTATGCTGTGTTAACAAAGTTTTTTACAAAACCATCACCCGCCCAGGCATTTGCAGCTGGACTTCCAATAGTGGTATCTATACTCTGAGTTCCACCTGTATAACTTGCTGTGGCCGTCGAAACATTGGCTGCTTTGGTCGTAAAAAGTGGGGGAACCGTTGTGCCCGCCGCTGGTTCAAATGTCCATGTTGCCAAGGTCTGTCCCGGTGTACAAGTCACCGCAGAAGAATCAACCTTTAACGTATCAGCCGCATTATTCCCCGTATCTGTGTTGGTGCCATTAACATCAATGAACAGGTTGCCGGTCGTATTATCATAGGTTCCATCTGATGCCGCAGTTACATTCACTGTAATAGTGCAGCTGCCATCCGCTGGAATCGTCCCGCCGGTTAACTGTATTCCATCATCTCCAACATTCAATGCACCACCACTTTTATCAGCAAGCACGCCGCCGCAAGAATTAATGGTAGCTGTGTCATATAAAGCCATCCCTGATGGAAAGGCATCAATAAAGTTTGAGCCGGTAATATCTTCTGGTATCGGATTTGTCAATGCTATCGTCAACACTGAAGGATCACCCGACGTAACCGCCTTCGGGCTGAAAGTTTTCGCCATTGTCACCGATGATGGACCCAGGATTTCAAATTGCCGCCCTTCCCCAATGAAATCTGCATTATAGTGCAAACTGCTGCCAGAAAAATCAAATAACAGCGTACGAAGAATATCAGTTGTTCCAGCTCCACCAATAATTTTGATTTCATAAGTGGTAACTACATTGGTGCCTCCAACTTTATCATCACCGCCTATACAAGAAAGGTAAGTTGGGCTGTTTGGATCATTGTCCCATCCACATGCATCGGCATACAAGTATGGATAGGGTTGAGGTAGAGGAACTGAATTCGCCGAATACGTCGATTCAACAGATAAAATCTGGAAAATCGTATTCGGGAGATCCATAAAACCCTCGAATTGGTTATATCCTTGCACGGCAGTGCCGCCATAGAATGCAAGGGTATATGTATTTCCTTCCATAAACGTGATCATTTCCCCAGGAGCAATAGAAACGCCATCTAAGGTCACATCGGATACGATAGAGTTGCGATTTTGGGAAATTAATGTTTCCACAAATAATTCACGCGGCTGCGGTGTAGAAACAATGTCAGCAATCCCATCGTCCGCAGTGATATGATAGGCACGTGTAGCACCAAAAGAAGCCACACTTTGTGTAACTTCAACTTCAAAGAAGGCATCCTCACAAGTGTTTGCTGCAATAGATGGGATGGTGATTGTTTGCAAAGAGTCTGAACGAAGATTAATTGCAGCATCACCCGCATAGGGATCATTGCCATCATCCCAATGGAAATCGACGACAATATCTGCTGTAGAAACTGTGCTGCAGATCTTTGCCCCAACCGGAAAACGATATGGTCCTACTGCAGGGCTGTTGCTGTCCAAGCCAATAACATTCCAGGTATTTGGCTCAATAGACAAAGTAGATGCTGCTTCAACATAACTATATGGCTGGAATAAAACTGCCAGCAGCAATAAAATTGAAACGGCTCGTTGAATATGAAAGCTTCTTTGATACGACATGTAAATCTCCACCATGAGTTTAACCATAAACAAGCAAAAAGCGAAACGCTCAGAAAAAGCCAGTTTCACTTTTTGCTTTCATATGACG
Organism: Chloroflexota bacterium; assembly: GCA_039714275.1. GTDB lineage: Bacteria > Chloroflexota > Anaerolineae > Anaerolineales > UBA11858 > JBDLJO01. The sequence goes on along the minus strand of JBDLJO010000222.1, from coordinate 1,288 downwards.
AAGCCAGCCCGCCTGCTGCCAGCAATCAGAGTATTAAGTTTTAAAATACAAAAGTAAGTATACCCCATTTGTCCAATTGTAGAAATGTAAAGTATCATTTCGAACGTTATTAAAATTTTTTTGTTACATTGAAACTGACACGTTTCTTCGGAAAATAAAAAGGGGGCATTGTACGATTTTTTTTCTACGCTAATTCTCTCCGGATGATAATTTGGATAGCATTTTCGATTGGTTCTTCGGAAACAAGAATCAAATAGCCTCCCCCACCAGCGCCAGATAGCTTCCACCCCAAAGTTACCTCCTGGTATTTGGCTATCAGGTCAGCCACAGCCTGGTTCATCATGTTTGGGAACATAGCAACCTGTGCTTCAAAGCCTGCCTTGATCGATTCTCCAAATGCTCGAATATCCTGACTTTGGATGGCTTCCCAACATTGATCGGTGGCATCTGCCAGCGATTTAGCATTTTCTTTATTTATAACTGTGTCGTCTAAAACATCATATCCATCATGGCGCGGACCAAGCATGACCAGGTATAAGGAGTTTTCAATGAACTTGAGTAATTTCTCATCAAGACTATGCTCTATAACTGTGGGCCAATAATCCCCCTCATAATAAGCTTTCGCCAATCCCGGAAAAACGATCCCGATTGAATCCTGAGAGCCTGAAATTGTTTTTGTCCCGGGTGGATTATCGTAGCAAAATAAGATTTTCGATAATTTCTCATAATGATCTGGCGGAATGCGCGGCCCCCATAAATCAATAGCTGTTCTTCGTGTACTGGATGCCATTCCACTGCGCTCGTTAAATTGGATGGTTGGCTCAAGAGAAATCGTGATCACGCTGCCCGGATAATGCTCTGATACATAAGGTTGGTCCAGCCATCCCCCAGCCAAATCAATTCTAAAGGGAATCTGGTTTATTGTTCGCAAGGAGGTTGAGGAACGTGCAGGTAAACCTTCATGAGGTTTACGCTGTAAAACGATATATTCCACGTCATGCTGCGCACATAATTCTTGTTTTTCTGGCATATCGCCATCGGCGTTTACCACCATAATATCCGGCTTTAATTCTTCAAATTCATGCAGGAAATCCAGCATCCCTGAACCACTCGATACGAAAGCATCCGTAACACAACGCACTGAATTAACCACAAACAGGCGTTCATCCTCGGTATTGACTGGCAGCCTTCCTTTTAAATCATATACTGTTTTATCTGAGCCCAAAGCAACATAAAGATCACCATAGGTAGATGCATCTTCGAAAAACGCGATATGCCCGCTGTGTAA
>JBDLJO010000221.1:0-4195 GCA_039714275.1 Chloroflexota bacterium | reverse complement strand
ATGGCTGGAATCCAAGGTCATATACATATTGCGCATGCCACCACCGAGCGCAGCATTGATTTTGGTTTCTTCAAGATCGTAATGGATTTTTCCTTCTGGTAGATGGCTGTAATCATGGTTTTGATGAATGACCATCAACGCTTTTGTCCCGTCAACAACGGGCCAACCTTGCTGTAATGCACTATAGATCATCCAATTATCCCATCCTGCGCGACCAATAGCAAAATCGGGCATATCAGTAAATATGGTGCGTGAAAAAATGAAATAATCACTGCCTGCGGGGGCGTGTAACGAGCCTTGCTCTTGAACAGTTTTGCGCAAACGCTGATCCCAATCAGGGGAAAAATCCAGTGATTCGGATAGGTCAAAATCCCAGCGCTGTCCAACAACCAGAAACCGCTCAACTTGTTCAGTTACTTTGCGAGCTGCTGAAAGAAATTCCTGCAATAATAAAATATCAGCATTTACATATGCCAAAACCGGGCTTTGGCTGGCAGTCCTCGCCAGATCAAAAATTGAGCTAACTAAAGGTGTATTCCATTCATTGCGGGCGACATTGGGTAAATGCTTCAAACCAAACTCAGCAGCAGTACTCGCAAGACCATCTTCTTCACCAACCAGGATCACTTCAACATCATCACTGAGATGCATCCAAGATTGAATTGCATTACGCTGAATGATATTAATATGTGGATCGGTAAAAGGCTTTGGGGCGGTAAATATGGTTAGGAAAGGCATGGGTCAGGAAATTTTTTAAAGATGCTATTAATTACGACGATCAACATCCAGGTGTGTTTTATGTTTTATTGCGGCATTTATCTGCGTAAGTTCAGGCTCATGCTGTACCAGAGTCAGCACATTCAGCCAGGTGAAATCAGCCGTGTTATCCAATCGGGCAACCACTGCGCGCACAAAGTTCAGATCTTCGGGAGTATCAACCGTCCAGCGCAAATGACCGTAATCCTGAGCATAGTGGAGTAAGGCAACCTGAAATCCGCGCCTGGAATAACCCCTTGCTGGAGATGGCTGATTTTCTTTGAAATGCAAATCATCAACTGGAATATCTTCATAAAAATATGGTGTAACATGCTCGCGATGGTGTTTTTGATCAGCATCATGCCACACCTGTTGAAGAGCATGCCATGTAAAAGCTTCAACATCTAAGCCAATTGGGTATGTCCTTCCCCAAGGTTGCGGCAAGCGATTGGTAACAAAATCGTATTTGAAAGATGGTTGCGAGGCTGTTGGAGAATTTGATTGGTTAAGGTATTGAACAGTCTCATTGACCAATTCGGGGTCCAGCAAAGGACAATCAGCCGTGATGCGTACGATATTTTCAGGAGCGTAGGGTTTCGCTGTTTGATAATAGCGATCCAGTACATCTGGCTCGCTGCCGCGGGTGAAAGTATATCCATGCTCTGAGCAGAAGGCGGCCACAGGGTCGTCACTTGGATCCGTTGTCGTAGCCACAATGACTTTATCCACCAAATTCGCACGCTGTGTGCGCTCAATCACCCAGTCCAGCATCGGACGTCCACCAATATCAAGCAGCACTTTATCTGGTAAACGAGATGAAGCCATGCGAGCCTGAATGATCGCGATGGTTCTGGTCATGATGATTGTGCCTCACCTGGAACAGACAAGATTTCAACGAAACCTTTGGCCCGGAATTTTTCCACATAATCACGCACCACCCAATAATCCAAACCAACTTCTTCGGCAATATCAAAAATACTATGTTGACCTTCAAATCGCATCATGATTTTTTCGATGGCGCGGTTGAGTTCCCAGTTGTCACGCCAATCAACCCACAAATTATGACCCGAAAGAAAAACAGGGCCTCGGAATCTGCGTTTGGGGATATAGTTGCTGGCAAAAATCCGCACAATCTCTTCAAGAACATCAACTGCACCCTGGAGTTTTTCTTCCTGAATAATATCCAGGTTGTCATCCGTAGTGTGGTACTGGTCGTAAGGCCAACGGTTGATTGATATACAGGGCACATTTACACCAGGGCCGTTGATGACGCGCTCATCATTGGCCGGATGGGCAGCAAAATCACGCTCATCATGTTGGTGATTCTCCATCACATAGGCCGTTATGCGGTCTAAAAGATGATTGTGCTGACGAGAGTGATGCCAGGAGATGGGGCTGTCGTTACCAGTCATCTCAACAAAAATACCGCCCTTGAGATTGGGTATCAAATCTTCATGGTGAGCCAGATAGGCGATCGTACCAATGGTTTCTGGCCCAAACCAGAAGCGAACCGTCATGGAACCTGATGGTAATGGTTTTTCAGTTAATCGCTGTGCCAGACCAATCGAAGTAACCACGCCAGCAGCATCATCATTGGCTTGCATTGGATGGCAAATGTGGGAGGATATCAGCATCTCTCCCCGTTCAGAAAGACCCCCACCTTCGGGCTGCAGCACACCGGCAGCTACCTTAAACCCACCATCTTTAGGATCAGATAAAAACTCAACTCGAATAACTGCTCGGTAGCGCGCATCTCGCGGCAGGCTATCATAAACATGCTTGGTCAGACAAAATCCCCAATCACGCTGGTAATACTTGAAAATCCACGGAATGGTGTGGGGCAATTTCTCATTGAAATGCAGATGCGAATCCAGTTCATCCCAGGTGAGCAGTTTATCAATCGGTAAAGAATACGAAACGATATGCAGGGGGTTATCCGCAAAATCAACAATCCTCTCGCCATCTTCGGTTTCCAAATAAGCTTCAAGAACATGGTAGCGCTCTGGTACTGACCAGGTCCAAATCGGTGTCCCTGGTATATATGTCTCAACAGCATATTGAGCGTCTGCCGGCATATGATCGCCGACAATCCGAAGGGCTTCATCGGTACCATTCGAAGCCAGGGTGCGGTGCAAGGGGTAAATTTTTTCTAGAATCGCCTTGAGATTCATTCCTGACCATCAATTTGATAGAGTAATTTTGGATCACGCTTCATTTCCCGGACGGTAAAATCGTAAACTTCATTTGCACCCATTAGTTTTACAGATGCGTCACCAATTTGTCGCATGGAAACAATACCTGCACTTTCCATCAATGCGCCCATGGGGTTAACCTCAGTGATAACATCTTTTTCTACATCACGCACCAACATGGAAAATGTATCTTGATAAGTTTTACCATGCTCATCGGTAACCATGCCGGTGAAGTATTTCATATACCGATAATCAACACCTTCCATCTCTTCAACGTGATGAAAAAAGGTCATACTGTTCGTGTAGGACAGGCCAACAATCATGATCTTGCCATCTAAATCCCGCAGTTTACCAAACAGCGAGTTGCGTTCATAGCTGCTTTTGTAGTGATCTTTGGTTAGAAATTCAGCCTGGGCTCCCAATACGGCAAAGGAATAAATGGGATGAAAAACGCGCCGCGCTTCAGGATGCTCGCGCACCATATTCGTGATCGCCCCCATATGAGATGGTGTGCTGCGTACATCCCAGGGTTCATTTTTGCAAAAATCAAAGTTGAAGGTTGGCATGATCAAGGTGCCTTCTGCACCAAGCACTGCCAATAAAGCATCAATCACGGTTTGCGGTCCACCGTCCACACCGCCAAAAGATTTATAAGAGGAGTGAACTAACAATGTATCATCGGATTCTAGGCCAAGAGCTTTGAACTCAGTGGCCAAATCATCAAATTTAAGCATACTTATTTCCTAATGCAATTTATAGGCTTCAAATAATTTCGGGAAATTCTTACCCCAATCGGCTCTCGATTCTGCCAATTGACGGGCTTTTTCTCCCATACCAGGCAGCTGATCCCGTTGATCCAGAGCAAATTCAATGCCCTTAACCAGCGCATCAACATCCCCATCACGGAACAACCAACCAGCTTCTCCCGGGTTGGTGATCCATTCCTGGTTCCCGGGAATATCCGTCAGCAAAACTGGCGTACCGCAAGCTAAGGCCTCCAGCAGTGAAATTGATGTGCCATCGCTATGCGATGTGCTGATATATAGATCCGCGGCTTGATAGTAACCTGGTAAGTCTTGGCTGGCGACCTGTCCGGGAAAATACACCCGGTCAACGACACCACCCTGTTGGAAAATAGACCGGATGGAAGGCGCTAATGGGCCATCACCCAAGATCAATAAACGCAGCTCTGGATGCTGATGGGCAGCGCGTACAAAGGCATGCGCCAAATCTTCAACGCCATAAAG
>JBDLJO010000220.1:0-4209 GCA_039714275.1 Chloroflexota bacterium | reverse complement strand
CATAGACACGCACAGGATAATCATCCTCAGCCAAGGCAATTTGCCAATCACGGCGAATACCATAGAGCATTTGAAATTCCAGTGCTCTTTTAGGTAAATCAAGCTCATCAGCATAATTTTTTGCATATAGAATGCGAGCATCATCATGACTTGCTATAGCCGGGATGGGTGGAAAACGTCCACATGTGGTATCACCAACAATCTGGTTCTCTTTGACCTGATCCAACATGATCTTAGTAATGCGGTCAAAGTTAGAATCCACATCCGCTTTTTTTGGATAAGCAATCTCAGGAGGCTCTTTGTAAGCACCTTTACAGATACGTACACTAGTACCTTCATTCATAAGCTGCCGAACATCATCCTCACTGCGGTAAAGATAGGATTGAATGACAATACCGGTATGTTTTGCATACCCATCACGACGCATAGCGCGCATTAAACGCAGCGTAACATCAGTAACAGGAGAATCTTCCATATCTATGCGCACAAAATTATTGTGAAGCATAGCTCGCTCCATAATCAGGCGTAAATTGTGTTCACAAATTTCCTCGCCCAACAATAATCCTATTTGACTAAGCTTTATAGAAACACCAGCTCGCACACCAGTATTTTCAATAACATCTAAGATGTGCAAAATTTCTTGGGTTGCACTCAATGCATCTTCTTCACTGGTAATATTCTCCCCTAAGTGATCAAGTGTTGCACAAATACCTTTTTCATTAAGCTGCTTTATTGCTTCAATCGCATCATCCGGTGATTCACCAGCTACAAATCGAGAAGCGACTCGCCAGGTCAAACTCCACCGGGTAACTACTGCACGCGCCCAGGCAGCTTGAGAGAGATAAATCAACAAAGCACGCAGCATAAAAAACCATCCTTGAGACTAAGTATCATCAATTCGAGCTGTAAATATAAAGGTTTTTGCACAATAAAAGTATAATCTTCTTTCTGGAAGAAAACCATAAAAAAAACCATAAAAATTCATTGATAAAAGTAATGTTTCTACGATATTTAGAACAGAAGGCATAGTTTCCACGATTAAAAATGAATTGAAGATTATTGCAATTCTGTTTTCACATTTAGCAGGGAAAATAGAATAACCTGAAAATTAACACGCTTGTAATAAATTTTCTCACGGGCTTTATTTGGGTAAACGGAAAACATATCCGTTGTGATATACTCTCGACAATCGGAGGCAACCTTTGAAAACACGGAAATCATTTTCTGCACTGGGCTGGATATCAGCCTTTCTCTTATTATTTGCTATCGTGCTTGCTGCCCTACAGTTTGTCCAATTTAGCCAACTACGTGCTGCTTTCCCCAACAGCATGGAAATTGCTGGAATCCCCGTTGGTGGATTAGATCGTCAAGCCGCGGCCCAACGTCTATTAGAAGCCTATAATATTCCCGTAGAACTCCATTACGGAAACAATATAATTCATCTCGACCCAGCAGTTGTCGGCTTTGAATTAGATTTAGAGAGTATGCTGGCGGCCGCCAGCCTTGAACGCACGCAACAACCATTCTGGCTCGGATTTTGGGATTATCTATGGGGCCGTACGGTTCAAGCAGCTAATATTCCTTTACGAGAAACACATGCTGAAGATAGATTACGTACCTACCTTCAAGAGGAGATTGCTTCTCGATACGATCAACCCCCAACGCCCCCAATCCCTGTTGCCGGGACAGTACAGTTTCAACCAGGAAATTTAGGCACATCTGTTGATATTGATCGCGCCATCATCCCGATAGAGCGAGCCTTACAATCCACATCCCATAGAATTGTTTCGCTGCCCTTACAACGAACCTTACCTCCACGTCCATCGATTACTAACTTGAATATTTTACTCAAACAAACCATTGATTTGGCTGAATTTGATGGTTTGGTGGGATTATATATGCTGGATTTACAAACTGGCGATGAAATTCACTTCGCATACCAACAAGGTTTTGATTATACCGTCGCTCCCGATGTGGCATTTTCAGCTGCCAGCATTATTAAAATCCCCATCCTCATTTCTACCTACCGCCGAATCGATAACACACCAGACGAAGAAACATCGAATCTAATTGAAAAAATGATTCTCGAATCGGGCAACGAATCAACTGATTGGTTGATGCAGCGTGAAATTGATTCTGATCGTGCTCCACTGATCCTCAGTGATGACTTAAACGCTTTGGGATTAGAAAACACCTTTTTAGCCGGGCATTTTTATCTTGGGGCACCTATACTGGCGATTTTCGAAACCCCGGCAAATTTGCGCGAAGATCTGACAACTTTCCCCGATATTTATAACCAAACCACATCATCAGATATTGGCATGCTCTTAGAAGATCTTTACCAATGTGAACAATCAGGAGGCGGCGCACTAACAGCTATCTTTGCTAACGAGATCACACAAGATGAGTGTAAAGAGATGGTAACTTACCTCACGTTGAACAAAATGCCTTCCCTGCTTGAAGCCGGCATTCCAGAGGGCACACAAATCGCCCACAAACACGGCTGGGTTACGGATAATGGCATTATCAACCTGATTGGCGATGCGGGTATCGTCTACACTCCGGGCGGCAATTATGTTTTGGTGGTTTTCCTCAGTCATCCTGTACAACTGATTTGGGATTCTTCATCAAGCCTTGTTGGACAGCTTTCCAACGCAGTATATAATTTCTATAATTTACCTACCCCTTAGGGTTGTATATGTACAACTAACGTTTTTAAAACTCCAAGATCTTAATAAAAAAAGACACCGCAATCTCAACTGGCGGTGTCTTTAATTTAAAAATGTATCAACTTTAAATCTCTCGATCAACAATATATGACCCGATCTCATAGAGAGCCTGAAATTCTACACCATTTGGTAAACCATTTAGCGCTTCTAATCCACGTGCGACGAAGGATTTAGCTTCATCATGCGCTTGCTGGATTGCTCCACTAGCCCGAATTGATTTCACTAAGCGAGTCAATCGCTCCCCATTGTGGTATTCCCCATTTAGAACAGCCTGCATATCAGGATCACCAGGGTTGGCTTCTTGATAATAAAGGGCTGGTAAGGTCACCAATCCCTGACGTAAATCACTGGCAACCGGTTTGCCCACAGTGGCTTGCTCTCCAGTAAAATCAAGGATATCATCAATGATTTGGAAGGCCATACCAACCTCATATCCATATTGATGCACAGATTCAACAACACCATCATCAACAGGGCTAAGTACCGCCGCAGCGCGAGTAGCCAAGACAAACATGGATGCGGTTTTCGCGTAAATTCGCTGGTAATAATCTTCCCGGCTGGCAACACCTCGGCTGGTAAACAATTGAGTGACTTCCCCATTGACAATAGTAGCCAGTGTTTTAGCAAAGAGCTGCATCACAACTATCGATTCAGTTTGCGATGCCAATTCTGCGGCTCTGGCAAAAATATAATCACCCGCTAAAACTGTTGCGGCAGGCGACCATTTAGCATTTAGCGTAGGCATTCCTCTGCGCAATAGCGAATCATCAATCAAATCATCATGCACTAAGGTCGCAGTGTGTAACATTTCAATGGAAGCTGCTAAAGTAATTAAAGGATCTTTTTCAGCCCCCAGCATACTCCCTGCTAATAAAGCCACAGCAGGACGAATTCGTTTGCCGCCCGATGAGATCAAGTGATCTAATACTAATCTTAAATCAGGATGATGCTCCTCGACATATTCACGCATCCGCGCTTCAACAAGCTGGATGCGGCCTTCAACTAGGGAAAAGAAATTTGTGCTCAATCCTATTAACTCCATTGAAATAAATGGTTGGCGTTCGCCGTTGTAATCTTTGCTATCTCGCTTGTCGTGCGATCTAAAACCTGGGCGATTTTCTCAGCAATTAACGCCACATAACTCGGTTGATTGCGCTTACCACGATGAGGATGTGGTGTAAGAAAAGGGCTGTCTGTTTCAATCAACAATCGCTCTAAAGGCAAAGAATTTATTAAGCGTCGCAGATCATGTGCTTTTGAGAAGGTCACGGGACCCGTTATTCCGATATGATAACCTAGATCAAGGGTTTGTTCTAATTCCGATAAGTTGCCAGAAAACGAATGCAGTACACCGAATATTCGATTACGAAACTCTGATAATATCGCCAGGGTGTCCTTAATACATTGCCGGTCTTGTTCATTTTTATTGCGTGTATGAATCACCACCGGCAAATTCAAAATTTCGGCTAAAGTCAATTGC
>JBDLJO010000219.1:0-4209 GCA_039714275.1 Chloroflexota bacterium | reverse complement strand
AAATCTTGCGGTCCCAGTGCGTGCATGACCGCATCAAGAATGTTACCTCGCACGATCAGTCGATTGCGCAGCACACCTTCACGGGCAGCACCGCACTTCTCCGCAACCCGCAAGCTGGCATGATTGTCTACGGCAACCACGATTTCAGCCCGCAGCAGATTAAGTCGCTCAATACCAAAGCGTGCTAAAAGTCTTGTCGCTTGCGTAGCAATACCGCGGCCGGCAGCGCTGGTGCGCACCCAATAACCGAGATTAGCCAATCGATAAATTCTATTGATGTGATTTAGGCCGCAGCCGCCCAGAAAGGTGCCATCTTGGGTGTCCGTGATGGCAAAGGCATATTGGGTGCCTGCTCTCCAGGCTGCCGGTAGGGAGCTGATCCATATCCGAGCTTCAGCTTCTGAGAAATCGGGGTGGCACCAACCCATCCAGGGCATGATCGCTGGGATCGATTCATGAACGGCCTGGGTCATGGTTGATACATCATCCAGCTGAACCGGGCGCAGGGTGATCGTGCCGTTCGTAAGTGTTGTGGGGTAGGGGATCATGTATCGCTCCGGGGAAAAACTGGTTTGGATTCCCTGTTTAGGTATACCATAAAAAAAGCCCTAAAGGAAATATAAACCTTTAGGGCTTTGAGTTGTGAAAATGTGTGATTTAGAAAAGATTGAGCACAGCCTGGCTGGCCCAATTAAAGAGCGGTGCTGCCGCAATCGCCAATACCACAGTTGCAATCGCAGTGCTGGTAACCGTGAAGTTGATCAAGCCTTTGGTTTCAACTTGCGGATCGCCGTCCTGCATATACATGATCACCAAAACTCGCAAGTAGAAGTAGGCGGAGATCAGCGATGTCAGCACGCCGATGATTGCCAGCCAGACGTAGCCGGCTTCCAACACGGTGCGGAATAGATAAAATTTACCCATAAAACCCAGCGTGGGAGGTACGCCAGCAAACGAAAGCATAAAGACCAGCATCGCAGCAGCCAGGCCGGGGTACTTGCGCCCTAAGCCTGCGTAATCACTCAATTCTAAGCCCTTACCTTCTTTCTGTTCCAGGGCGATAACCACGCTCCAGGCGCCGAAATTGGTGATCGCATAGGCCAGTAAATAAAACAGTGCCGCGGAAACGGCATCGGTTGTGATCGCCCGGTCGCCCCCAAAGACGACCAAAGCCATCGCGATATAACCGGCGTGCGCAATGCTGGAGTAAGCCAGCATGCGTTTAATATTGCTCTGGGCGATAGCAACCACATTGCCGAAGAACATGGTCAAGGCTGCCAATACCCAAAGGATGGGAGTCAAGTCAAGCGCCAGGGAAGGCAGTGCTGCTACCAGGATGCGCAGCAAAGCGGCAAAACCAGCAGCTTTGGCACCGACTGCCATAAAAGCAGTTACCGGTGTGGGTGCACCTTGATAAACATCCGGGGTCCACATTTGGAAGGGCACCACCGCAACCTTGAAGCCGAAACCCACCAGGATCAGCGCCGCGCCGATGGTCAGCAGCGTCATATCAGCGCTGCCAGCATTGACCGCGGCGACGATCTCGCCGAGGGCTGTAGACCCGGTGGCGCCAAATGCCAGCGCCACGCCGTAGACCACGAAACCACCCGCAAAGGCGCCCAGCAGGAAATACTTCAGGGCTGCTTCCTCAGAATCAAGTTTCGGGCGGGCAAACCCTGCCAAAACATAAAGCGGGATGGAGAGCAGCTCAAGGGCCAGGAAGATGACGATCAAGTCACTGGCCGCTGCCATGAGCATCATGCCGCTGACCGAGTACATCAATAGTACATAATACTCGCCGCGATCTAATCCCATGCGTTTGTTGTAATCATATGCCAGCGCAATCCCGGCCAAACCGCTGATGGCGAAAAGAATGTTCAGGAAAGCTGCGAAGCTGTCCATCACCACCATGCCGTTGAAGCCGACGATGTTTCCCGGGTTAATCGAAAAACCTAAGGCAACGGCAAATCCCAAAGCGGCAAGCACCGGGGTGAGAATCTTCTTTTTGGTGAAGACATCCACCAGCAAGAGAATACTGGCCCAGACGACCAGGATGAGGATAGGGAGAATCGAGAGCAGATCAGTTGCTTTCATAGAAATCCTCGGTTAGTGGATAGCCATTGCCGCAGCTTGCACGGTGGCCACCAGGTTATCTACTGTGGGGGCGATCAGCGCAAAGAAGGGCTTCGGATAGAGACCGATCCAGAAGATGAAGATCAACAGCGGAACCAGGGTGATGATTTCGCGTGCGTTGATATCTTTGACCTGCTTGTTTTCTTCTTTATCGAGCGGTCCAAGGAAAAGGTTTTGGAACATCTTAAGCATATATACCGCTGCCAGGATGACACCGATTGCTGCCAGTCCGGCAAACCAGGGCGAGCCGATCGCTTCAGAGCCGAAGGCACCCAAGAGAATGGCAAACTCACCGACAAAGCCGTTCAAACCCGGCAGGCCCATCGACGAAAGGGTAACGATCAAGGTCAGGGAGCCGTAAATGGGCATCGATTTCCATAAGCCGCCGAAATCGCTCATTTCACGGGTATGGCGCCGTTCATAGATCATACCCACGATGATAAATAAAGCGCCTGTGCTCAAGCCGTGGTTGATCATTTGCAGGATGCCGCCCTGCACACCTTGCGAATTGAGGGCAAACAAGCCCAAGATCACAAAGCCCAGGTGGCTGATCGAAGAATAAGCAACCAATTTTTTGACATCTTTTTGTGCGTAAGAAACCGCTGCGCCGTAGATAATGCCAACCACGGCCAAGAATGCCATTGTTGGTGCATATCTAACCGCTGCTTCAGGGAAGAGGGGAATATTGAAGCGCACAAAGCCGTAAGTGCCCATTTTTAGCAGTACGCCGGCAAGGATCACCGAACCAGCTGTGGGTGCCTGCACGTGCGCATCTGGCAGCCAGGAGTGCAGCGGCCACATCGGCACTTTGATCGCAAAAGCGGCTGCGAAAGCGATAAAGAGCCACCCTTGAATGTGGGCTGGAATCCCGCCCATCGCCACCAGTTCGGGTACAGAGAAGGTCCCTTGATAAATGCCCAGCCAAAGAACGGCTAGCAGCATCAGCAAAGAACCTGCCATCGTGTACAAGAAGAACTTGACCGCGGCATACATGCGCTCCGGGCCGCCCCAAATACCGATCAAGAAGTACATGGGCACCAGGGTGAATTCCCAGAAAACATAGAACAAGAATAGATCTTGTGCCAGGAAAACCCCGGTCATGCCGACTTCCAGCAAGAGGAAGAAAAGCATGAAATCACGGACACGGTCTTCCACTGCAGTCCAGGTGGATAGGATTGAGATCGGCGTGATGAAAGTTGTCAGCAAGACCAGTAAAATGCTTAACCCATCAAGCCCCATATGGTAGCTGATATTCCAGCCTGCCACCTGGATCCAGGGCAAGTTGATCACCAGCTGCTGCTCCGGATTATTAGCATCAAAGGCGCTCAGCACCCAGAGCGAAATACCAAAGGTGATCAACGAAGTGATCAATGCCGTCCACCGGTGCGCGTTTTTCTGTTCCGGTTTGAGGAACAAGAGTATAAGTACGCCCACCAAAGGGAAGAAAGTGACCAGTGTAAGGGGGTGTGAAACTAGATTCATAGTTTATCCTCTTCCAAAATAAAACGTGTTTTACTGTATGATCAAATAACCAAGGATGACAACCACACCGATAAATACCGAAAGGGCATAGTTGCGAACAAAGCCGGTTTGTATGCGGCGCAGCGAGTTAGCTGCATCCTGTGTGCGGTAGGCTAAGCCGTTGAAAAATCCATCTACCCAGCCCAAATCAAAGGTTTCGGCTAGGAAGTGGGTCAGGTTTTTGAAGGCTCGCACAATGACGCTGTCGTGCACCCAATCGTGCCAGAAATTCCAATCAATGGTTTCCGCCAAGAAGCGTGATAGGTTGATATAAGGATTAAGGATCACAGCCCAATAAAGCTCATCAACCCACCATTTGGCGTTCATGCCCTTGAAGACCGGACCAAGTGCCCCTTCGAGCGGGTCAGCCTGACCTTCAGCCAGCGGTTTACGCCCGTAGATCAACCAGGAAATAACGATCGCAGTCAGGGCCAGCACGGTTGACGATAATGCGACTGTCATGTTGAATTCTCCATGATGCAGGTGCATATGGAAGCTCTCATAAGTGTGCTCTAACCAGTGCGTTAAAGTGCCGATCGTGGGTAAATTGAGTAA
>JBDLJO010000218.1:0-4216 GCA_039714275.1 Chloroflexota bacterium | reverse complement strand
CAATGGACCGGCCTTGACGGCGACAGCGCCTTTGAGCGCAATGGAACAGGGATACCGGCAGTAAACGACTACTTTGCCGGTCCGGCTACCCAGACTCTAACAACCCAACTCGAAGTTTCGTTCGTGAAATCCGTTGTCAATGCGACCACAGGAGAGGACCCGGGTGCAAATGCCCGACCCGGAGACATGCTGAGCTACACCCTTGTTCTCACCAATCAGAGTATTGTTGCTTTGACCAACCTATCGGTGGTTGACGATCTGGCCGCGCAGTTTACACCCGGCAGCCTGCAAATCATCAGTGTTTCTGACACGAATGCAGATACAACTAACACCAATGCTACAGGTGGTGCCAATGGAACGGGCATCATCGATATTCGCAATCTGACCCTGGATGCACAAGGGAGTATCAACGACACTGTGACGATTGTGTTCGAGGCAGAATTGGCGCCGGTGATTCAAAACGGTCTGACCGTGTTGAATCATGCTTACCTGACAGGGGATAATCTGATTCCGGTTAATAGTAACCAGACCTCTACCTTGATCAGCTCGTCGCCCGTCTTTGACATCTGGAAAACATCCCAGGACATCACTGATGACCCTGATGAACTTGTGGCCGGCGATACCCTGCGTTATACCATTACCGTGAAAAATGTCGGCAGTGAGAACGCCATAAATACCGTTTTACAAGATCAGGTTCCGACCCATACGGCCTATGTGCCAGGAACTACTTTCTTGAACGGCATGGTTGTAGCTGATCTTTCTCCCGGAGTATCCTCGCTGCAAACCGGCATGCTGATAAATTCTTCCGACACCTCTACAACGGGTTATATGCGTGCCGATGCCACAGCTGCCACAGACAACATAGCAACGATCACCTTCGAGGTGGTAATCGACGCCAATGTGGTCGATGGCACGATTATCTCCAACCAGGGTTTTGTCAATGCAGACGGTCAGGGCAGTGGTCCTGTTGTCTTCCAGGAGCCAAGCGATGATCCGGCAACTGCAGTTCAGGATGACCCGACCCGGGATGTCGTGGGAAATTTTCCCCTGGTGGATGCCCACAAGACAGTGCAGCTTTCAGTGGATCAAAATTTTGATGGAATCGTGGATCCCGGTGACGAACTTCGTTACACTATCGTTATTTCCAATACAGGAGCAGCTCCTGCTACAGGAGTGGTATTTACAGACGCGGTACCTGCAGATACAACCTATGTTTCCGATTCTGTCTATCTAAACAACCTCCCGGTAGGGCAGCCTGATGGCGGAAATTCTCCTCTGATTACCGGCATCGACGTAAGTTCTTCCGACCTGACCCCACCTTTGCCAGGTACCGGTAACGGTACGATTTCCATAGGCACAACAGCGGTGGTCACTTTCGATGTCCGGGTGAATGCCGGTGTTATTCCTGCAAGCATTATCAGTAACCAGGGAATTGTGAGCACCAACGAAGCGCTTGACGAGCCGACGGACGCCGACGGTATTGATGCCAACGGTGATCAGCCTACCCTAATCGTGGTGGGGGATGAACAGTTATTGAGTATTATAAAAGAAGTGTTCGTAGTCGGCGGTGGTGTTGCGCTCCCAGGCAGTCAGCTTGAATATGTGATCAGAGTAAACAACATCGGTAGCCGGCCTGCCACACAAGTAGTGGTGACCGATGACTTGGGTATAATGGCCGGTCTTGTAAACTATATCCCCGGGTCAGGCAGTATGAATGGCTCCCCTGTTGGCGTCAGTTACTCAGGAACAATCTTCTCTGCCGATTATTCCGCTCAGTACGGGAATTTACCAACGGGCGGTTCTGCCGTGGTTCGGTTCCGTGTGCAGATAGAACCGTCGGTTCCGATAGGGACGACGCTCACCAATACCGGTGTCGTGAGTTGGAATAACGGTACGCAGACAGAATCGGCAGTCGTGAGTTTAGATGTTGGCGGAACACCGAACAGTGCCACTTTCAACGGCATCGTCTGGCATGATGCCAACCTGAACACACTTGATGAAAGTAGCGAGAATCATCTTGAGGGCTGGTCTGTTGATTTATATCGCAATAATCTACTACTTGCAACGGTGCTAACGGGTGCCAATGGTACCTATCGATTCACCGGTGTCGCTCCTAATGCGGGAACTTCCGAATTCTACGAACTGCGTTTCCGTGCGGCCGGTGCCGGGCCGAATACCCCTTCACTCGGTTATGCTGATTCCGTATTCACCAATGGTCCGCAAAGCATCAGCGGTATTACTGTGACCCCGGGAACAATTTTACAGAATCTGAATCTGCCAATTTCGCCCAACGGAGCCGTATACAACTCAATCGCCCGTGTACCGGTATCCGGCGCTTCCTTGTCTCTGGTGAATGCTGTAACCGGAACAATGCTTCCGGGCCTTTGTTTTGATGATCCTCTCCAGCAGACCCAGGTGACGGCTCAGGACGGCTTTTACAAGTTTGACCTGAATTTTAGCGATACAGCTTGTCCGGCAGGTGGCACTTATCTTATACAGGTTACACCGCCTCCTACCGGATACACTGGCGCTTTGTCCCAAGTTATTCCACCTGCCAGTGACGCTGCTACACCGCCATTTTCAGTCCCGGCTTGTCCCGGCACTGTTAATGATGCGGTCCCGAGTACAACCGATTACTGTGAGGTGACAACTTACGCCGGAATACCGCCGGTTTCAGTCCCCCCGCGCACCGCCGGAACCGCTTATCATTTGCACCTTGTATTGGACAACGCCAGCATACCAGGTCAGAGCCAGATTTTTAACAACTCCATACCCCTTGATCCGGTTCTTGACGGAGCTGTGGCCATTACCAAGACCTCACCCCTGATCAATGTGGCCCGTGGAAAGCTGGTGCCTTACACGATTACTATAAACAATGTGTATGGCGTACCCTTGTACGACATCAGTGTCGTTGATCGCTTCCCGGCCGGGTTCAAGTACGTGTCCGGCTCCAGTCGATTGAACAATGCATCGCTTGAGCCGCAGATCAATGGTCAGGAGCTGGTTTGGGAAAATCTCGAACTTCAGGTTAATGAAATATTTACACTTCAGTTACTGTTGGTCGTAGGTTCGGGTGTTTCCGAAGGTGAATATGTTAACAGTGCTTTTGTGCTCAACAGTGCCATAGGTGCCAGAATCACGGAAGATGCGACAGCCACCGTGCAGGTCGTTCCCGACCCGGACATCGACTGCACTGATGTTATCGGTAAGGTTTTCGACGACCGTAGCCTGAACGGCTGGCAAGATAGCGGCGAATTAGGCTTACCCGGTGTTCGATTAGTTACAGCCCGCGGCCTGATCGCTACCACTGATAAACATGGACGGTTTCACATCACCTGTGCGGCAGTACCCGACCAAGACCGCGGCAGTAATTTTATTCTTAAAATAGACGAGCGTAGCCTGCCGTCAGGTTATCGAATGATAACTGAAAATCCACGGGTTCAGCGGGCCACCCGCGGGAAAATGCTGCGTTTCAACTTTGGTGCCACCATCCACCGCATAGTGCGTCTTGATATAGCTGACGGCGTATTTGAACCCGACAGTAGTGAAATGCGCCTGCAATGGAAACCCAGGATTCCTATTCTGATTCAAGAATTGCACAAGGCGCCGTCCATCCTGCGTTTGTCTTACCTTGCCGATGTGGAACAAAAAGGCCTGGTCAAAAAGCGTATGGAAAAATTGAAGAAGGAAATCGGTCGCCAGTGGAATCAGGCACACGGTAAATACCGATTGACCATTGAAACTAAAATTTTTTGGCGGCGTGGCATGCCGTTTACGAGGCGTTAATGTGAAAATTATGGGACGAATACTTTACATACTATTTCCAGCTACAGCATCGATGCTCAATCGGGCTATGGTTATTCTATCCCTGAGCATCTATTTTGTCGTGGGAGTTGGAATGGCCACTGCCCAGGAAACAGGTGTTAGAGAATCAGGCTTTCAGGGAGAGCAAACCGAGATGCATCTTCCGGCTGACAAGTCCTCCACATTATGGATTCACGATCCTGCGGTATTCGAGGAAAAAGAAGGGGACCGCATGGAAATTCGTGAGGTTGTCGAACAGAATTTTAAAACGGTTAAACTCGACAACCTGGTACCGCCCATTCATTTCGGTTTGGGAGAGGTGCAGATTACAAAAGAATACATAAACCTTCTGCAAGACGTACTCGATAGAATGCGTGATAGAACCAATTTACGGCTTCATTTTATCGGACAT
>JBDLJO010000217.1:0-4221 GCA_039714275.1 Chloroflexota bacterium | reverse complement strand
AGTAAAGACGGATAGAATTAATGATGATATTTTGATTAATCTTGGTATGATTAAGATAATGTAAGTGAAGGTATATTAAATGCGACCAGGAGTAAAAAATGAAAATCGTTACCGACAGCGGGACTGATCTAAGCCTAAGCCCCGAAGAAAAAAAAGAGCTCAATATTCAAGTCGTGCCGTTGGTCGTCACGTTGGACGGCAAGTCCTATCAAGAAGGGATCGACATTAAACCAGAAGATTTTTATGCCCTATTAGCAGCATCAGAAAACCTCCCAGTAACATCGCAGCCACCTGCTGGAGAGTTTGCCGAGATCTACCGGGAGTTAGCGACTTCAGACCCGGACATCCTTTCGATCCACATGACAGCCGGGTTAAGCGGCACCTTCAATGCAGCTAAAGCCGGGGCAGAAATGGTGCCGGAGGCCAATATCACACATATCAATACAAAAACCCTCTCTGCGGCGGCAGGCTGGCAGGTTGCGGCAGCGGCACGGGCGATCAAAGCAGGGTGGGCAAAAGATAAAATACTGGCCCTGATGGAAAAAATCAGTGCGGCCAGCGAGAGCATGTACACGCTCAATGAATTGAAATACCTGATCCACGGTGGGCGAATCAGCCATATGAAAGGTCTGGTGGCTTCGCTGCTGAATATCAAACCGATGATTGGCGTTGAAAAGGTCAACGGGACCTATATTCAACTTGGGCAGGTGCGGACCTTTAAACGAGCACTGAAGGGTCTGGTAGACCGCATGGCAGAGCATTATGATGAAGGCACAAAACTGAGGGTTCAAGTACTGCATTCCTTTAACCTAGAAGGTGCAGAAATGCTGCGAGGATTAATCAACCAGCGATTTGAGTGCCAATGGATGCCTACCAGTCCGATGTCGCTGGTTTTGGGCGCCCATACAGGACCCAGCATGGTGGGTGTTGCCTTTGCACCACAGGAAGTTTTTGCGGATATTTCTTAAAAAGGATGCCGATGATGAACGAGCAAAAAACACGAACGGAGGAATTCCAGGTCGATGGCGATAAATTAATCGCCAAGATTAAGGAATTAGTGCATGAGGGTAATGTACGCAGCATTGTGATCAAAAACGATGAAGGCCGCGTATTGATGGATATCCCGCTCACCATAGGGGTCGTGGGCGCCCTGCTGGCGCCGCAGCTGGCGGCAATTGGTGCTGTGGCGGCATTAATTACCAAAAGCACGATCATTGTGGAAAGAGATGATCAGGTATAAAAATAATTAACTGCTGGGAAAAACGGACCGGCGATATGAACAGCTCACAGGAAAAACGAATCAAGAGACTTATCCGGGGTGCGGAGGAACTTTAATTTGCGTGCTTACCTGGCGATAAAATACCATGCAGACCAGCGCAACCGCAGTGAAATTGAAGCCATTTCTAGGATGTTAGAAAGCGCGGGGATTGAGACGGTCTGTGCGGCGCGCGATCTTGAAAAGTGGGGAGAAATACAGTATGCACCTGAAATACTGATGATGAAATCTTTTTCTGAGATCGAGGTCTGTGACTTAATGCTGGTTGAGTTATCTGAAAAAGGTGTCGGTATCGGAATCGAGGCAGGCTACGGGCATGCTAGAAAAATACCCATCATCACGATAGCAAAAACAGGCCGCGATATATCTGAGACGCTGCGCGGCATTTCATCTCAGGTAACCACCTATGATAAGGTCGAAGATCTAAAACCTTTTTTCACCCAATTAGCGAATTAATGATCAGCCGAGGAAAATAAACTATGAAAGTCTACAGTATCCCAGATGCGCCCGAAGCAATTGGACCCTACAGTCACGCGATCAGAAGCGGGAATTTCGTTTTTTGCTCAGGGCAAACACCCCTGGACCCGGCAACCATGCAGCTGGTCGGAGATACCATCGGGGAGCAGACCAGGCGCGTTTTAGAAAACCTGGCGACGGTCCTGGGCGGGATGGGACTCTCGCTGCAGAACGTGGTAAAAACAACGGTCTTTCTCAAGGATATGGGCGACTTTCAGGGGATGAACGTGGTCTATGGAGAAATCTTTGGATCCCACAAACCAGCCCGTTCGACGATTGCGGTCAAACAAAATCCACTGGACGCGCTGGTTGAAATTGAGTGCATTGCTGAAATTAACCAAGGATAGGCCATGAAGAATACGCTAAAGACCCCCAATTTTAGAAGCGATGAGCGCACTCCAACCCGGCCGGTGGCGACCTACTCGATCGTGGCCCGGGATGAGGGTACCGGCCAGATGGGCGTGGCGGTGCAATCGCATTGGTTTTCGGTGGGTGCAATCGTCCCCTGGGCAGAAGCAGGTGTGGGAGCGGTGGCGACACAGTCTTTTGTTGAGGCTGCCTACGGTCCGCTGGGTTTGACGCTGATGGCAGCGGGAAGGAGCGCATCCGAGGCGCTGGCGGCGCTGGTCTCAACCGATGAGGACGAAGCTGTGCGTCAGGTTGCTATGGTTGATGCAAATGGGCATGCGGCCGTGCACACCGGCGACAAGGCCATTTGGGCAGCCGGACACTATTTGGGGGATGGTTTTTCTGTACAGGCCAACTTGATGGAAAATGAGTTCGTCTGGGGTGCGATGGCGAGTGCTTACGAAAAGACAGAAGGTGATTTAGCCGAGCGCTTATTAGCAGCCTTAGAAGCGGCTGAGGGCGAAGGAGGCGATATCCGGGGCAAGCAGTCAGCGGCACTTCTGGTAGTGTCGCCAGAGTCAAGCGGCAAACCCTGGGATGACCGGATCTTTGATCTGCGGGTGGAAGACCACCCAGAGCCCGTACCGGAGCTGCGGCGGCTGGTGAAGCTCAAACGAGCCTATATTAAGCTGAACGAGGGCGATGCACTGCTGGCAAAAAATGATCATAAGGGCGCCCTGGGGTGCTATCAAGAAGCGCTGACCATTGTGCCCGACAGTGCGACGAACGGTGAGGTACCTTTCTGGGTGGGCGTCACGCTGGTATCAATCAAGAAAATGGACCAAGCAGAGCCCTATTTAAAACGAGCCTATCGCCAGGACGAACGCTGGGCCAAGGTGATTCTACGTTTGCCGGCAGCCGGGCTGCTGCCGGACGATAAAGCGCTGATCGACAGCGTGATCACCGCGATGGTGGCGAGTGATTAGATAATGAAAAAGAATAATGTTACCCGTCTGCTGGATCAACGCAAAATTTCCTATGAGGTATTCGAGCTTCCAGAAGAGAAATTGGGAGCATTGGAAAGTGCGCGTTTGCTTGGTGTGTCCCCAGAAAAGGTTTTTAAAACCATTGTGGTCAATCGGATAAAGCCCGGCAAAGCGATATTGGCAGTGGTGCCAGGCAACAGCGAGGTAGACCTTAAGCGGCTGGCGAAAGCGCTGGGTGAGAAAAAGTTGAAACTGGCTACCCAGAAAGAAGCGGAGCAGATGACCGGGTTGGAGACCGGGGGCATTTCTCCGTTGGCTTTAATCAAGCGCGGCTTTCAGGTTGTGATCGACTCTTCGGCGAATGACTATGATGAGATCCATATCTCGGGAGGGCAGCGGGGGCTGAACATCAGGCTGTCCTCAGCGGCGTTGGGGAAGCTGGTGGGGGCCAGATACGCTGAGATTGGGTGAGACGGGAGTCTGGTAAAGGGGAAAAGGTCTCTGTCATTTTCGATGTCCACGCGATGAGAATACTGCCAAGAGCATGGGAGATTGCCGCACTCCGCTGCGCTACGTTCGCAATGACATTAAAAGTGGGGTCTACTAAAAACTAAGTCTTAAAAAAGAAAATATCAACGTGTAAAAGCCCAGGTGCGAATCTGGGCTTTTTTTATTTGCTGGGTGGTCTCAATCAGGGGATAGTTATTCGGATTCGGGGGAATCGGTTTCCTGCTCATCTGGGGCGATAACCGCTTCGGAGGCCGGGACGTATTCCGGAACAATCAGCAGCATGGCCAGGTAAATCCAAAAAAGACCGGACGCGGTGAAGAAGGCGCCGAAGACAAAGATCAGGCGTACTATGCTTGAATCGATGCCGAAGTATTCCCCAAGACCGCCGCAGATACCGGCAATCATACGGTCGTCTACTGATCGATAGAGGCGTTTTTCATTATTCATGTGATTTTCTCCATTAGTTATTTTGAATGCTATGGGGATTTACGCAAATCTTGAAGCAGAGTTGCAGAGGAAATGATGCCCTTCGACAAGCTCAGGGGGCGATGAGAGAGGTAATTCTCTCATCCAGATATTATCATA
>JBDLJO010000216.1:0-4267 GCA_039714275.1 Chloroflexota bacterium | reverse complement strand
GGTTGAACGGACAGCTTTTTACTGCGGTTCTGGGGTCACATCCGTACATAATATTATCGCCATGCTGCACGCCGGTTTGGGTGAGGGGCAGCTTTATCTGGGTTCCTGGAGCGATTGGCTGACGGACTCCGAACGGCCGATCGCCACAGCCTGAACCCAAATTCAACAACGATGCGATTGACGATTTCTCTTGCCCAATTGAGTTTCACTTTCGGCGATGTCCAGGCCAATTTTGACCACGCCGCGTCAGCGGTTGCTGAGGCCGCCGATCACGGCAGCGATATCATCCTGCTGCCCGAGCTTTGGTCCAGCGGGTACGACCTAGAAAACTGGGAGCAGTATGCTGCACCCATCGATGGCGGGGTCTTTGCTCGCATCGCCGCGCTGGCTCGAGAACATCAGATTGCGATTGGCGGCTCCTATTTAGAACTGCACGACGGGCGCGCCTATAATACCTTTGTGCTTTACGGTCCCGATGGCACGCGCTGGGGCGTGTACCGGAAAATTCACCTTTTCCGTTTGCTTGCTGAAGAGAAATATTTGGGCGCTGGTGACGCTCTTGTGTTGGCAGATACGCCCTGGGGGCCAATCGGGTTGGCCACCTGTTATGATCTGCGTTTTCCAGAAATCTTCCGCTCCTATGCTTTGAGCGGCGCTCGCCTGATCTTGTTGGTGGCAGAGTGGCCCGAACGGCGCGTCGCCCACTGGACAAAATTACTGCAGGCGCGCGCCATTGAGAACCAGGCCTACGTCGCCGGGGTTAATAAAGTTGGCGCCAGTCAGGGCGTGAAATTGGGCGGCCAGAGCGCGGTGATCGACCCCTGGGGCGAACCAATCGCCGCCGGCACAGATCAGGAAATACTGCTCACCGCCGAGATTGATTTACGTGAGGCTGATGTAGCCCGCCGCTATATCCCGGTATTCAAAGACCGCCGTCCCGATATATACGACACCGATTGACCTAACTTCAAGGAGAATGCCAAATGTCAGATCGTTTTAAAACCATTTTTGCCGTGTTTTGTTTCCTCTGCGCACTGATTCTTCCCTTGATCAATTTAGCAATTGGCTGGTGGCGCTGGGATGCCAAGGTTGGCCTTATCTTGATGATCGC
The DNA here is from genome assembly GCA_039714275.1 of Chloroflexota bacterium. Classification (GTDB taxonomy): domain Bacteria; phylum Chloroflexota; class Anaerolineae; order Anaerolineales; family UBA11858; genus JBDLJO01. The sequence continues at coordinate 3,156 of JBDLJO010000216.1, read as the reverse complement.
CGGATTTATTATTCCCCTGGCTGTCGGGGGAATCTCCTTATATCGGGTCAAAGATTTGTCCTGGTTGACGGTCAGTTTGCCTTATGTCTTTGGGGGCTTATACACCGTTTTACCGGACACGATTCCGCTGCTGCCCGTGGATGATGGTGCAGCAACCACTGCTGGAGCACTGCTTTCCTATGCCCTGGCTTTTCGCAAACAGCCCGAAACCCCCAAATGGATCTTCCTGCCGCTGCTGGGCGCCGGGATTTATGCCTTTTTTGGCGGCACCATCCCCGGCCCGATCGATGAAGCCTTTGTTGATATTGTCGCCTTCGTAATCGCCTGGATCGGGGTTAGGAGAGGGGGTAAGAGCACGGCGGATCTGGATACCGTTGACCTGGGTGACAGACTGGCGGATATTGTGGAGGGAGATAATTAGAGGGACTAGGTGCTGTGGACACTTATTTGTAATTTCAAATTCGTGATTGATTTCTCCATTTAAATCATCTATACTGAAATTGATTTTATTGAGTAAGAGGGTGAATTGCCAATTCAAATTAATATAAGTTACGGTTCGGTAATGTGGGAGAATTAAATGAGACTGATGCTGTCCATACCTTATACCAGGGATTAATAAGTTTTCGATTCTATAATAATATGATTCATCATCATATAACCTTGGAAGATATAATCTTATTAAGGGTTATGTTCGAGAGAAAACTTAAGGAGATGAAATGAAAAACAAAACACAATACATCATCATAAGCTTAATGATTTCAATTTTTATCCTTGCTAGCTGTGCCGCCCCTGCTTCTGAGGCCCCCGCTCCTGAAGAGCCCTTAGTTGAAGTTATGGAAGGCATGGTACAAGATGACAGCAGTAATGACTCGTCACAATCTATTGAAGCGGAACCAATCGTATCTAAGGCAGGTAGTGGCAATGATCTCATGATTGCTACACGTTCAAATAGGTTGATCATAAAAGATGCAGTGATTAAATTGCTAGTCCAAGATTCAGATATTGCTGTAGATTTGGTGACCCAAATCGTGAGTGATGTAGGAGGTTATATTGTCAGCTCACGTTTATGGTATGAGAACTGGGGAGAAGAGTCTTATAAATACAGTACAACCACCATCGGAGTTCCAGTTGATCAATTTGAGAGAACCCTTCGCAGGTTGAGAGATATATCAGTTCGAGTTCTTGATGAAAATGCATCTGGGGAAGATGTTACTGATCAATTTGTTGACTTAGAGTCTCAATTAGAAAACTTAAATGCAACAAGGGACCGAGTCCGAGTGTTTTTAGATCAGGCGAAAACGGTGGAAGAAGCACTAACAGTGAATAAAGAACTATCAAAAATTGAAGGGGAAATTGAAGAGATTCAGGGAAGAATTAACTATTTAGCTGACAGAGCAGCCTACTCAACAATTACGATCTCGATAGAACCTGAATTGCCTGAGTTACCTACACCAACACCGCATGCCACAAGTACAGCGGTGCCGTGGGTGCCATCGGAAACTTTCGGAAAAGCTGCGAGAACACTGACCACAACATATCAGGGTTTAGTTGATTTTGGTATATGGATATTTGTAGCCGTCATTCCTGTAATTGGCCCACCTCTTATAGTTGCCTGGTTCATCTGGCGTTTTGCAAACAAGGAAAAAATGGCAAAAAACAAGAAAGAAGATGAATAACTCCCTGTAAAACGGAAATGAGTTTGGCTTTTCTAAGCGCCTTGAAAAGCGCAATGATTAACTGCAATGAAATATTCAATTATGGCAAAGTAGACAAACAGGTTATTCATTCCACGATCTTGTTTCATTATTCTGCTGTGATTGCTAAGAACGCTGTTGACCTGGGTGACAGACTGGCGGATATTGTGGAGAAGGAAAGCTAAGATTCTCAAACTTTGTTATTTTATTTGAATAAATTGCATTAAAAAAGTCGCTGGTGATGGTCAGCGACTTTTTTTTGCTTTCCTAATAATTGGATTGATTATGCCCTAAAGCTCAAATATCACATCACTGATCATCCTCAGATCTTTCAAACGCTAATAGGTCTCCGGGCTGGCAGTCAAGGACCGCGCATAACTTCTCGAGGGTGGCAAACCGTATCGCTCTGGCTTTGCCTGTCTTCAGGACAGAAAGGTTTTGTGGCGTGATACCGACTTTTTCTGATAAGGAGTTCAGGCGCATCTTCCGCCGTGCCAGCATGACATCCAGATTTACAATGATTGGCATCGTCTTCACTCCTTTTTCAAATTGTCAGTTCGTTCTCTTCGCGCAGTAATCTGCCGGTGTCCATGATCCACGAAATCAAAATCACAAGTCCTCCAATGATCAGTTCTGTAAAAGGGATCATCAACTCGACTGATGCATTACCGGGGTTGTGATTATGAATCAACATGACAGCGACCGGGAAAGCGAAAATCTTCACCCCCGCCGCAAGCAGAGCTACAAAACCAAGCCGCATGAGCTGGGCGACGCTGTCTTTAGTAAAGATTTCACCTCTTGAATAATTGTCGAATAGTTGACTCAGGTGAGATAGTCCCTTGAACAGGACAAAACCGAAAAACCCTAGGTACAAAGCAATGACTAGTTTCCCACCCACGGACAGTTGGTTGGCGTGGATTTCTATGCCCCCTATTCCGATCGTTCCCCGATCGATTCCTGAAAATATCACGACGACTAACACAAGGAACGCAGCGAGAGCAAATGCCATGAGAACTTTGCAGATTTCGCTAACACCCCCGCTGACTTTCTGAATCTTTTGCATCCTCGCCTTCAATTCCGCGTTCATTCGAATCTCCTTTCTGCCGCATTCATCTGTGCCCATTCTTCGGGTATCAATATGATCAATATATCAAAAAAGAACACGAGAGTCAATAAGAAATTATCTAATAACAGTATATAATAAACGAAAAACGAGATATTCATCGCTGCTTTGCTGTATTCCAGTAAATTGCATCCCGTGGCTCGCCGTATCAGATCCAAATTTAAATAAATAAAGACCCGCCGTATGGCGGGTCTTTTGAGTCAGGCCGTTTGAAAAAACTTGCACTCACCAATTAATCCCTAAAGATCAAAAACCACGTCACTGGGCATGCCCGGCTTGAGCTTACCATCGGGGTCTTCAACCGATAATTCGATCGCGTAGACCGTGTTCTGACGTTCT
>JBDLJO010000215.1:0-4282 GCA_039714275.1 Chloroflexota bacterium | reverse complement strand
GCGCGGCCGCGCAATTGGTTGTCAATACGGCGAGCTTCATGACGCTCTGAGCCAATGACATGCAATCCGCCCAAAATCCAGACCCGGGCTTGCTCATCCATATGACGCTGGTAATAAGCCGCTTCGGTGCCATAAATCCCATAAGCGTCTTCGTCTAACGCCTGCAAAGCTGCCAGACGGGCTTCCATTGTCATATCGTAGGGCGCTTTATGTCCGTTGCGTTTGAGAATGCGGTTGACAGCGGTGATGATTTCCTCGGCTATTTCACCGCCCAACTTAATGTCGACTCCACGACCAGCCATATTGGTAGCAATGGTGACGGCACCAAAAGCACCGGCGCCAGCGATGATTTGGCTCTCTTCGGTATGTTTACGTGCATTGAGCACATGATGGGAAATACCACTGCGCAAGGCACCTGCCAGACGTTCTTGATCGTCGGCGGTTAGATCCAGAATCTTCAACAGGCGCGCCAGATTGACATCGGTGGTCAATTCTGTTGAAATCTCCAATCCTTCGTCGTTAATTACAGCCTTCATTTCCGAGGTACGCAGCCCTTTGAGCGGTTTGTTCAGCGGGACCAGGGCCGCAATTTGACGCCCATCCTCAAGCTGCCCTGATTTCTCAAACCAGGCATCTCGAATCAACAAGGTTTGAGCCAGGCGGCGCACTGAAACACCCTGCAGTCGTTCCGAAACCCGCTCCGAGAGTTCAACGGAGGTGGTGCCCACCAGGATCGGGCGGCCGGAAACATGATAAGACAGTATTTCCTGTACAATGGCACGCAGTTTGGCATCTTCTGTACGGTAGATCACATCAGGGTAATCTTTGCGCTTCCAGAAAGATGGCTTTTGTGTGGGGTCATCGGCGTATACGTAATAGGTGTATTTGAAATTATATCGATCGCGGTCTTGTAAAGTGACGTAAATTGAATTTTCGCGCGCGGCTTCAAAATCCATATTTGAGGGAATTTCAAAGGTATCAAGGGCGTAAATTTCGTTAAATTCTTCTGATTCAGTTACCGCAGTACCTGTCATACCCGCCAGTTTTTTGTACATGCGGAAGTAATTCTGGATGGTGATCGTGGCATAGGTGACATTTTCCCCTTGAATAGGGACGCCTTCTTTGGCCTCGACAGCCTGATGGAGGCCATCCGACCAACGACGTCCAGGCATCAGACGCCCGGTGAACTCATCCACAATAACCACTTTGCGAGCCTGTACAATATAGGCCTTATTGCGCTGGAAGATATATTCAGCACGTAACCCTTGCTGCAGGTGACCCAACAAACGAGCTTGCTCTGGGGTAATATCCTCAGGGCGGTCAGGATCGCGAAGTGCTTCCCCGAGCACCTGTTCAACATGGGTTTCGCCAATTTCGGTGAGAGAGATACTACGGTCGCGTTCGTTGATCTCATAATCTTCGGGTTTAAGTTGTTTGACGACCCTTGCCATGCGGGTGTAGAGCGCGCTGTCTTCATGTGATGGACCAGAGATGATCAACGGGGTACGAGCCTCGTCGATCAGGACATTGTCGACCTCATCTATGATGGCATAAGCATGCTCCCGCTGGGCGCGCTCGGCGATGCTCATTTTCATGTTGTCGCGCAAATAATCGAAACCAAACTCATTATTGGTGCCGTAGGTGATATCCGCCCGATAGGCTTCATTCCGCAAGACCATTTCAAGTTGATCCTGGTCTTCGTGCGGTGATGTTTTTTCTAAATCGATCAGAAAAGCTTTCTTGCCGTGTTCGGTGCGGGACGCCATCTGCAGCACACCGATACTCAATCCAAGCAAGTTGTAGATCGGGGCCATCCAGCGGGCATCACGACGAGCCAGATAATCATTAACGGTGATCAAATGTACGCCGCGACCAACCGGCGTGCCATCAATGGGCTCAAACTGCCATACTTCAAAATCATCACCCCATTGAGCACGGGCTGAATCAACCCAGATAGGGTTTAAATCCAAGGCGTTTAAATAAATCGCCAAGGTGCTCGTCAGTGTCTTGCCTTCACCCGTTTTCATCTCAGCGACAATGCCGCGATGCAGGGCAATACCGCCAATCAACTGCACATCATAGTGGCGCTGGCCAATGGTTTTCTTGCTGGCTTCGCGGACAATGGCATAAACTTCTGGTAACAGGTCATCCAGTGTTTCACCGCGCAATAAACGAATGCGAAATTCCCGGGTTTTGGCGGTCAATTCTTCCAGGCTGAAATTTTCAAAACGCGATTCAAGGTCATTAATTTCAGCAACAATTTCAGCATACTGCTGGATTCTTTTCTTCTCTTGATCTCCGCCTACAACGCGAAGGAATTTTTTCAGCATAAGTTCACCATTTTAGAGATATTTAAAGTTTTCAAAGTACTGCAAAGGCAGCAAAATCAACAGATTCATGAGACAATCTAATCTGTAAAAACTTAAATATGCAGTTTACCAATATTCACAACAGATAGTTTATACCCTACCCTGTCAGAAAAAGATATTAATTATTTATCAGTTTTTCGCTGCGATTATAGCATAAGGGCAAGGCAATCGCATGCTCTAAAAATTTCCCGCCGGCAAATATAAATGGGGTGTGTGTGTGGGGCGGATGCCCCACACACACACCCCAAAAACCTAGTTTTGAGAGGCTGCACTGCAAAAAACATACTGCATTCAATCACCCTAAGCATACAGGTTGCAGGTACGCTGTCTGATATAATCGCGTCCATGCCTACAGAATCGACCTCCGCTAACCGTCAAATTGCACGTGCTGCAAGCCTGGTGATGCTGGCTTTTGTCTTCAGCCAGGGAGCCGGGCTGCTGCGGCAGATATTGGTCACCAGTGCTTTCGGCACCAGCGCGGCAATGGATGCCTTCAACGCCGCGAATCGGGTCACCGAAACGCTCTTCAACCTGGTAGCTGGCGGGGCATTAGGGTCGGCCTTCATCCCCACATTTACAGGCTTGTTGATCAAAGATCGCAGGAGTGAAGCCTGGCGGCTGGCTTCAGCAATTGGCAATTGGGTGCTGCTGGTACTGATCACACTCAGTTTGACAGCGGCCATTTTCGCCCCACAGGTAGTGCGTTATTTGCTGGCACCCGGTTTCAGCGCCGACCCAGCCATAGAAGCGTTGACGATTCACTTGCTGCGTCTGATGCTGCCCTCAGCGGCCATCTTTGGAATCAGCGGATTGGTGATGGGCATCCTTAACTCGCGCCAAATCTTTTTCATCCCCGCACTGACCCCGGCGATGTACCAACTCGGGATGATCTTTGGGGTGCTGGTACTAAAACCGCGTATGGGCATTGATGGTCTTGCCTGGGGAGTGTTGATCGGTGCCAGCGCACATTTGATCTTGCAGATTCCAACCTTGCTAAAACAAGGGGGCAGTTATATACCTACTTTCGGCGTGAAATTGGCGCCCGTAAAAGAAGTGCTGCGTTTAATGGGGCCGCGCTTATTTGGGGTTGCGGTAGTGCAGCTCAATTTCTGGATCAACACCTGGCTGGCATCCAGTATGCCCGAGGGCAGTGTGACGGGAGTCGTGGTCGCTTTTACGCTGATGCTGATGCCGCAAGCCGCGCTGGCCCAATCGATCGCCACGGCAGCGATGCCAACCTTAGCGCGGCAGTACGCTCAAAATAAACTTGATCAGGTGCGCAGTTCATTGGCAGCAAGTTTGCGAGCGGTGCTGCTCTTATCCGCCCCGGCATCTGTGGGGTTGATGCTGCTGCGGAAACCCCTGGTGGCATTACTTTACCAGCGAGGGGAGTTCGACGCCCATTCGACTGAATTGGTAGCCTGGGCACTGCTTTGGTACGCTGCCGGTTTGATAGGGCACGCGGTGGTCGAAATCCTGGCACGGGCATTTTACGCACTGCACGATACCAAAACACCGGTTTTAATCGGCGCGACAGCGATGACCCTGAATGTGGTCTTCAGTTTTATTTTTGCGGCGCTCTTTGAGAAGGTCGGCTGGATGCCTCATGGAGGATTAGCGCTGGCCAATTCCCTGGCGACCGCATTGGAAATGGTGGTTTTAACACTCTTGATGCGCAAACGGCTGCGAGGTCTGGGTGGAAAAAGAATCTTAAACGCAGTTGTCGTCAGCGCGGCGGGGAGTGCCGCGATGGCAGCCGGGCTGTGGTACTGGATATCTCAAACCAACCAGCAGCCAGTCTGGTTGATTGGCTTAGGCGGGGTGGTGCTTGGGGGATTGATCTATGCCCTGGTGATGCTTACCTTGAGGGTAGAAGAAGCGCGCAGCCTGGGCAATTTCGTGCTTCGGAAGAT
>JBDLJO010000214.1:0-4305 GCA_039714275.1 Chloroflexota bacterium | reverse complement strand
CGTTTATCGCGTTCTCGTGTAACAAGGGGCTGATATTGGAGCGTGCCGGCTTGCAAGTGACGCTCAAGACTGCTCCAAATTTTTTCCTCAAAGACTGGCCAGTAATAGCGGATAAGCCCGTCTTTATTGGGCTCAACGGTGGTTAATGGATCGCGTTTTCTGGTGCGTTTTGCTACCAGTCTGATACCAAATTTTTTGAGCCAAAGCCGAATAGCCTGGTCTGACGGCTCACTTTGGTTTTTCTTGATTTTTGCACCAAAATTTGCGGTATTGACCTCATCCTTATGTGCCGCAATCCAAGCAAATATGGACGTTTTGCGCCATTCAGCAAATGTGAATTCAAAGCTATCGTCACACTCGTAGCCATCGTCCGTTTTCGTGATATGGAGAAATGCCGTAAACTCACGGAATATGTGGCTTGCAATTGGATTATCGGGTTCCACAATTTGCAACCCTTTTGCGTTTATCCGATAACGTCTCTCAAAAATGCGCTTGGCAGTCTTAAATTCACCTACATTATTTGCAAGATTACCCGCTGGCACACTTTTTTTCCGTTCCTTAGAGTCTTCTAAAAAGAACGGGATTTTTTGTGCCGGCGGGGTATCCTTTATGTCGGCATCAACATCACTTATGTCTGACTTAACCAATCCATCCCGACGACCAGATTTTTCAGAAATCTTGATCGTCTTTCTCAGAATAGCCAATGTCTCAGACTCCGTTGGGCATTCACCAGCGATAGTCCCAAACCACTCCGTGCCGCTAATCAAATCCCGATTGTCACAAAGCAGCTTATAGAACTCAGTCTGCCGCAAATCTTCCCAAATAAATACCGCGCCAATAGCCCATCCGTATGTTAGCTTGTTGCCAACGCGCTGGACTCCAAGCATATCCAATGTCGCCTTCTTGATTTTCCTAATGGTGCTAAAGAAGTGCTTAAAGCTGTACGGCGACTTGTTCTGGAGATTATAAGCAATGACTTCCAAAGCCTCATCATCCGTTAATAATCCTATAGCAGCTTGCGCCATTTTACGTCGCCCCTTACCCTCGGCAAACGTTTGGATTATCTCGTCCTGCTCATCATCGGGAAGCGATTTCAGCCCGATGGCGGCATCCTGTTCTATCTCATAACGCGCCACTTCTATAGGATCATCTGATGAATTTGGGCGTTTTTTCTTGGCCTTATATTCATCCGGCGAAATCACCTTGGCACCCTTCACTGCTTTGACAAATTTTTCCTTGCTGGTTTTGCGCCCCTCAGCCAACGTAGCAGCACCTTCTTGCTTTACTTTATCAGGCACTAATGCCTTGTCTTCAAACTGTACGTCACATCCCATACCGTACAATATCGCGCAAGCCTCTTTTAAGAAATCAGTAACCACGTCCTCAAAGAACGCCTTAACCCGAGCATTTAACTCGTCATCATCTGATGGTATTGATATAGTGTCGGGCTGTTTTAATATCGGTTTCCCGGTTGATAATTCTTCCCAATGCCTTTGGGCAGCCCGATGCCCTTCTATCGCCTTGTCGAGAAAGAAATCCGGGTTAGTGCTGACGGGTTTGTTTATGCGCGGTTCAATGTAAACGTGCAAATCTTTGATATGACGTGCCCTAAACATCATTTGCGTCGCGGCATCCGGTGTACCAACACCAAATTTTTTCGCCTGGATAAAGCTTATGGCGTGCTCAAAGCCGGCATCGTCAATTGATACACCATTTCCAATAAACGGTGAATGAATCAAGATATCCAAGTCGGGCGTTTTGCCGGCATTGATCGCGTCTAAAATCTTTTTAGACTCATCAGAATGCGAAGTAGTAGCCATTATTAAACCGACTCTCAAGTCAGGAAAACGTTTGATCAAACCTTCATACAAAGCCTGGGCACGCTCCTTGGTGTTGCAACTCACAATTGTTCGTTCCCGTTTTTCGGCGAATTCGTGCAGCTTGGCAACAAGTCCATGAACACTCCCAACAATTTTCACAGGCAGCCCTTTGTAACGTTGATATTCGTTTACCACGATCTGAATATCATCACGCCCACACTGCATTAAAAACCTTGGCATTAGCGCGATATGAGCTTGTGCAAAAATCACCCGCCACGCATTTTTGATCAACCCGCGAATAATTTTCAATGTAACCTCACGCTCTGAGTCGCTGAATGTATTGCTAAATAAATGGGAGAGATTGTCGTCACATTCATCAAAAATCACATAGTCAAACTGTTCATCCCCCGTGAACCTCATCATTTCAAGGCTGTTTGAAACCGCGACAATTTGACGGACTTCTTGCCGTTCAAAAAACGACATCCGTTTATAATTCTCGTAATAAACGGCACCAAAACGCTTTGCAAGCCCTCTTGCCAAAGCCTTGCGTGATGATATAACCAGTACCCGATTCTCCGGGTCAGAGAATGCCAACCGTTTGATCGCCTCCGTCTTGCCTGTGCCCATGCCGCCAAGCAATCCTAATGTATTAGTCTCCAATTGCTCGAAATCAGCCGCAGGATAGTCACGTTTATCGTCCTTATGAACGCGCCCAATGTATTGAGGCTGCCTGTATGCCTGACGGCGAAAATGTCGCGCTAAGGCTCGGTTCTTGAAGAGCTTTTGAAGGAACTGGGTTAGGGATTTGAGGTCAAATATCTCAAGGAATGTCTCGTCAGTAAACCCAAGGCGCGACAAGTGTGGTTCTGCAAATTCAATAAGTTTTTGCACAAAACCTTCATCGTTTCCGGGGCGATAGATGCTCGTCGCGTATTCGTTAACCTCTTTCAAGAAGTTAGGCTTTCCAAGGTAGTTACGTTTTAGCGCGTTAATGTCCGCGTCAGCATCTACAGACTCAGGGACGTCACGGAGTGCTAAGAGAGCCTCATTACCACCTAACCGCCACAAGTCATATAAATCCTTGGCCTCAATTGAAACATCGAATGCAGAAAAATCAGGAGTGAGGTATGTGCATCCAGTCTCAACAGCGGCTTGAATGCCAGCTAAAACGCCACCATTATCTTTATTGGAGTAATCTCTGTCATTGTCGTTGATGGTATAGATGCTTGCTTTGGGAAAAATGGACTTTAAGTCGCGTGCTACTTTAGGAATATTTCCAGCGTCTAGCGCGACAGCTATGGGCGTTTCATATACTCCGTGTGCGACAAAGCCGTCCGCCGCGCCTTCACAAACACCTATGTTGCCCTCGTAATCAGCAGTGAGTCCTTCAAAGCCGATGGGGTGACAGGCGTTGCTTTTGTTTGAACCTTTGGAGAAATCTTTGTTGCGTCCTTGTCTTTTGACTATGGGGGCTGTGGATTCAGAGAGGAATTGGATGCCAGCAAAAATCAGTTTGTCATTGGTGTCTTTTAAATTTGGTGTGGCCAATGAGGTAGTTTCATACAAGCCAAGTGCTGTGTATTGGCCATGCCAATTATCTTGACCAAATCTGATCAGACCATTTTTTAGCAGCGGCTCAACAAAATGGCCAATCTGCTTGTCTTGGATATAGCCGTCTTGATTGCCCTCTGGCTGCTTTGATGATGAGCCGAATATTTGTTGGGCCTTTTTTAGGTTGCGAGCCTTTTCAGCGGCTTCACGTTCAGCGCGTGAGAGATTTTTCTCTTTTTGGCGACGCATGGCTTCATCCCGTGCCGCTTGTTGAGCTGATGCACGGGTGTCGTCATTATATTCGCCCAAATACTCACTGTAGAGCCGGTTACGGACTTTATAGCCATCAGGATAAAACCTATTATCAGTACACTCGCTGGCACGGTTAAAGCCCAAAAAGACGCTGAGAGTCTGATAGCCGGAGTAGTACTCTTCCTTGCAAATGTAATAGCATTTGCCTTTGCCATCCGTGCCTGGTAGTTGGATCGCCTTGCCATAGGTGTCTGATACGGTTATGCCAGTGAATCCAACGCCTTGACTGGCAAGCCATGCCGCCGCATCACGTCCTTCTTCTGCCAACGTATAGTTGTTGTTTTCACAAATCCATTCGTTTTTTGTTCTGTGCTTTGGTTCATTTTTTCCATCAATTTTGCTATTATTAACATAATTATTTATAAGCATAATGCCATTCCTAAAAATGGACACCAGCCAAAAAAACGATAGCTAAAAAAATAGCTTGAGTATTTTCATAAATATGAGAAAATACTTGATGTAATTTAGTTGCAACTTTTACAACCGAATTACCACTTGTCTTTTTAGCAAGTGCCTTATCTTCCAGTTTATGCCGGCATTCATGCCGGCTTTTTTTTGCCCAAAGCCTCAAATTATTTTCAAGGCTAAATTTAATTTACCTCTTGCAATAAAAAAGGTCAAT
>JBDLJO010000213.1:0-4338 GCA_039714275.1 Chloroflexota bacterium | reverse complement strand
CAATACAGTGAAGCTAGGCGCCAACCTCTGTATCGCCAAAGTAGCGTTTGCCGAAATGGGTGTCATCATAAACAAATTTATAGATACCCCCCAATTGCTGTGGGATCCAAAGTTGAGCAACCGGGTTTTAGGGGTGAAAGACCTGTCACCGCGCAATATCACCAATGAGCTATTAACGGTCAACAGCCATTTCCGCATCATGCTTGACAGCATATCCAACGGAATTCTCGAACTTGATCAAAACAAACGTATTATTTATGCCAATCCAGCGGCTTTACGTTTTTTTTCCATGCCGATCGAAATTATGCTGGGAAGCCATGTGGCCCAGCTTTTTAGGGTAGGAACAAATGACCCATTGTCTTTATTAATCAATGCTTCCGTACCAAAAGATGAACCTGCAGACCATCACGTCAAAATTTCGATAAACAAATGTATATTAGATGTGTGTGTTGCTCCATCTGATTACAGCGAAGAAACTCGGGTGATCATTATGGAGGACATCACCATACGTGAATCAACACAAAAGAAACTTATTGATGCTAACAATAAACTCGAAGTCTTAGCTCGCATTGATGGCCTGACAGAAGTTTTTAATCGACGACATTTTGATGAATTGCTCCAGCAAGAATGGGGCCGTTTGAAACGTGAAAAGGGTGGATTGTCCCTGATCCTCTGTGACGTGGATAATTTTAAAAGGTACAACGACACTTACGGTCACCTCGAAGGCGATCAATGCCTCCGGAACATTGCTAACGCAATTAGATCTACCGTACAGCGACCATCTGATATGGTCGCACGTTATGGTGGAGATGAATTTGTTCTTCTTTTGCCAAACACCATTCTTGATGGAGCACAGCATCTGGCCGAAGAGATTCGGGATCGTATCTGCCAACTGAAGATTAGACACGAAAAATCTCCAGTGGCAGACCATATCACGGTAACAATGGGCGTTGGAAGTGGATTTCCTGTTGACGAATTACCTGAAGACAAGTTTATTTGGTTGGCGGACAAAGCACTTTATGAAGCCAAAGTGAAAGGACGTAATTGCGTCATAGGTAAAAAATGGCCCCGCCAATGAACCTAACGTAATTTTGAATAGCACCAACAAAGTTGCAGTTATCAGGCACCTGAAAAAAACCGGTGTGCAATTATTACCGCAACTGACCAAACCTTGTATCCATAAGCCTTCCTGTGCCCGATTGACATAGTCAGATGTATCGGTAATATTGTCTTAAATTTCAAAATGTCAGGTATTCTCCTCTGTATTTTTATGACATTTATCGATCAAGAGTTCCCAATTGAGTATGGTATAAAAACTGCCTTGCCATACCCCAGGCAGTAAATTTTCTAAGTTATAGATCCAAGCCAGATTAATCCATTTATCGTGAGAGCTCACTATAGACCCAGAATCGGTGCTACTATTCCTGAAGTGCGGAGGTGATCTCGTGAAAGAGCTGATCGAACACATCGTATATGCTATGGTTGATAATCCGGAACAGGTTAAAATTAACGAAATAGTTGGAGGCAATACAACGGTCTATGAATTAAGGGTGGCCAAGAATGATCTCGGCAAAGTGATCGTGCGCATTCCGGTGAAGTTGGCCGGGTAATCCGGAGGAAGTCGGCCGCCTGTTCCGCTTGAAGCCGGCCACCCAATCCGGGGCAAGGCGGCCAGTTATCGGAGCGAAGCGACGCTGGTCTTTTCTAAATTACAGATTATTTCTTTTCAGTCAAATCAGATTTCTTTTTTCTCATAGATTCTCCTTTCAAATTGATTCGATAAGCATTGTGGACGAGCCGGTCCATGATGGCGTCAGCCAAAGTGGGATTACCGATAATTTCATGCCAATGGTCTACAGGTAGCTGGCTGGTAATCAGCGTTGATTTTAGATTATGGCGGTCTTCGAGTATTTCCAATAGGTCGTGACTTTGTTCTTTGACAAATTTCTTAAGACCCCAATCATCAATGATCAGAAGATGGGTCTTGGCCAGGGTCTTTAGGGTTTTATCGTATCTGCCGTCAGCTTTTGTAATCGCAATTTCCTGTAATAGCCTGGGCAGGCGGAAGTAAAGCACCGTATGGCCCTGTTGACAGGCTTTATGTGCCAGTGCACATGCCAGATAGGTTTTGCCGACGCCAGTAGGACCGATAATAAGGACATTGTTGGCATCTTTGATCCACTGGCAATCGGTCAACTGCATGAATATGGCCTTGTCCAGGCCGCGTTTATGACGGAAGTCAACATCTTCCACACATGCATTTAGCCTTAATTTGGCTTTTCTCAGCCTGGTTTTAAAACGGCGGTTGTCGCGTTCGGTCGTCTCGCGGTCTACCAAAAGCCCGAAGCGTTCATCAAAATTAAGCTGACCGATGTCGGCCATCTGCAGTTGCTCCTCATAAGCGCAACGCATTCCAAAAAACCGTAGTGCTTGAAGTTTGTCGATAATCGGATGAACAAGCATTTTATAGTCTCCTTTCAGTGATAATAGCCAGCGCCACGGATATTGAGGTGATCGATGGGATCATCATCAGGGGATTGATCCGGTAGCGGTTTTTGATCAAGGTTATGTTTAAGGATGGATTCTACACTTCTGTAGCTGGTGCCGCCGATGACGGTGGCCCTGCGGCAAGCGGCTTCCAACCGTCCATTTCCATAGCTTTTGGCAAACCGTAAAATACCCAGGCAGCTTCTAAAGCCTTGCTGGGGATAAGCGCGAGAGTTGAGGACCATCTCAATCAAGGTTGCCGTGTGGGGCCCGATTTTACCTGCCCAGTTAATGAAGCGTTGCGGTGTCCACTTGGCCCATTTTTGATGGGACTTGGGCATGTGGTCATCGGTCGTCGTGTGCCATCCCTTCCGGTAATCACGGATATGGCTGGCGACTCTTTTGTTTTTGTAGAAGCATTCAATGGTCCTTTGCGTAATGCGGACATCGATTTGCTTTTTGATCAACGGATGCGGCACACTGTAATAATGGCGATCCACTTCAATGTGATAGTCCACATTTACGCGGGCTTTCTTCCACTCTGCATATTGATAGGGTTCTTTCGGCAATGGATTAAGCGCCGGCCGATCCAGAGCGTTAAAAAGCTGTTTTCGGCAACCAGGCAGCTTTTGGAACGATTTATCATTAAGCTTGACCAGAAGCTCGGCAATAGCCTTATTCAGCTGGGTGAGACTAAAGAATTGACGGTTTCTAAGACGGGCCAGGATCCAGCGTTCCACGATCTGCACGGCGACTTCAACTTTAGCTTTGTCTTTGGGTTTGCGAACTCGTGCCGGGATGATGGCGGTGCCATAATGATTGGCCATGTCCAGATAGGTGGGATTGATGTCCGGTTCGTAATAGCAGGCCTTTTTTACTCCTGACTTGAGGTTATCGGGTACCACCACTTTGGGTACGCCGCCAAAGAATGCAAAAGCTCTGCTGTGGGATCCGATCCAGTCGGGCAGTGTTTGGGTCCAGGTAGCTTCCGCATATGTATAGTTTGAAGCGCCCAGAACGGCCACAAAAATCTGGGCCTTTCGAACCTTATTGGTGTGAAGATCATTCACGGTAACGGTGTGGCCAGTATAATCAACAAACAATTTTTCTCCGGCACGGTGCTCCTGACGCATAACCGGATCGATCTTTTGAGCCCATTGCCGGTATCGATGACAGAATTGACTATATTGATATCCAAGGGCTTCTTGCTCTTTGTATTCTTGCCATAAAAGGCTTAGGGTAACTCCCTTTTTACGAAGCTCGGTATGGATATAATCGAAGTCCGGTAATGGGCGTGAACCGCTAATCAATGGTAACGGGGCAGGATACAGCAGCTGTTCGAGCTGGGTATCATCCATGTCATGAGGCAAGGGCCAATCCAACGCGGCCTGTTGAAACCGAAAAAGATATTCCGCTACGGTACTGCGGCCGATGAGGCAGCTTTTGGCAATTTTGCGGTTGCTGAGTTTACAATCGAATTTTAGTCGGAAAACTTCTCTAATTTTGCGCATGGTTAATCTCTCCGCTGGCATATGTACCTCCTGGCTCTCAAATTTGAATCAGGGGTACATGTTACCGGTACAATGGATGCTTAACCAGCGCCGCTGTTAGCGGTCATCATTTTTGGATTATGGGTGGCCGGAATGCTCCGGAATAGGTGGCCGGCTTCGTCCGGAATCAGTGGCCGGAATCAATCGGAATGGGTGGCCGGCTTCGCCCGGAATCGGCGGCCGGAATCACGCGGAATATGCATCTGGCAACAGATAGCCAGGGGTGCTGCATTTTTCTTGGTTCAACGGGGTGCCTTTTGTCCGATGAAACCAAACCCCTATACTGCAAGATTTTCCCATT
>JBDLJO010000212.1:0-4348 GCA_039714275.1 Chloroflexota bacterium | reverse complement strand
GGTGGATCGGGGATAATTATGCCATCTGCGCTGGCTGTGATTGGTAAAGCCAGCGCTGCAATGATAACTGCGAGAACAAGTAAAGTGTGGTTGATTTTCATGGCGAACTCCCATTGATTCTATAAAGGATATACATAGAAATGTAAATAAAAGACGCCATAGGAATAAAAAAAGTTCCGGTGGTATAATCACGCCCATGTTACTCGACAAACTATCTGGTATCGAAAAACGATACAAAGAAATCAATCAAGAATTTTTAGAAGTGGGCGATGACTATCAGCGCGCGGCAAAATTGAGCAAAGAACGCTCTGATCTCAAACCGCTGATTACCAAAGCCCAAGAATACCGCCAAGCCTTAGAGAATTTAGATGAAGCTCGCTCTTTGCTGGCTGAAAGCGATGACCAAGATTTGGTGGCGTTGGCAAAAATGGAAATTGAAGAACTGCCGAATCTAATTGAATCCTTAGAACAGACCATCAAGACTCTGCTGCTTCCGAAAGACCCGCGTGACGAGCGCAATGTTATTATGGAAATCCGGGCCGGTGCTGGCGGCGATGAGGCCGGTATTTTTGGTGCTGATCTTTATCGCATGTATCAACGTTACGCAGACCGAAATAGATGGAAAACCGAGGTGCTGTCACTCAGTGAAACAGGTGTTGGCGGTATCAAGGAAGTCTCCTTCAAGATCAAAGGGCATGGTGCTTATTCACACTTGAAATTTGAATCGGGTGTCCACCGCGTGCAGCGTGTCCCGACAACCGAATCACAAGGGCGCATTCACACTTCCACGGCCACGGTTGCCGTGTTAGCCGAAGTTGATGATGTTGAAATCGACATTCCCAGCAGCGACATTAAAATGGACGTCTACAAATCAGCCGGTGCTGGTGGACAGAGCGTGCAAAAGAACTCCACCGCAGTGCGCCTGACGCATATTCCCACCGGTCTGGTTGCCCAATGCCAGGATGAGCGTTCGCAATTGCAAAACCGTCTCAGGGCTATGAGCATCCTCAAAGCGCGTTTATACGAAATTGAAGAAACCAAACGCCGCAATGAAATTGATGCCAACCGGCGTTCGCAAATTGGCACTGGTGAGCGCTCGGAAAAGATTCGCACCTATAATTACCCCCAATCCCGGGTCACGGATCACCGGATCAATTATTCTTCTCATAATCTCCCCGTAGTTATGGATGGCGAAATCAAGGAATTTATTGAAGAACTTGCCACTCGCGATGAAGCTGACCGTTTAGCTGCAGCTGGTTTGAATTAGGCCCAATATCGAATTTCAACCCGTTTTGAATTTGCATATCAAAGCCATTTAGTAAACGCTGCTAAACTGTGTACCCTAATACTATTCTTGATAAAATTCGTCAACGTCTTAAACCGCTCAGTGAAACCTATTCGCTGGATGCTCAGGTACTATTAGCACAAATTCTCGATAAACCGCGTTCATGGGTATTAGCCCACCCTGAAGCTCAACTTTCTGACATACAAGAGGAAAAATTAACCACCGCTCTCAAACAGCTTGAGAGCAATGTCCCACTGCCCTATGTACTCGGGCATTGGGAATTCTACGGATTGGCATTTACAGTCAGCCCTGCTGTTCTGATTCCACGACCAGAAACCGAGCTGCTTATTGAAGATGCCCTGGGATGGCTCCAAGAGCACCCCAAAGCGAGAAAGGGTGCCGATGTGGGCACTGGCTCTGGTTGTATTGCGGTGACGCTGGCCAAGCTGCTGCCCAATTTAAAACTCACGGCAACGGATATTTCCCCAGAAGCGCTTGAAATCGCACGCATTAATGCCAAAAAACATGCTGTCGATCAGCAAATTAAATTCATCCAGGCCAATCTGCTGCCGGTTAGTGGTGGATCTTTCGACATCATCTGCGCTAACCTTCCCTATATCCCTACAGCCACACTGCACACACTGGATGTTTTTGAGCGCGAACCAACGCTGGCTTTGGATGGTGGGTCGGATGGACTCAATTTAATTCGTGCGCTCTTAAAAGGCGGAGGAGATTATCTCAACCCCGGAGGGCTGATGCTCCTAGAGATAGATTCATCCCACGGTAGCGTTGCCAGAACCCTAGCTCAAGAAGCTTTCCCCAAGTCCAACGTGAAGCTGATTCATGATCTGAGCGGCCGTGAACGCTTGATACGCATTCAGCGCGCTGCAGCATAATGACGATGAAAACCAAAATTATTAGTACCCAAAACCCCAATTTGATTTCCCGGGCCCTGGAAGTGTTGGACAGCGGCAATTTGGTTGCATTTCCCACGGATACAGTATACGGCCTAGCAGCTCGGATTAACGATACTGAAGGTATCGTGAAGCTCTATCAAGCCAAAGGGCGCGCTGATACCAAAGCAATTGCCGTACTGATGCACTCAATCAACGATTTGGCGCACGTGGCGATCAACATCAGTTCCACTGCCCAAACTTTAGCCGGGTATTTTTGGCCGGGACCGCTAACGCTGATTCTCCACCGCCACCCGGCATTACCTGAAATTCTCTCTCCCACCCCAACTTTGGGCGTACGCGTCCCTGACCATCCCGATGCATTGGCGCTGTTGAAGGCAAGCGGTCCTTTAGCTGTGACTTCTGCCAATCTCTCCGGTCAAGAAGACGCACGTACGGCTCAAAATGTCTTTGATCAGCTTGAAGGCCGCCTGGCGCTGATCCTGGATGGAGGTAGAACACCAGGAGGGCAAGCTTCCACAGTGCTTAATTGCCTGGGACCCGAATTAGAAATTCTGCGCCCCGGACCCCTGGCTATGGATGACCTGATGGATGTGCTGTAATAATTTAATCACTTATCTAACTTTTATCTCATTCTCATCTTCTCTTTAGAATATCACTATAGAATGTATGTATTGCATTTCTCCTCATAACCTCACCGCCCCAGGGTACGGAGCCACCCATACGGGGCGGTTGGGTTTTAAGCCAAGAACAAAAAAAGCCTCGACCGTGGTCGAGGCTTTTTTTTGTTGTATTTGTGAACGTTATTCACCCTTAATGGCTGGTAAATATAAATTCTCGGCATATTCCTTGACCATACGGCGCATGCTGAACTGTGGGGCCAGCGTGCGGATTGATTCTTTCATGCGCGCAATCCACTCTACTGGTACATTATTGGCCCCGCGTTTGTAATAAAGAGGGATAATCTCATTCTCAAGTGTATTGTAAAGATGCTCGGCATCCATTTGGTCCTGGAAGTTATGATCATCGAGATCAACTTCATCACCAATAGCCCAACCATTCTTGCCGTTATAGCCTTCACGCCACCAGCCATCAAGTACCGAGAAGTTCAGGACACCATTGAGAGCTGCTTTTTGCCCGGATGTACCCGAAGCCTCATTCGGACGGCGAGGCGTGTTAAGCCAGACATCAACACCTTGAACTAAATAACGAGCCAGGTTCATATCGTAATCTTCCAAGAAAACAAAACGACCGCCATTTTCAGCCTGTTTAACAATACGGTAAACTTCCTGAATTAGCATCTTTCCGGGGTTATCGTTCGGGTGTGCTTTCCCTGCAAAAATGATCTGAACAGGCTGGTTGGGACGATTGGTCATTTTTAATAAGCGTTCCAAATCGCGAACGATCAAACCCGCTCGTTTGTAGGTGGCAAATCGCCGGGCAAAACCAATCGTGAAGGCATAGGGATCAAGCAGAGCCCCAGATGCGATCACTTGAACAGGGTGAACGCCATCGTGAACCCACTGCTGACGAGCGCGCTCCAGGATATAGAAAACTAATTTGCGTTTCAGGTGGCGACGTACGGACCAGAGTTCGCCATCAGGAATCATATCAATCTTATTCCAAAAAGCGTGATCATCCACATGGCTTACCCAATCAGAACCAAGGTGGCGCCGGAAGAGGTGATCTAACCGTCTGCCTACCCAGGTACCGGTATGAATACCGTTGGTGATGGAGGAAATCGGCACATCTTCGACCTTCTTTTCTGGCCATAAAAAATGCCACATTTCCCGGGCTACTTCTCCGTGTAATTCCGAAACTCCATTGCGGCGTTCTGAAAATCGAAAAGCGAGCAAGAGCATACTAAAGGTTTCTCCCCAAGATTGGGTGCGGCGGGCTAAATCGATAAATTGATCACGATCCAAACCTAGTGTGGGCCAAAAATTGGCAAAATACTTATCTATCAACCAGAGCGGGAATTCATCACTACCAGCAGGAACCGGTGTATGGGTAGTGATAACAGTCGATTTTTTTACTTTCTCCTGCGCAACTTCAAAGGAGTGACCAGAAGCAATGATCTCACGGGCACGTTCAAGTCCCATAAAAGCTGAGTGACCTTCGTTCATGTGCCATACCGCAGGGTTATAAC
>JBDLJO010000211.1:0-4356 GCA_039714275.1 Chloroflexota bacterium | reverse complement strand
CTTGGGAGAAATAAAAATCCCCTGCCAAATAGACAGGGGATGGGCGTAGATTAATAACGAAAAATCTTAGATGCTCCACCTCCTTGCAGCGAGGCCTGTGGAAACCAATCAAGGCGGGCGACCTGGCTTTCCAGTTTCTTACTGGATTACAGTTGCGCGACAGCACCGGACTTCACTTCAAAAAGTGTCACCGGTATCGCCATTAAACCTTCCCATCCGGGGGTGGAGGTACCTTGAATGTATTTGGGTTGATAAGGTTCTTAATTAACTGCCTATATTATACAACATTTTTACGTAGATGAATGTCATCACATCGTTCAAAACTTGTCTGTATTATGTTGTTAAGCCAGCTATAAGTTCCTTTCTCAAAAATGCGGTGGATTCTCAGATGCCTGGACTTCCTTTCAAACCGCTGCCGGTCAGTGGTAAAACGATGATCTCGGTTGCGGTAGCTTGCTCGAAAACCCTTTCTAGCGCGGCAAACACGGTTGCGCTGGTCGGTTCGACGTACAAGCCTCGCTTTGCCAGTTGTATTTGTGCCTTTATCGTTGCTTCATCAGTGACGGTGATACAGCTCCCACCCGTCTCGCGGATAGCCTCTAAGATGCGGCCTCCGCGCACCGGTGACGCGATGGCAAGCCCCTCGGCTATACTGGGTTTACTCGGTTCTAATTCGGGAACTGTCTCGAATCCTTTCTCCAATGCGTTCTTAATAGGAGCTAATCGTGTCGGTTGCACTGCAACCAGACGCGGTAAACGATCCACCAGACCTGCCGCCAGCAAACGTTTGAAACCCAGCCAAACACCAAGCAGATGTACACCTTGTCCCACAGGGAGCACATACCAATCTGGAGCCTGGCCATCCAATTGCTCCCATAACTCCCAGGCTAAAGATTGCTGTCCAGATAGAAACCCTGGATGATATGCGTGCGATGCCAGGGTTGCCTCACCCTGTACAGCTTCCAGCGCAGCATTTTTAGCGTTAACTCGTGCCCCAGAGATGGCATGCACTTGCGCTCCATAGACCGCGATTTGGGCTTGTTTGTCGGGCGAAGCATAGGAAGGTACGAAAATATCAGCTTCTAATCCTGCACGGGCCGCGTTTGCTGCCACCGAAGCTCCAGCGTTACCAGATGAATCATCCACGATCCGACGCACCCCTTGATGAGCAAGAATATTGATCATCACCTCTGTGCCGCGATCCTTGAAAGATGCTGTGGGAGCTATATATTCCAATTTGAAGTTGACTTCTCGCCCCCTGATTTCGAAGGGCAGCAGCGGCGTCCACCCGCTGCCCATGCGGAAGTAAGGCTCCTCGAAATCTAGCCCGTACATTTTTCGGTAGCGCCAGATATCGTGAGCTCCCTTGTCAATCTCGAAAACGTCAGAGACCCCCGGTTCCCAGGCTTCACCGCAACTGCAGCGCCACTCTTCAGGGGATAGATCTTTCTCTAAGTTACAAATTGGGCAGAAGACTTTCATAAATTTTATCTTCTCCAGAATCCTGATCGAACTTCAGTCAGAATTGACTTCCCCAGATATGGGCGCGGTCATCCGCTAATCATCTGACTTTGTTATCCTCTGACCAGCTTTGATCACCGTTCCAATCAGATTCTCCCCAAACTGATAGGCCAGATGCCGGTAATCTTGGCTGTTGATGATGGTCAGATCAGCCTCTTTGCCCGGCTCTATTGAGCCAATTTTATCTCCCAGCCCAACCGCGTGAGCCGCATTGATCGTGCAGGCGTTGAGCGCCTCGGCAGGTAGAATGTTTTGGTAGCGGGTGGCAATTGCCATTACCAAAGTCATGGAGGGGCAGGGGGCGGAGCCCGGGTTGATATCCGTGGAAAGGGCGATCGCTGCCCCAGCATCTATCAACCCCCGCGCATCGGCAAAGTGGTCGCTGCCCAGGTTAAAGTTCACCGCCGGGAGCACCACCCCAACCGTATTCGATTGGGCGAGGACGGCGAATGCTTCGCTGGGGGTGACATCAAGGTGATCCACAGAAGCGGCCCCCAAGGATGCTGCCAGCGCAACCCCACCGAGGTTGGTAAACTCATCGGCGTGGATTTTGGGAATCATCCCCAGCCCAGATCCGGCAGCCAAAATGCGCCGCGACTGTTCCAGATCAAAGGCATTGTTTTCACAAAACACATCACAAAACAGGGGTGTGCCAGATGTGTAGAAACTCGAACGCTGATACCAGGCTTGCACTGTAGGCAGCATTTCTTCGATCACCAGTTCAACGTAGGCTTCGGTGCGATCTTTGTATTCCTGTGGGACAGCATGGGCTCCCAAAAACGTGGGAATCAATCTCATGGGGTGCGACTGGTCCAGGGCTTCTATCGCTTTGAGCATTTTCAATTCAGATTCCGTATCCAGACCATACCCGCTTTTGACCTCGGCCGTGGTTGTCCCCAGATGCAGCATCGCATCCAGCCGTGGTCGCGATTCGGCGACCAGTTGATCAATGGAAGCAGCTCGCACCGCTCTGGTGGTGCTCATAATGCCCCCGCCGGCAGCCATGATCTCCATATAGCTGGTGCCTTTGATGCGCATTTCAAATTCATCGATCCGGTCGCCGGCATAAACGACATGGGTATGCGGGTCCACAAAGCCCGGACAAACGACCCTACCCCCTGCGTCAATGCTTTCCTTGCCCATAAAGTTATCTTGTATTTCCGCTGATTTTCCAACCGCGATGATTTTGCCATCATCAACTGCTACCGCCCCTTGCTCGATCATGCCGACATCGAGCAGTTCTAGGCCTCGCTTGGGGCCGTCAGGGCTGGCGCAGGTTACAACTTGGCCGGCGTTGTGGATCAAGAGATCAACTTTTTTCTGCTGCATAGTGGACACCTTTTTTGTATCACACGAGATATTTCTGATTCGCCTGAGTGGTAAATCAGAACTGTACTAATAATCCAATTGCCCGCTGGAAATCAGGTTTTTCACCGCGTCTGTATATTTATAAAGCACCGTATCTTTCTCAATGAACGGGACCTGTTCGCGGATCAGTGCGTAAATTGGTGCAGTTCCTTGACCCAGTCTGGCATTGGCACCGATTTCAGCGCGTCGAAAATCGATGCCCTGCGCCGCGGCCATCAGTTCAACAGCCAGGATATGTTCCACATTGCTGGCGACCTGACGTGCCTTGAGTGCTGCAGTCAGCCCCATGCTGACATGATCTTCAACATTAGCCGAGGTTGGAATACTGTCCACACTGGCGGGGTGCGAGAGCACTTTATTCTCTGTTGCCAGCGCGGCAGCCGTATACTGCGTGATCATAAATCCGGAGTTCAGACCCCCATTATTGGTCAGGAAGGGGGGCAGCGTTTGTGCGTTGCTGCAGTCATCGGTCAAGCGCATGATTCGCCGTTCGGCGATATTGCCCAACTCGGTCAGACCGATAGCTATATAATCCATCGCAATCGCCAGCGGCTCGCCGTGGAAATTGCCGCCCGATAAGACTGTGATCTCTTCGGTTTGATCGTCGATGAAGATCAGGGGGTTGTCGGTCACGGAGTTAAGTTCAATCTCCATCACCCAGCGGGTGTATGCGATCGCATCGCGCACCGCGCCGTGCACCTGTGGGATGCAGCGCAAGGTATAGGCATCCTGTACGTTGCTGGGGTCGTAGTCGCGCGTAAATTGACTCCCTACTAATAAATTGCGCATATTCTCCGCGCATTCTACCTGTCGTGGAAAGGGCCGCAGGTTGTGAATGCGCTCATCGAAGGCCAGCGGTGTTCCGTGAAGGGCTTCCAGGCTCAAAGCACCTGCGGCACTGGCAGTGCCAGACAGACGCTCAGCTTGGTGAACGATCAGTGTGCCCAGCGCGCACATTACTGATGTCCCGTTGGTCAATGCCAGACCTTCTTTAGCCGCTAGTTCGACAGGTTCTAGTCCCGCGCGCGCCAGGGCTTCAGCTCCGGGGAGCATTTCACCCTGGTATTCTGCTTCACCCATGCCGATCATCACCAGCGCCATATGGGCCAGGGGAGCAAGATCTCCGCTGGCGCCCAGCGACCCTTTCTCGGGAATCGTCGGGTATACGCCTGCATTCAGCATATCAAGGAGCAGTTCTAAGGTAGATAATCGAATCCCCGAATGACCCCGCGCCAGTGTGTTGGCGCGAATCAGCATAATGGCCCGCGTGGTGGGGATATCATACAGATCACCTGTCCCTACGGCGTGACTCATAATGATATTTTTCTGCAGTATTTTCACTTCATCCAGCGGAATCACCCGATCTTTGAACGCCCCAAAACCTGTCGTGATACCGTAAGCTACCTCACCGCGCTCAAGCAGCGTCTGAACCGCTTCAGCCGCCCTTGCCACCTGTGTTTTTGCATG
>JBDLJO010000210.1:0-4393 GCA_039714275.1 Chloroflexota bacterium | reverse complement strand
GGATCGTGCTCAAGGTCGTAAAATTCGTATCCAAGAGCTGCATCGTTACTACCAAGATAATGGATCAACTTATAACGTCCTTTGATCAATGCAACAGAACCTTCTACTAAAGGCCCCATTTTTGGATTGCTTTTTGCATCCATCGTAAATATGCTGCGCTCCGGGGATGGGTCTCTTTCCCCAAAGGTTGGCAGAATCTGGCCGTCACTCGCTGCAGGTTCAGGCTGCCCGGTAATATGGTACAGCGTAGGCAGTAGGTCAACACAACTGGTCGGGTCCTGCACATCAATACGCTGATGCTGTCCCGGGCGAGAGATCAGTAAGGGGATATGCACAAGCGGTTCATAAAGGGTGGGTGTAATGTGCT
Organism: Chloroflexota bacterium; assembly: GCA_039714275.1. Classification (GTDB taxonomy): domain Bacteria; phylum Chloroflexota; class Anaerolineae; order Anaerolineales; family UBA11858; genus JBDLJO01. The sequence goes on along the minus strand of JBDLJO010000210.1, from coordinate 4,026 downwards.
CAAGAATGCCGCGCTCAAACATTTCGCCGTGATCTGAGGTAACAATAATATAGGTATTCTCAAGGAGATTTTCCTGCTCCATGTAGCTATAAAGGCGCCCGAATTCAGCGTCTGCGTAAGCAATGAATTCGTCATAATGACGCCGCTGCTTATCAAGGGTATTTTGATCGATCCCATCAGAAAAGCGATGCGCAGGTTTGCTTACTGGTGACCAACCATCTTTGAAAATATTTACGAATTCGTGCCGAGTATTATAAGGCTCATGCGGCGGGAAAAAATGAAAATAACCCAAGTAAGGGGTTTTACGATTAGTCTCAGCCTGAACCCAATCAATGGCATCTTCCAATAAAAAGAATAGCGGAGCGGCATTAGTCGATGGCACACCCCTTGGGAATAGATCTCGATATTGATGCTGAATGCTCCCCTTTGAGGCTGTCCTCCATATTTTGTGCAGCATTCCCGCCAACAAGGAACTAGGCATTTGATGGCTTTGCCCGCGCTGTCCCCGAACAATCACTCTTTCCCCTAAAAAGGCTGCGTTATGATCCTGCTCAAAGAGCGTATCGGCAAGGGGGATTTCATAATATAGCGAGAGTTCATAAATCTTCTTAAATAAATCCAGATCATCCCTGAATTGGTACAGCAGTGCTGCTGCTAAATCATTATGGGTATATGTTGTCCGATAATAAGTATCTGCAGGGAGTCCCTGGAAAACATTCTGCTGCTCAAATTTCTTATCTACAGTTCCATAAAGGTGAAACGCTCTATGCGACCAGGGATACGCCCCCGTGAGCAGGGATGCTGTACCGGGTGTCGTAAAAGTACCCCCGGCATAATGACGATGGAATACGGTTGCCTTCTGGGAAAATCTATCCAAATTAGGCGTTGTAGCGCGCGGGTAACCATATAACGACATATTGGTTGCTGAAAGCGCATCAAATACTAAAATCAGGATATTTGGAGCAGAAGGGTCTTTCGAGACCATCTCATCGCGGGCGGCGTTTAATTGCCAGAGAGGATGGTTAATGGATGGCAATAACGGCAGCATTGCCATTAATTTCAAAAAATCTCGTCGATTTAAGGATGGGTCCATTATGTTCTAACCAATATTTCGAAAGAAAATCACTACAATACTGAGCATATCAATCAATATATATAATGCGGCTAATATCGTCATCTTCTCAACGATCTGAGAGATCATTTTTTCTGCTTTTGGAATACGAGACAAGAGAAAAGAAATGACAATGCTTATGAAAATGATCACCATCAACCACTGAAGCAAGCCGTTTCTCGTCCAAATCGGTAAAGTATCACTATAATAGACAGTGATCATACTGCTGATAGAAACAACAAAAGCCAAAACAGCACCCTGAACTACAAACCGCCGGCGCATCCATGATAAGGGCAGTACGATAGATAAAACTACTAAACCCAACAGATAAAGCAGACTCTCAACAAAAGCCATCGCTTGTGTGTACGCAAAGGTGCCCAAAACATCCCAAAGATTCATCGAGAGAATCCATGACGATGTGGCCCGCAAAGCGTTAACAATGGCCCAAATATGGATTGGGACAACGCAGGCGCCAAACACCAAGAAGAGTTCCCTCTTCGATGGGATACGCTCGCTAAAGATAGCCAAGGCTCTTCAACCTTTCTTCAAGGACATCTTGATCTTCATCATCCGATACCGGCGGTGGGGCGGAACTGCTTTCACCAATTTCACTCCCAACGGCTAATTTGGGTATATCACGATATGAAGGCTGTGGGTAATTCTGCAAGCCCTGGTTAGAAAACAGGACCCCCGGTACTGCCGCCGGGTCTATGCAGTGATCTGCTCCCCAATGGTCATGATTGGGCTCCAGAGAAGCGGCTTCCCATTGACCAAGTCCTGTTTGTGCTGAAGCTCGATACCCAGGAGCGTATCCCACATATAAATCTGGGCCGTGCTGCGCTAATGGTCCAGACAAGGCATCTTCCCGGAAATATACTTGCTGCACAACGGCGCTGCCATTTGGACCGCGCCAGGCTAAAAGATCATTTTTGAGTTTTTCCCGGATAGATAAGGCATCCGCACCCGCTACAATACCCTGCCCCTCACGACCCGCCATATTAAAATAAATACTGTTCAAACCTATGGCGTATGCCTGAGACTCTGTCCAATCTACATCTCGCAAATTTCCGGAAACCGAATTTTGATTAGCTTGAGCAACGAGATACCCATGATCTAACAACCAACGATTGAGATGTGCCTTGTGGTCGAAATCCGCAAAGCCGTGGTCTGAGACGATCAACAGATTGGCTGAATCCAGGCCGCGCTGGCTCATCTTTTCTTCAACTCGCCCAACCAGGCCATCTAATTTCTGGTACCAGGCCTCAATCACATCCTGGCGGTCGCGCCAAAACATGTGCTGGACTCGATCCATGGTATCAAAGACTGAGGCCAGAATACCTTCCTTGAAGTTATCCAGCTGATGCATAAAAATACGTTCACGAGTCTCAAATATCGAATCGGCCAAAGCAAGGAAATGATCATCACTCATACAGCCGTCTTCTAATCCGGTGGTATCTTGAGGCCACCCAATGGTAAGGAAGGGTCCGTGCTCCTGCCAGGTGCGTTTGACAAACCCACCCGGTGCTGCATAACGCCAGGGAGAATGTAAAGGGTGGATCTGGAGGGGCAAGAAGTACAAGCGTAATTCGGGTTCAATTTGGGTTAAGATGACACGCGTAACAGCCCGCAATTTGTAAAACATGCCAACTTTAAAAACAACTTCAAAAACCGGGCTCCACTGTCCCAGCGACAGATCAATGGCTTGTGATCCGATGCGCAGCCGAGCGCAATTGCCATCGACAATCTCTACCTCAAAATTCATTTCTGAATCTTCGGTACCAGAGCGCTTTTTTCGAATAGGGCCCTTGAGAGCGCCGCGATAAAGCCCGCTCCCTTTTTTCTCCAGATGGGCGACTGGTGTTTTTAAATTTTCAGTTTCCATCCCTGGATCCGTGGTAAAGAGCGTGCCTGTACCCAGCTTTCCATGAATATCGGGGGTGCCTAATCCGGGTAAAATTCTGGCAGGAGATTCGATCCGGGCCGGAAAAGTTGCCGGCCACCACAGGGCAGTAGCCTGATAACCTTTTTGAACCGAATGATCAAAAATTGTACGCGCCGTAAATGGTGACCGAAACTGCGTCCCGCCAAAACCCTTTTTTGTAGGCAGCAAAGAAACATAAGGTGTGTAAGTGGCCGGATTACGATGGACAAAATCGAAGATGCCATGCATGCCCGGATTTTGCCCGGTCGCGATACTGGTCCAGGAAACTTCACTTTGCGGCGGGTTGGTCACCTCAAAGCGCGCATATCCACTTTTATCAACATAGCGCGCCAAATTGGGCATTTGCCCACGCTCTAATAAGCGCTCAAAAACTTGAGGATCAAAGGCATCTAATCCTAACAATATCGTTTTCATCGTATGCTCCAGCGTTACTGGGGTGCTTCGTTCTAATTGCCTTCGGCGCCTTGATCCGGTTCATCATCCGAGGATGGCGACTCTTTGCCCCGCAATGCACGCGTCAGACGATAAAACCCCTTTTTCACCTGACTGGAGAAAAATAAGAGAATGCCTGAGAAAAGACCAAATAAAACAGCCAATACCTGGAAAAGCATGCCTCCCGTATTGGGGTCAATATAAGCGGCCTGGGCGGTTGATGCAAAAACCAAACTCACCACAAAAGCCATGTAAATTGCTGAAAATAATTTGCGTTTCATGTTTTACTCCTACCAAATATGATCAAAAATACGCCCCGTTTCCCCTGCGTAAAATGAAAAAATATCAAAAACGAAGGTTAACGTGAGTTCTATTCGAAGATCCAAATATTCTAAACGGCTAATTAGTATACTCAAGGATTGATAAATTCGCCAATTTACTTTTCCATCAAATCGCCCAATAAAACATTATTAATAAAGATGGCGGCGAAATCGATTTTTTTAAATTGATACACGGTAAAGAAGACCTGGGCATGCATACG
>JBDLJO010000209.1:0-4416 GCA_039714275.1 Chloroflexota bacterium | reverse complement strand
AGCTGCCCTTTGAACATGATGGTGAGCAATTCATCTGTATCACTTGGTCGATGACAGTAAACCACGCTCTGCGGCAACCGCCACAGCTCCTGCTCGGGAGTCCACATCCAATTTGTTGAAGATATGCGTGAGGTGTGCTTTTACTGTACTTTCACTGATCCCTAAGTGTTTGGCGATCTCTTTGTTTCGTTCTCCTGCTGCCACCCTGCGCACAACCTCAATTTCTCGCTCGGTAAGAATGGAGTCTGCATGCTCGCGCGCCCTTGAGTTTTCTTGTATTTCACCCTGATTTAGAATGCGCTCTAATATCTCTGGTTGCAGAAGAATCTCTCCTCGGGCAGCGGCCTTGATAGCCCGTACCAGGGTTTGCCGGTCAACATCCTTGAGTAAATAACTTTGCGCCCCCAACTGGAGTCCTTGATGCATTAACTTATCTTCATTATAAGTGGTCAAGATAATGATAGCGACTAGTGGATGTTCTTCTCTCAAGTGTTTTATGGCCGTTAATCCATCCATCTCCGGCATACGCAGATCCATCAATACCACATCTGGATTAAGTAATTTCACTTGTTCCAATGCCCCCCGGCCATCCTCAGCCTCTCCTACGACTTCGATCCCGTCAACCGTCTCCACGATTAATTTTATGCCGTCACGAATGATCGCGTGATCATCAACGACCAAGATTCGAATGTGATCAGTCATATTTGGCGATCCTCCTGTTCCAAGGGAATGATCATCTTAATTTTGGTCCCTTGACCGGGCTGGCTGATGATCTCACAGTTCCCACTAAGCTGCTGGGCGCGTTCTTTTATGCCCAATAAACCATAGTGTCCATCCTGACCGATACGTGCTTGATCAAACCCTAGCCCATCATCTTTGACCACAATTTCTAATTGATTGGCGTTAATTGCTGCAGTTAACGAGACGTTGCTGGCCTGAGCATGCTGAGTGATATTGAACAAGGCCTCAGAAATTACTCTCTTTGCATGCTCAACCACCAACCCTGGAATATCTGATCCTGCTGGCAATTGTGAGATATTTACGTCAATTTCTGCCCCACTGTTTTGTTTAAATTCCGCTGTCAGCTGCATGATTGATTCTGATAAAGATATTTGGTCATTTTGTGGTTCGCGCAGACCATCAATCGCTGCGCGTGAATCCGCCAAAGTTATGCGAGCCTTCTGCATAGCCTGGAAAACGATCTGCTCTGCTCTTTCTGAGCGCCCATTTTCCAAATGGTTTTTTACCGCCTCCAACTGCAGCACTAACCCAGCCACGCCTTGTCCCAAAGTGTCATGTAATTCAAATGCCATCCGTTCCCGTTCAGCATGCAGAGTCAAATTTTCAACCTGAGCGGCATATTGGGTCAGCGCTTGATTTGCTGTTTCTAGTTCTTTTGATAAACCCTGGGCTTGCTGACGAGCTTCATCTTGACGGCTGTACAATTCCACAAAAATAACAACGAATAAGATTAACGGAATGGCTATAATCCAGGTAACCGGCCCAGAATATTTCCCAGACAATTGCAGTGCACCGAACATCCCCGTCAGCAGGAATATTACTACGAATACTGCCGTGCCGCGTCTTTTTCGCAAAATCCCTATGGATTCACCAATCATTGCGGCGATCAGGCCAAAAGCCAAACCCAATTCATCTACCATATAAACGATCAATAATGCAATCACGGACTGCACCATAATATAAGGCACTTCCAGATCAGATCGCTGTATCAGCGCGATGCTGAGCCAATGTAAAACAATATGGATCAGCATCAGTACACTAAATACCATAAATTGACCGGGTTTGCGCAGTTCGGGTTGGCTGTAGAGTGCATAGCCATATATGAACAAAAGCGCCAGGATCAAGAAAATATAAAAAGGACGAAATAAGCGATAGTCTTCAGCCTCAATCTTGTCCGGCATTGAAAAATAACTTCTGATTTTTTGGAAGCGGGAATTCTTGGTCATAGGATTACCTGTTGATATTTTATACCATTTCGCCTTTGCTGCATCGGGCAAATGGATATTGTACTTAAGGACAATGTCTCCCACCTGCTTGGGCGATGTGAAAGATTCATTTTACCGCTAGACTAACGACAAGTTATATACGCACACATCCAATAAAGGAGAAAAATATGAATCAAGCAATGATTCAGGTCCAAGATTTCACAAAAACTTACCGGGACTTTAAGGCTGTCAAAGGAATTACTTTTAATGTCTATGGTGGTGAGATCTTTGCTTTATTAGGACCCAATGGTGCTGGAAAAACGAGTACTCTTGAAAGTTTGGAGGGACTGCGTCAGCCCAACGGCGGTAGATTGTCCGTTGCCGGGATTGACCCTGCAAAACAGCATCATCTACTTCGCAATATCATTGGTGTCCAACTGCAGTCATCCGGTTTGCCGGATACCATCACCCCCGATGAGGCGATGAGGCTTTTTTGCGCATACCACAAAGTAGATCCTCGCTTTGATCTTTTGGATCGTTTAGGGTTAGCAAGTAAACGCGTTACCCAATACCATCAGCTCTCAACCGGACAACAGCGCCGCCTGGCTTTGGCATTAGCTGTTGCTCACGATCCAAAAGTATTGTTTTTAGACGAACCAACCGCCGGGCTGGACGTCGCCACTCGAGCGGAACTGCATGATTTGATGCGAGAGCTGCGATCCGAAGGTGCCACGATCATTTTGGCAACCCATGATATGGCCGAAGCAGAGGAATTATCGGACCGCATAGCCATTCTGCTTGACGGTAATTTAGCTGCTTTAGGCACCCCACTGGAAATAACGGCCACCGGCAGTCAATTGACAAAGATTTCTGTTCGTACCCAAAACAGCACCCTGATAGAACAAACTATCATCTTTCCCGGGGTATGCCACCATACCACCAAAGGTAATTATCAAATTTACTTCAGTGAAAGCATTGGCATCACCGTTGCCGCGATTATCGATCATCTGCAAACCGAAGATGACACCCTTATTGATCTACGAGTTGAACGCCCCTCACTTGAAGATCGATTCCTGGAGATCACATCCAAAGGATTAAACCAATGAACGCCTTCATACAACATTTTGCTTTTGAATTCCGTACCGGTATCCGCAATAAGACCCTGCTGTTGTTGAATTATCTATTCCCATTAGGTTTTTACTTGATGATGGGATTCATTATGGCAGAAATAAATCCCATCTTTCAAGATGTATTGGTGCCTGCAATGACGACCTTTGCCATCCTGACAGCAACTTTGCTGGGTATCCCGGACCCCTTGGTAAATGCGCGTGAGCGCGGCATTTACCGCAGCTATAAAATAGCCGGTGTGCCGACATTTTCAATTCTGCTCATCTCGATAATGACCACCATGGTCCACTTGGCGATCATGGGGCTCATTATTGCTTCGACTGCACCCCTGTTATTTGATGCGCCCTCACCTGTAAATTGGATCAACTTTACTGTCGTCTTCATCTCGCTTGCCTTTGCCAGCGCAGGTCTCGGCGTGTTGATTGGTGTAATTTCATCTAGCTCGCGAATCACCGTATTATGGTCTCAAGCTGTCTTTCTGCCATCCATGCTGATCGGCGGCTTGATGTTCCCCTTTAGCCTGCTGCCAACCGCAGCCCAGAAAATCGCCCTCATGCTTCCCGCTACACACGCCATGAATGCTTTTAATGGATTGGCCATGAACAGCGGGTCAGATTTTAATCCCTGGATATCGGTCTGGATTTTATTGCTGGGGGGTGTAGCAGCCCTAGGATTGGCAGTCTATCTATTCAAATGGGACAACCAGAATACCAATCATCGCACCCGCACATTCCTGGCAATCCTTGCTCTGATGCCGTACGTAATGGGGTTGTTAATCGCATAACATCAACACAAGATAAGCATCTCATAAAAGAGGGGTGTATCTTGTACCTTTTTGATAGTTCAAAATTACCTGATATCAATATCGAAAGTACAGATCATAATTAGGAGAATCATCTATGAACATCCAACAATTAAAGTTAAGCAGCATATTGATCAAAACCACAATTGTGCATACAGTTAGCTATATGGTGATGGGCATGCTTGCCTCAATTGTGCTCAGCTATGAAACCTTTTTCATCGAGCCGCCGCTCAATGTCTATATGCGCCCCTTTGACCATCCACTGATCATGGCCGGCCCACTCTTCCAACCGATCAGGGGGTTGTTGTTTGGGGTCGTATTTTTCTTGCTGCGTGAGCGTTTCTTTAGAAAGTCCGATGGATGGCTGGTGATGTGGATCACCCTGATCGTGCTGGGGGTTGTCTCTACGTTTGGCGCGGCCCCCGGTTCAATTGAAGGAATGATCTACACGACATTGCCTTTTGCCGAGCATTTTCCCGGCTGGTTGGAGGTGATGACCCAGGCATTTCTTTTATCATTGATCACTTTCTATTGGGTGCG
>JBDLJO010000208.1:0-4455 GCA_039714275.1 Chloroflexota bacterium | reverse complement strand
GGTGTCCATCAACACTCGTATGGGAACCCCGCAGGAGTTAGAGTATCAAATTGAAATGGGGGGCAAAGAGCTGCGGTTGGCGGTGACATTCATGCTGGCTACTGGCAATAACCAAAAATTCTCCTGGCCAAATGATCTCAATGATGCCTGCATGGGTTCATTTGAAGGTGGGTTTCCGCTTGAATTAGCATTTTCACCAGATACCTGGGAGACAGTTTCCATCCCATAAGCTGAAAAAACCAATCATATTGGGCAGTAGAGTGGTACTGTTTTTAGCTTTGCAGTAGATGCTGCGCCGTTATAAATAGTACTTGCATTTTCCTCTGATTTTATTATCCTATTATTGGGGGCTCTCCCCTAGATCAAAACAGTTGGCGGCAATTTCATAACGATGGGTGGAGAGAAAACCAGCAGTTCTTATCCGTACCCCAAAATTTAAGAGTCCATCAAGATTTTATTCACCGCATTTTATGAGAGGAGTGGACAATGAATGCGAAAAATTGTTTCCGAACAATCGCAATGCTGTTGCTTGTTGGTATTGTGCTGCTATTAATTTCCCCAAGCATTGCGCAAGAGGGCGGTTTTAGAAGTTCCTTTGATAACCCCGAACTACCTGACTGGGAACAGACGGATAATGTGATGGTAATCGATGGTGCGCTGTTCATCGAGGGTAATGGTTTTGCCCTCCACGGCGGCATGTGGTCGGATATTTTGGCCGAACTGCGATTTAAATGGGTTGGTAATGGTGCTGTGGCCTTCCACTATCAAGCAGGAGATGGGGGTAGTTTTATGGTACACCTGGGAAACGAGGGAATTCGCCTTTTGGTAGATCAACCGGGGGAACTCATAGAGCTTGGCTTCGCTCCAATCGATGTGCCGCAGGAAGTGTGGCAAGAGCTCAAGATTGAGAATACTGGCGATACCCATATTGTCTATCTAAATGGCGAGCAAATCTTGGATGGAATTTCCCCGGAAGTGCTGCCTCCCGGAGGGGTGGTCCTGCGCGCGGAAGGAGATGTTGCAGTTTCCTTTGATGAGCTGATCATCGAAGTGGGAACAAGCCAGGAGCCAGTTGATGAGCCATCTCAGCCCCAAGAGCCAGGTGGAGATTCGTCAGAACCTCTCCCGGTTTCAGAATTAAGTTGGGTGCGCACAGGTGGACCTCCTGGTGGTATGGGCTATGACATCCGCTATAACTTCGACAATCCTGATATCTGGTATGTAACCGATGCTTTTGCCGGTATTCACACAAGCACGGATAATGGCAAAACTTGGAAACCATCCAATCAAGGCATCCCAAAACAGGCTGGAAAGACCGGTGATGGTTTACCCATATTTTGCCTGACGGTTGATCCTCATAATTCTCAGATTATCTGGTCTGGCACTAATGATACCGGTCATATTTATCGGTCAGTGGATGGCGGGAAGACTTGGGAACAACGCGACAATGGTGTGACTATTGAGTACGATTTCCTGACCTTTAGGGGCTTCACTGTCGACCCGCGTTCTTCTGATATCGTATATGCAATGGGAGAAACCACCTCGATGGCAGGGGGTGGTCCGGCGGTGTGGGGATTGGGTACGGGTGGAGTGGTATACAAGACAACAAATGCCGGAGAGCAGTGGCATGTCATCTGGGATGGCGGTATGCCTTCCAGCCTGACCCGTTATATGTGGATTAACCCGCGTGATCCGGAAGTGCTCTATGTTTCAACCGGTCTTTTTGACCGCGGGGCAGTGGGTGAAGGCGACCCAGAAACAGAGCCGATTGGGGGTATTGGAATTCTAAAATCTATGGACGGCGGCGAAACCTGGCAAATACAGAATGAAGCCAACGGCCTGGAAATGCTCTATCTCGGCAGCCTGTATATGCATCCTGAAGATCCAGAGATTCTTTTGGCAGCTGCAGGACATACAACTGAAGGGCGTATAGATTTCTTCGAACAATATGGGATAGCACACGGGCACTCTATAGGGGGAATCTTCCGCACGGAGAATGGAGGTGAACAATGGAAACGAGTGTTGTCTTCAGCTAGACATGGCGAAGCCTTTGCGGCTGTCGAAATATGCTCATCTGACCCAAATATTGCTTATGCAGCCAGTGATTTAGCAGTGTATCGCAGTCAGGATGCTGGAAAAAATTGGAATCAAATGACAGCCGAGGATGGATACTGGGGTTTATCAGGTATCATTCCAGGCTTTCCGATTGATATTCAGTGTGATCCGCGTGATCCAGGACGGCTTTTCATCAACAACTATAGTGGTGGAAACTTTCTATCCGAAAATGGCGGTCAAACTTGGGAACAAGCCAGCCAGGGCTATACCGGCGCTACGCTGCGTTCCGTAGCGGTAGACCCACGTAATCCAGCCCGTATATATGCGGCTGGAAAGAGTGGAGCGTGGCTCTCCGAAGATGGCGGTCTCAGCTGGAATGGTCTGAGTTACTCGCCATCTGATTTCGGCATGTCTTTCGAACAAGGCACAATCAGAATGGACCCCCAGCAGTCAGGCCATTTATTGCTTAGTGATATAGCTGGCACAGCCATACTCGAATCATATGACGGCGGGCACTCTTGGCATCTAAGACTCACCAACCTTTCATTTGAAATGATAGGTCTTAAAAGTGGAGGCAAGCTGCTCGGGTTGTTTGCCAGCAATTTCATCTTTACGCCATCAAAGCCAGCTATTGTTTACGCAAGCCTGACGCATGACCTGTGCTATCGTTTGCACGAAAGCTGTGCGGAAATGACTGGAGATGGATACGCACTGATAGTTTCTCAAGATGGAGGCACTTCCTGGGAATCCGTGAACGGTGAAATTCCAGGGAGACCCGAAATAATTGATATTACGGTTGCTCCTGATGATGAAAAGGTGATTTATGCTGCTACCGGCACTGGACTCTTCCGTTCTGAGGATGCTGGCGCCATCTGGACAATGCTGCCCGGTTTACCAGGTGGAATGCCTGTCCGGGCAGTTGCCGTGAATCCAATAGATTCAACTTGCCTTTTAGCTGGACTGGATCAGTTGGGTATTTACATCAGCCGGGATGGTGGTCAGACCTGGCAGCCAGGAATTTCAGGACTTGAGGCGAATGGATCCTTGCACGACATTATCTTTGATCCAACGGATTCGCGGATTGCATATACGAGCGACTTGTTAAGCGGCGTGTACCAGTCTATAGATGGTGGGGTAAGTTGGATGAAAATTAATCATGGGCTGCTTAACCGTGCTGCCTTAGATCTTGATATCTCGAGTGATGGCAAACATCTTTATGTTGGAATTGACGGGGGTGGTGTGTTTCGGTTGGACTTGAATGGACAGGCGCCAGTACCCAAATCATCATCGGAACCAGAATCAGAACTAGTTCAACCACTGCCTGTTACCGAACCCCCAGCCGATTCCCAACCTCCGCCAGAACCTGGTGAACCCCCCGAAACGACCAGCCCAGATGGATCGTTGTGCAGCGGCGCGATGGTACTGCCTTTAGCCATCATGGGGTTTTGGGTTATCCAACGGAGAAAGACGAGTGACTAAAAGGAAATTCAAAGGGCTTGCTGTTGCCCTAATATTCGCAAGTTTGTTGGTATCATGTGGCGAATCGGCTTCTTCTGATGTGATTTCCGGGCGTGTTTTGGATGAATCCGGGCCGGTGGTTGGGGCAACGGTGCGCATTAAAGCAGCTGAAAATTCCGTAACGACAGATGCCGGCGGGCAATTTTTCCTCACCGGCCTGAAACCTGAAGGGATGGTTTACGTCACTGCCTGGGCTGCGGGATACTATATTGGGGGTGCTGAAGCCTCCCCGGGGGATGATGAACTTGAGATTCACCTTCACGCCCACACGGATGAGGATAACCCGGATTATGCCTGGCTGCCTTCCCTTTATCATCCGGGTCAGGGAGAAGACCAGGGCTGCGCGGGCTGTCACAGCATGGTTGGGAGTGATGTGGATTTCCCTCTGCCGGTGGATGAGTGGCTGCTGGATGCTCATGCAGGGGCGGCGACCAACCCACGCTTTCTGACCATGTACAGCGGTTCAGATGTGGACGGCAACCAAAGCCCACTTACTCGTTATGGTTACAATCGCGATTACGGCAGCTTTCCAATACGCCCCGATCCAAACCAGCCTTATTACGGTCCCGGATATAAATTGGATTTCCCCGAAACAGCCGGCAACTGTGCGGCCTGCCATACGCCGCTTGCGGCGGTTAATGGTGCCTACAGCGCTGATCCAACGTATCTCACAGACATTGAGATTGAAGGTATTTCATGCGACTTCTGTCATAAAATCTGGGATATTCGACTGGACCCGGTCACCAATATGCCCTATCCCAATATGCCGGGAGTGCTGTCGCTGGAATTTCGCCGCCCACCGGAAGGGCATCAGTTCTTTGCCGGGCCGCTCGATGATGTTGCACCCGGGGAGGATACCTATTCACCCATCCAGCGAGAATC
>JBDLJO010000207.1:0-4487 GCA_039714275.1 Chloroflexota bacterium | reverse complement strand
GGTGTCATTCCCCGCATACGTTCGTTACGGCGGCGCAGCAGTTCAGTGGCAGTCAACAATAAAATGGAAAAGAGAGTAAGTATCGTAGCCACTGCCAGAATTGTTGGGCTGATCTGTTCTCGAATACCGGAGAACATCTGCCAGGGAATAGTGCGTTGTTGGTAGCTTCCCACAAAAAGGATAACAACCACTTCATCAAAAGAGGTGATAAAGGCAAACAAACCACCGGAAATAACTCCCGGAGTAATCAGAGGAACCGTAATTTTAAAAAAGGTGCGCGTCGGAGAAGAGCCCAATGTGGCGGCAGCACGGGAGAGGGTGCGGTCAAAACCTACCAACGTTGCAGTTACAGTGATCACAACAAAGGGTGTGGCCAAAGCAGCATGTGCCAGAATAACACCTACAAAAGTCCCCTGCAGACCAATGCGGGAATAAAAAAAGAACATGCCGGCTGCAGAGATAATCAATGGGACAACCATGGGTGATATTAAAATTCCCATGATCGTTGTCTTAAAAGGAAAATTGGGCCGGCTGAGCCCCAATGCAGCAAGAGTGCCTAAAAAAGTTGAAATTAAAGTTGAAAACAGGGCAATAATAAAACTGTTTTTTATGGCTCCCTGCCAGTTAAGGCTGTTGAAAAATTCAATATACCAGCGCAGTGAATAGCCCTCCGGGTCAAATGAAAGCATCTTCTCTGTAAATGAGAAGTAGGGAATGGCATTGAATGAGAGCGGTACAATGACCAGGATGGGAAAAATCAAAAAGAGAAAGATCAGTCCGCAGATTGAAAGATAGGTATAATGCCAGATGTATCCGCCGGTTGTTGTATATGGAGGTAGTTTAGCCATTTTTTTTATCCAAGTTTCATGTTGTCAATACCAACGACTTTATCATAGAGAATATAGAGTGCCAGCACAAGCATTAAAAGCAGTATTCCAAGGGCGGCTCCCAAACCCCAGTTAAGGGATCCCTGGACATGATAGGCAATCATATTGCTGATAAATGTTCCAGATACCCCGCCTACAAGATCCGGTGTAATGTAGTAACCGATAGAGAGAATAAACACCAGAATTGCTCCGGCTCCTATTCCCGGGATGGAGTTGGGAAAATAGATACGCCTGAAGGCAGTGAATCGCGTGGCACCCATGGAGCGGGCAGCACGCATGTAACTCTTTGGAATTGTCTTCATGACACTGAAAAGGGGCAGCACCATGAAGGGAAGCAGAATATGGGTCATTGCCACAACAGTACCGATTTTGTTGTGGATCATGATAATGCGGTGATCATTGGAAATTAATCCAATGAATACTGCAAGGTCGTTTAAAACACCCTCTTTTTGTAACAGGGCAATCCAGGCACTGGTGCGTACCAGCAGGGATGTCCAGAAAGGCAGCAACACTAAAATAATCAAAAGATTACTGCGCTTAGTGGGAAGTGTAGCCAGAAGATAGGAAATAGGATACGCCAGGATGATGGTCATCAAGGTGATGACCAGACTGAGGGTTAACGTGCGGCCAAACAGCTTAATGTATATCTGTTTGTATTCAGGTTTCGGCCCAATGGAGCCGTCATCGTTAAACTGACGGTCACAGGCTGAAAGAAAGTGCGACAAAGTTAAGGAACCACTTTCCCGTTTAATTAACCGCCATACATTAATGTCGCCCCACTTCTTATCAACTTTCAGCATTGCGGCTTTGTAAGAATCCGGTTGCTTAAGACGTTTGAGCTCACGTGCAGATTTTCGGAACAGACTTGACATGCCTGCCCGTTCAAAATTCATCCGCCGGCCCAGACGCAGGATAGTCTTTGTGGCAGCTCCCTCCTTAATGTCCTCCACCATGGCGTGGTAGACATCTTCTCCCGGCAATTCCTCACCTTTTTCATCCCAGCTTGCAATCAGTGGAACGGTTCGTGGAAGCAGTTCTTCAACAATCTTGTTATCAACACTTCTCAGTAGCATATCTGTAATGGGAGCCAGAAAGGTAAGTAGAATAAAAAGAAAAAGAGGTGCCACCAGCAGCAGAGAATTAATCATTTTTCTGCGCATGGCACGTTTCAGGCTTATCTTCAGCGGTACACCATCTGCAGTTGTCAGAACTTCCGGGGTTGTATCTGGATCTGTCATTTCGGCTTTATTTAAATCCTTGCATCTACTAAAATTTAATATTAAATAAAGGGGCCGGGTTTTATACCAGCCCCGATCATTAAAGCTTACTATTTATTGTTGACTTCTTTTATTTAGCAAGCCATGCGTTAAATCGTTCAGTTAACTCAACTTGATGATCTGCCCACCACATGTGATTCTTCATTACGATTCTTTTTGCGTTAGCCGGAGCTGTAGGCATATGAGGTTTCATGTCAATGCCAAGCTCAGCATGCTTTCCAACCAGAGGGGCTGATGATGCACGTGCAGGACCGTAGGAGATAAACTTTGCCTGATCTGCAAGGCGCTGGGTATCAGTGGCCCATTTAACATATGTCATAACCTTTTCTTTATTGGGGGCACCCTTTGGAACTACCCATCCATCAAGATCAAAGATCTGAGCGTCCCACAGCATGGCAATGGGTTGTTTTTCCACGGCAATGGCATTAAAGAGACGGCCGTTATAGGCTGATGCCATGACAACTTCACCATCGGCAAGAAGTTGAGGGGGCTGAGCACCTTTGGACCACCATATTACACTATCTTTAATTGTATCAAGTTTTTTAAAAGCTCTATTCACACCTTCTTCAGTTGACAATACATCATAAACTTTTTTCACATCAACACCATCAGCTACGAGTGCCCACTCCAGGTTATCAATGGCTGCTTTTTGCAGGGAGCGCTTACCTGGAAATTTTTTAAGATCGAATACATCTGCAATAGTTGTGGGCGGCGTAGCAAATTTATCTGAACGATAGCCAAAAGTTGTGGAGTAGACAATCTGGGGGATAAAGCAGGGGCAGACAATCAGATCGCCAAAATCCTCGGAAGCAGGGGTGCCGTCCGGTGCAGCCGCTATATCCTTGACAAAATCAATCTCTTCGATAAGTCCTTCATCACAAAGGGCAATGGCATCGGCAGCAACCGCATCCAGAAGATCCCAGGTTACATTTCCAGCTTCAACCTGCGCCCGCAGTTTGGCAGCTCCGGTACCTGCGGAGTCATCATTGATGATTTTGATGTCAGGATTCAGTTTCATATAGGGTTCGTGATAAGCTTTCTGCTGGCTGGCAGTGTACGCTCCACCCCATGAGACTATAACCATTTCAGTCTCTGCCAGAGCAATGCCGCCTGTGAAAGCGACAACCATGATAGCGATTAACATCTGTTTCATTACTTTGTTCATAAGTTTTCTCCTTTTTTGTTCTGTTTTAGTTTTATATCTTTGTTTTTGCCTATAGCTTTAGTCAGATGGATCCAGAGCCCTGCAGTCCTCTATTTCCCACCCCACTTTAACCACATCTCCTCTATTAAGAGTTGCATGATAGGCAGAGTTGGGAATTTTAATGACAAAATCATTGTGTCCGCAGACAGCGACGCGGGTACGGATATGATCACCAAGATAGATAAGCTCTCTTACCAGGGCATCGAATATATTAGGCAGGCTGCCTTCGGACGGCTGGATTACTACCCGCTCCGGTCGCAGTGAAAGCGTTGCACGTTTGCCGACTCCTGCAATATTCACACTCTTGGCATGAACCAGACCACCGTTGTCAACCTCAACCTTGCAGCTCTCATCATTTGCCTCTACGATTTTACCGAGAAAGCGGTTATTTTCTCCTATAAACTGGGCTACAAATGCGTTTTCCGGTTTTTCATAGAGGATATCCGGTGCTGCCAGCTGCTGGATGACACCATCATCAAATACAGCAATGCGGTTGGACATTGTTAGGGCTTCACCCTGATCATGGGTCACGTAGATTACTGTTACCCCGAGTTCTTCATGAATATGCTTGATTTCAAACTGCATCTGTTCACGCAGGTTTTTATCAAGGGCTCCAAGGGGTTCATCCATTAAAACCAGTTCAGGATCAAATACCAGTGCCCTTGCCACTGCAACCCTCTGCTGCTGACCGCCTGAAAGCTGCATGGGACGTCTATTTTCGAATTCAGATAGCTGAACCATATCAAGGGCCTTTTTGATCCGCTGCTTGCGTTCACTCTTGCCCATCTTTCGAACTTCCAATGGAAAAGCAAGATTCTCACCCACAGTCATATGCGGGAATAGAGCATAGTTTTGGAAAACCATGCCAATCTGGCGTTTGTGCGGGGGGACATTGTTGATGGGCTGATCGTTGAGAAAAATTTCGCCATGGGTGGCAGGTTCAAATCCTGCCAGCATCATCAGGCAAGTGGTTTTGCCGGATCCGGAAGGACCCAGCATGGTAAGAAATTCGCCGCGGGCAACATCCATATTGAGGTCTTTGACGACAAGAGTTTCACCATCGTAGCTTTTCTGGATGTTTGTAAAACGAACAAGCGAATCATTATTCTGGGGCATAAT
>JBDLJO010000206.1:0-4514 GCA_039714275.1 Chloroflexota bacterium | reverse complement strand
GGTAAAACTGGGGTGCAATCAAGTCTTATAAAGGCACTATTGGGGGCTGTTCACCACCCCAAAAAACACCATTAAAATCAATCCGTGTGCTTGTGGGCCAACTGTGATAGCTGATCGCGATTGGTAAAGGTGAATTCCGTACGTGTGATTTCGATCATATCATCATCGGCAAAGCGATAAAGGGCCCGGCAGACCATCTCACGGGTGCTGCCAATATGAGCGGCCATCTCATCGAGGGTCAGGTCACGGGCAACGGGGCCATCTTCCTCGCCGTATCGATCAATCAACAGACGGGCCAGCCGTCCCGGGATAGATTGAAAGGCCAATTCCTCTACGATATCACTGGCATGCTGCATGCGATTTACCATCATGCGCGATAATTCCCAAGACATTTTCCCATTGCGTAAGAAAATTGGCAGTATGCGCTCGCGGGGCCAGATATGAATACGGCTGGCCTTTTCGGCGATCAGACCAACCGGCATGGGGGCATGATCCAAAAAGAGAGCTGTACCCCAAAACACATCCCCTGGTTCGATGGTGGCGACAATTAAACTGCGTCCGCCCGGCGATTCTTTCAACGCGGTAATCAAGCCACTTTCTATCCAAAACAGATTTGGCCAGATATCACCATAGAATACAATCCAGGCATCTTTATCATAATCCCGAGAAATTGAAAGCTGCGCAAGCTCTGTCAGATCACTCTCATTGAGGGAGGCGAAAACTTGATTTAGTGCTAGTTTCTCTAATAGGGGGGATTTCATGATCACATAACCTAACCTTGTTGCAAAAGATTTTCCAGCCCTTGGCGATCACGCAATGTTATCGTAGCACGATCAACATGCAAAAATCCACTATCCTGAAATTGATAGAGAATACGGCAGATCACCTCTGGTGAAGAAGCAATCATGGATGCCATATCTTCGAGGGTTAGATCACGCTGTACAGTTGGGCTTTTCTCATCGATAAATTTGTCAATGATCAATTTCGCCAAACGACCAGCCACAGGACTAAAGACCAAATTGTAAATACTTTCTTTGCGTTTGCGAATTAAACGAGTCCAGCGGCGCAGCAGCGCTAGCGTTACATCACTATTACGAATCGCAAATTCGAGAATTTCATTTCCCTGCCACTGGTATACAATCGTATCTTCAACCGCTTCGATCGTTGACGGCATACCATCATCATCAAAGAGGGTATGCCCCCAAAACCCCACGCCATCTTCCCAGGTAGATACTACGTAAATGCCACCATCTGGGGATCCAATCACCGCTTTAAGCAACCCAGATTCAATGTAGAGAACATGGGGCCAAGGGTCGCCTTGCCAACATAAAATCGATCCCTTCTTCAACACTCTACGAGTTGCCAGGCGTGTCAACTCTTCCCGTTCTCGGTGGGTGAATTTCTCGAAAACTTCGGCTTGTGAAAGTTTCTTGATTAAATCATCCATTTACAGGTTTCTCCATCTCCAAAACTCAATCGTATGAGGAGTACCATACATCAATAAATATCGAAAAAAATTCAACCTATTTCTCGTGATCTGAAAAGTGGCTGTATAGCAAAAGTCATTGTACCTCGGTTCGTGAAGTTCTTGATAAATATCAAGGAAATCGAGATAAAAATTCACTATCCTATAGAAAGAAGCTATTAATCATTTTTTTCACAAAGGAGCAAAAAAATGTTAAAAAAGTCAAAAACTGTCGTTTGGATCGTCTTGATCGGTGCAATACTTATGATTGCGTTTGTGCCATTCCAGGCGTTCGATATGGTAAACCCAATTCTTGAACTGCAGCTTGAACGTATTGAGCAGTTCAAGGCTGATGGGAATGCCAAGTGGCATCTGCTGACCCTAACGACCTGGTTGGTCAGTTTCTTCTTCCCCTTCTGGGGTACATTGAGTGTGCTCGCTGGGATCGCCCTCTTGTTTGTCCTCAAACCGCTCTATAATGGCGAAACCTGGGCGCGTGGCTTGGCTTTATTTTGCCTGTCTTTCCCATCAATTGGCGGGGCTTATATGATCGTGCCGTGGATGAATTTTGTCGGCACGAAATACGGCGGATTCCCACCAGCGACTACGATCATGATGATTGGCTTAATCCCATATTTCGCTATTTTGCTGGCGGATAAAGGCGACACCAAACAAAAAGTTGTGGATTTCATGGCATTCATGGCAATCGGTGTCGCGGCTTCTTATTGTTTTGCCAACGGGCATGCCGCATTCCGCGTGCTGTACGGACATCCTCAGCGCCCGATGTTTGCTGAAGGCATTGCGATGACCTATTTTGGCTGGATTGGCCTGTGGGTTGGATGGTGGCTGTTGACCGCTGCGATCTATAAACTAGGAACGCGTAAAGAATCTGGCTGGTATCTGATGCTGATCGGCGGTGCGATCACCACGGTAGTCGGATTTGCTGTGGGTGTGGTTCGATCCGCTACCGTCGATTATTGGTTGAACGGTATTTTGGGGTTGATCTGTGTGGTCCTGGCGCTGATTCCTCTTTTCAAAGAGCGTTTGCTGAAGGCTTATGAAGAATAATTAACGCAGCATTCAAATAAAAAAACGCTGGAGACATTTTGTCCCTCCAGCGTTTTTTTGTTTAATATCTTTATTATTACATCTTCAATCATCATGCCCGGCCAGCTGTTCCAGTTCATCTCGATTAGTAAAGACAAACTGCATCCTGCTGATCTCGATAATCCCTTCATCGGCAAAACGATGTAGTGTTTTACTGACCAATTCACGGGTGGTGCCGATGCTGTCGGCCATCTCGTCCAGAGTGAGATCACGGGGGGCCGGTTGTCCCTCCACAGGACGATAATGTTTGATCAGCAAGCGTGCCAACCGCCCAGCAACAGGATGAAAGGCAAAGCCGTAGACAATTTCACGCACCTGCCGCATGGTAGCGACCAACTCACGGGTGATATCCCAAACAGCATCAACATTCCTGGACACGATGGGTAATATGTTCTCCCCATACCAAAAATATACATCGCTTTCTTCCATCACTTCTAACGAAGCGGGCATCGGCCCGGAATCGAAAAGGGAGTGCCCCCAAACAACATCACAGTCATCCAATCGAAACACAACATGACGCTTACCATCTGGTGAAAGCATGGACCAGCCCAGGCGTCCGGATGCAATATACAACACATAGGGCCAGTTATCCCCCTGCAGACAAATAAACTCGCCCTTACGGTAAGTCTTGCGAACAGCAAGGCGCGCCAATTCCGCATGATCTGTTGATGATAATTTCGAGAAAACGGGGTTCTCTGTAAGACAGGTACTTAATGAATTCATTTTATGCCGTGAATTTAATCTTTTATAAAGACAGGGATTGTGAATAATGGTATTTTTTAGACAGCTAAATTATACCGTATCTGTTTATTGCACACTAAAATCTTTTTTTACCAACATTCGTCATCGGCTTTTGCTCCGGTAAAAGTCCAAAATAATCTTTTCGAGGAGATTTGAACATGTTTCAAGAAACCAGTAAAACCCAACGCACGATCATGATGGTGGCGGCTCTTCTGGGCGGCATCTATTTGATGGCGCTTGCCCCCACACAGGCTATGCAAACGCTCAAGATTGCCCTTGATCAGGCTTTTACCCGCCTGATTCCGCATGATGCTGATTTCTACCCTGCAGTGCCAGTACTTACGGCAACCTATTCTGCATGGATCATCAGCTTTGTATTCGCCGGTTCATTGGCAGTAATATTCTCTAAAAAACTTGCCCAAGGTGTCCATTGGGTACGTGCAACTGTACTGGGGTTGTTTGCAGCTCCTGCTGTTGCTGGTATGACTATGGTAATCCCGTGGTTCGTACTCGTTTTGGCTGAGTATCCTGAAAAAGGCGTTCCCGAAGCAACCATTTCCGGCATGCCCCCTGCAATGCCAATCCTCTTTATCAGCCTGCTGATTTACTACATTATCCTTTTCGCTGATCAAGACACTATCAAAAACAAGCTGCTAAAATTTGTACCTTTCACTTTCATGGGCATCATTTCTGGTATGGTTTTCATGAACGGGCAGCACGGCGTGCGATATTTCATTCACATTCCCGGCCGATTCATTGAAGATGCCAATGGTTTGATCACCGCCAACCCCAACCCTGTAGCCTTCACTTCCCCGTTATCAAGTTTTATCACCAACCTTGATCACCTTGACTGGAAAACCTTTGAATTTCTTACGGAAGAAGCTGTTTACAGCCCGCAAACTTTAGCGCTGCTGCTTGGCGGTTTCATGCTCTATATTTCCTCCGTCCTGCTGATCGTTTCAATCCCCATGATGGCATTGAAGAAAAAAGCTGGTTGGTACATCGCTACCAGCACCGCTTTGGCGACTGCTTTTGTAAGCATCCAGGGCTTTGTTGTTCGTAACTCAATGGAATGGCTGCAAGGCGGCATGCTTTCCGCACTGCTGTTCATCATCTTGATTGCTCCCCCATTCAAGAAATTCTTCATTGAAGAAGGCGAATGGTAAAAGAATCGTTTTAATTCAAGTACCACAAAAAAGAG
>JBDLJO010000205.1:0-4585 GCA_039714275.1 Chloroflexota bacterium | reverse complement strand
TATTTTGCCTTATAACGATTTAGCAACTAATGCGGCCAAATCAACAGCGCGACAAGCATAACCCCATTCATTATCGTACCAAGCGACGATTTTTACCATTGTTCCGTCCATCACTGTGGTTAATGCGGCGTCTACAATCGACGAGCGGCTATCGCCCTTGAAATCCATTGATACCAAAGGTTTTGTCTCAAAGCCCATAATGCCTAATAGGGGGCCTTCTGCTGCAGACTGAAGTGCTGCGTTAACTTCCTCAGCCGTAGTGGATTTCTCCACCTCAAGCACAACATCAACAATAGAAACGGTTGGTGTGGGAACTCGTAACGAGTAACCATCGATCTTGCCTTCCAAATCAGGCAAAACAAGCGCGATCGCTTTTGCAGCCCCAGTTGTTGTGGGGATAATATTGAGGGCAGCAGCGCGAGATCGACGAGGATCGCTATGAGCAAGATCAAGGATGCGTTGCGTAGTTGTGTATGAGTGAATCGTGGTCATCAAGCCTTTTACAATTCCAAATTTTTCGTCAATTACCATGACCGGTGGCGCAAGACAATTCGTTGTACATGAGGCATTAGAAAGAATGTGATGCTCTAACGGTTTGTACCAATTTTCGTTGACACCCAATACAACCGTCAAATCAATATTTTTGGCAGGCGCAGATATAATAACTTTTTTTGCTCCACCTTTATTGATATGGTCTTGCGGGCCAGGGCTTTTGTTTGTATCTTTGAAAATACCCGTGGCTTCAATAACAACATCTACCCCTAAGTCTTTCCATGGTAAATTTCCAGGGTCGCGCTCGGCAAACACTTTAATGCGGTGATTATCAATCATCAAATCACCGTCATCAACACTAACATCGCCTTCAAAAATCCCATAATTAGAGTCATACTTAAAAAGATGAGCATTAGTCTCGGCAGGAAAAAGATCATTGACTGCCACAACCTCAAGGTCATTAGCGTGATATTCCATTACTGCCTTTAACATTTGTCGACCGATACGCCCAAATCCATTAATACCAATTCGAGTAGTCATACTTAGCCTCCAGTTTCTTTTTTAATATTTATTAATTTATAAGTCTAATTGTATCGCAAGCTATTATGTTTACCAGGGTATATCCAACATCTCCTCGATCATTTTACCAGCGGACCAGTTCGTTCTAGAAACAGTGCCATAAGTACAGATGCCAATTTTCCCGAATCATGGTGCCATGGTTCATTTATATCAAGTAAGTCAGCTTGATAAACAGGATAATTGATGGCTTTCTGATCCTTAATTTTTACCCATTCAATTGTTTTAGGTAAATCTCCCTTAAATCGATTGTTGTGCACAACTAAATCAAAAATGCCGCCATTTGTATGATCATCCAACACGCGCAAATGATCTTCACAGCTGAACCCATCCGTTTCACCTTGTTGAGTAGCAATATTAGATACATAAACCTTAAATGCTGTGCTAGATTTCATTGCATTAGTAATATCTGGAATGAGTAGATTTGGTAAAAGGCTGGTAAATAGGCTCCCGGGGCCAACTACAATGAAATCGGCTGATAATATTGCTTTGATCACTTTTGGAAATGCTGGTGGATCATTGGGCTCTAACCATACACGGCGAACTTGACCACCAACTTTTGGAATGCGGCTTTCTCCAACTATGCGCACTTCTTGATGAGTATATGGCGGTACAATATCAGCTGATAAACGCACATCTTGCAAAGATGATGGCAATACCCGGCCATGAACGGATAGCACTCTCCCCGATTCCACGATGGCACTTTCCATGCTCCCAGTAATTTCAGCTAATGCGGAGATGAAAAGATTTCCAAAAGAGTGCCCATCCAGATCTTCATTTCCATTAGCAAAACGATATTGAAATAATTGCGTTAATAGTGCTTCATCATTAGAGAGCGCCGCTAAACAGTTGCGAAGGTCGCCAGGAGGCAAAATTCCAAGACTCTCGCGCAGGCGGCCAGAAGAGCCACCATCATCCGCAACTGTTACAACTGCAGTTAATTTATGTGTATATTCTTTTAAGCCACGCAACAACATTGCCAAGCCGTGACCCCCTCCTATTACGACAATTTGTTGACCATCCTGACGACGGCGGTGTATCCTAAGTTTATCAATAACATCTTGTCCTGGCGGGCGAAAAGGCTGCAAGATTGTACGATTCAATCCAACAATACCCCATATTACAAGCACCAAGCCTAATGAGCCAAAAATTACTACACGCATTAGTCGCGGTAAAGCTTGCAATGAAATCCATTTAAGACCAGGCAACCACCAAGTGTCAGGGACATTGCGATAAATATCTAAGGCAAAGAATGCAAAACCAACAGCTAACAATGTTGTTCCGGCAAAAACGAATCCCAACCAACGCTTCACGCCTAAACCGGGTTTAAGCCAGCGAAGTAGTTTTTTAACTTTTTCCCACATGCGAGGCATCATTTTTTCTCTCGGAGAAGACATACTCATATGATAATAGCATCTTTTATATTTGAGTCAACATAGCAAATAAAAGATAGTAAATAGATAACGATCGCATAAGCTTTTTCCGAATTCTTTTTTATCGCTGTGCTATACTTGTTACCATGAGTATCTACATCACAGTTGACATCGGCGGTACACAAATACGTGCCGCGGCATTTCCAATTTTGGGTTACGAACCGCTAAAAATAAAACGAATTGCCACTCAAAATTCAAATCGTTCCCCCGCTGAACGTCTCATCACCTTGATAGAAGACGTCATTCCTGTAGGAGAAGATATCACAGCTATTGGCGTTGCTGCTCCCGGGCCACTAGACCCTTCAACAGGCGTTATTTTCGAAACACCCAACATTCCTGAGCTGCATCATTTTCCTCTAGCATCATATTTAGCGGACCATTTTAAAAAACCTGTCGCATTGGACAACGATGCCAATTTAGCCGCACTCGGAGAATGGACTATTGGTGCAGGAAAGGGTCATAAACACCTAATCTACCTAACCATCAGTACAGGCATTGGCAGCGGCATTATCATTGACGGGCATTTACTGCACGGCGAGAAAGGATTGGCTCCAGAGTTGGGCCATACAATCGTGCTTCCTAACGGCCCACGCTGCAGCTGCGGTCATCGTGGGCATCTTGAAGCTGTAGCGTCAGGTCCCGCCATTACTCGCTGGGTTCAACAAGCTATTGAGCAGGGAAAAAAATCCCTGCTTTCTAATGCTCAACACCTAACAGCAAAAACAATTGCCGATGCGGCGACCCAGGGTGACCAACTTGCAAAAGCCGCTTTCGAACGCGCTGGGACTTTCATTGGGCAAGCATTAGCCGATTTTGTTCATATCTTCAATCCGAGTGTTATTATTTTAGGCGGCGGCGTTTCGCGTTCGGGAGATTTACTTTTACCACCTATAAATACTACATTAAGAGAGCTGGTCATTGATCCCAACTTTACCAATAATCTTACTATCACCACGGCAAAACTAGGGGATAATGCTGGATTGATCGGTGCAAAAATTCTTGCTCAAACAATAAAATCCTAATATATGATAATTCCAAAAAAGTGGCAAACTTCGCGACTCATCTCATCGGAAGCAGATTCAGCCCTACATGGCTATCCTCCGATTTTACGGCAGATTCTATTCAACCGCGGCTATATCACGCATGATGATGCCAGGAAATTCTTGGAAGCAAAAGCACCATTTAATACCGACCCTTTCCAGCTAAAAGATATCATTAAGGCTGTAGAGTGCATTCAAACTGCCCTCGAAAAAAATGAGCGAATCGCAATTTATGGCGATTATGATGCGGATGGGGTTACTGCCACAGCTCTGCTATCAGGATACTTAAAAGAACTGCACGCCGATGTGATCAGCTATATTCCGGATCGTTTCTCGGAAGGATACGGTCTCAACGAGAGTGCAATTCGCTATCTCAAAGATAAAAAAGTTAACTTAATTATCACTGTTGATTGTGGGATTCGTTCTCTCGATGAAGCACTATTTGCACGCCAACAAAATATCGATCTTATTATTACAGATCACCACAGTCCAGGCAATCATCTTCCCAACGCAATCGCAGTGATCAATCCCAAACAACCTGACGACAATTATCCGGATAAAGACTTAGCTGGCGTTGGCGTGGCTTATAAACTTGCTGCCGCTCTCGACATACAATTCCAAAGAGAAGATCATCTGGCTGATAGCTTTTTAGATTTGGTTGCTATTGGAACCGTAGCTGATATGGTACCCCTTCTCAAAGAAAATCGCTATTTAGTTCGACGAGGATTAGAACTCATACGAGATCCCAGGCGCCAGGGCTTGCTATCCTTAATTGGAGCCGCAGGACTCAAAGCCAAAAATATCACCGCAATGGATATTGGTTTTGGATTGGGACCACGCATAAATGCAGCCGGTCGCATAGGATCAGCAATAGATGCGTTAGCATTACTCCATACTGACGATGTTTTTAAAGCCGCCCATTTAGCGCAAGAACTTGACAATAAAAATAGGGAGCGGCAACGACTTACTAGAGAAATTCAATTAGCAGCAGAAAATATGGCACTTGCCGGGGAAACAATTCCTAAAATTCTATTTGCTCATGAC
>JBDLJO010000204.1:0-4652 GCA_039714275.1 Chloroflexota bacterium | reverse complement strand
CCAAAACGACAAGGACTTCGTAACACGCCTGATCGTGTTGCTCGTGCATATTCCGAATTGCTGGATGGATATCGTACGGATCCAATTGAATTGCTCAACGGTGCAATTTTTGATGTTAATTATGACGAGATGGTCATCGTTAGAGATATTGAATTTTACAGTCTTTGCGAGCATCATATGCTGCCCTTTATTGGGCGAGCCCATGTAGCTTATTTGCCTAGCGGAAAAGTAATTGGATTGTCAAAAATTCCACGTATTGTGGATTTGTTTGCTCGTCGTTTGCAGGTTCAAGAGCGAATGACTCAACAAATAGCCGATCTACTGCAGGAAATGTTGAAACCGCATGGCGTTGCAGTAGTTGTGGAAGCGCTTCACTTATGTTCAATGATGCGAGGGGTGAAGAAGCATGATGCTCGTATGACCACTTCTGCGATGCTTGGGGCATTTCGTGCTAGTTTAGCCACCCGACAGGAATTTTTAGATAATATCTCGCGTGGATCAACGCCGCTGCGTTTCTAGCGGGACCGCTGAATTTCAATACCAACTGTACTCGTAAAAGAAATTGCTTCAGGTTTTTCCACCCGCACTTGTACCCTCTGAACCCTTTCATCAGCCAAACACAGTTCAGCTATATCATTAGCCAGAGCTTCCACAGTGAATCTTTGCCTGTTTTCTGCAAAGGCTTTAACCTTTTTTGCGAGGGTGGAGTAGTTGATGCAATCGGCGATATCATCAGTTTTCGCGGCCAGCTTTGTATCAGCAAACAATACTAAATTGATGAGAATATCTTGTGTCTGATCGCGTTCTTCGCTGTTGACTCCAAGAATGCCGTGAGCAAGTAAATCACGAATAATGATTTTATCCATTTGCTGCCTCTGAATCAAGTGAACTTAATTTCCACATACTGATAGCAAGTATTACCCATGCTAAAACTTGAGCGCTGCGTAAACCAAGGAACAAGGTGCTGTCTCCGCGGAAAGCTTCTATGAATAATCGTGCTCCAGCACTTAGGGATAAAAATTCCAAAAAAGTTGTTCCGCGTAACTTATGGTCCGGATCACCTTCTTTTCCTTTGGGGTAAATTTTCCATAAAATTAAAATTGCTATTAAGGCATTATAGATTTGCGTTGGGTGGCGTTTGGCAGACCATAAATCGATCCCCCAGGGAAGCTTAGTTTCCATCCCAAATGCGTTGCCTGAAGCAAAGTTTGAAAGTGCAACTCCAATCGCAAAAACAGCAAAAAGCGGGGTAAGAGAATCCAGAGTAGGCCACAGAGAAAGTGATTTACGATTGCCATAAATAATAGCAGCGACTAGTCCTGATGCCAACCCGCTGACCGGATCTAATAGTCCCGGGTTGAGTGAAATCAAACTTAACGGACTTGTTTTAAAAGCTTCCCAGGATTGTAGGGCGTATCCCAAACGAGCACCAAGAATACCTGCAATAAGGGTGAAAAAAACTAAATTATAAATAATATTGGCATCGACTTTAAAATTTGGTGCCAGGCGTTCCGCAAGATTCAGTCCTAACCAAATACCCAATAACAGGAATAAACCTGGCGTCTGTATGGCTAGGGGACCAATTTGTAAGATGGGCAGCATTAGGGTTTCTCCGGCAATAAATTTTCAATACGGGTGCGCAGCAGGGCCCCAGACATGGGTCCACCTACAATAACATCCTGAATTATACCTTCGGTGTCTACAAAAAATGATGTCGGGAGTGATCGCAGTTGATATAACTGTGAAACCTCTCCCTTGCTGTCGAGTAAGATCGGGAAGGTTAGATTATGGTCTTTAACAAAATTATCTACTGCCGAAAGATGATCTTGATTTGTAGCATTGATTGCTAATATCACGAAACCGCGCTCTTGGTTCATTTCAAATGCTTCCTGCATATCGGGCATTTCTGCCCGGCAGGGTGGACACCAGGTTGCCCACAGATTGATCAGAACTGCTTGCCCGCGATAATCAGAAAGCGTGACCTTTCCACCATCAAGGTTTTCTAATGTGAAATTGGGAGCCAGGAAGCCTTTCTGTGGTGCAGGGATTTTTCCTTCGGTTATGCTTCCCGGGGGAGGAGCACTGGCCCAAACCCACAAAGCACCTATGACTAGAATGACTATTCTTAGCAAACGCATTTTTTTGCGATTTTGTATCATGCGTGATTATCCTTAAGGTATAGAATTTGCTTCAATAGAAGTTGGGATTGTACTTGAACAATCATGCCTGTGTAAAGGGAATTATCAAATTGTTGTAATAATACTAATAATCTCCTAATTGTATTAATATTGACAGTGTTTTTTCATGGGGATACAATTTTGTAAAGAATTAGAAAGGAGGTTATTATGAAATTGCTAAACGAGAAACATCTTTTATTAGTGATCATTCTGGTAACATTGTTCGCGGTCTCTGCTTGTGTACAAAACCCAAAAGAAATAGAAAACAATGGTTTACCTGTAGTAGCAACGGTTGTTCCAGAATCGTCAATCGATAATAGTCAATCCGATGATTTGGCAGAAGAAATGCCAAACACGAATGCTGTGACTCCAGTTTCTTCTGATAGCACCCTGCCAGAAGGTGAAAATGATACTGTTGATGCTGTTGTTTTACCAACACCGCGCACTGAGATGGAAGCCACTGACCCTTCAATGGTAGTATTGGCATCGGGAGAAATCCAGCTCATAGAATTCTTTGCATTTTGGTGAAGCACCTGCCGTTCTATGGCGCCCATCGTGCATGGGCTAGAAGCTGAGTATCACGATCAAATAACCGTTGTATACCTCGATGTAGACGATCCTGCTAATGATATTTTCAAGCAAAAGCTTGGATACCGTTTCCAACCGCACTTCTTTTTAGTGGATGGTGACGGGGAGATTGTTGACCAGTGGGTAGGCTCAGTCAGAGGTGAAGATTTCCGAGCGGCAATCGAAGCTGAATTAAATTAGCTAAAATGTACAATTAGCTGCAAATAGAATTATTTAAATCAAAATTAATCAGTTTATGGAGTTTCAAATGTCGACAGTAACCTATCATATCCCCAGCATTAATTGTGGGCATTGTGTTCAAACGATCAAGATGGAAGTTGGCGAAATTGAAGGCGTGCAATCTGTTGAAGTAGATCCCACGACCAAACAAGCCACGATTTCTTTTGACGCACCAGCCACTGAAGGAGTGATAAAGGACCTCCTGATTGAGATCAATTTCCCGGCAGTATCTTGAATACGATTATTTTCAGGAAACAAAGTCTAAGCGGTCAATTCTTCCCGCTGCATCCAGTTAGATAGCTTCCAGAGGAATCTTTTGTCAGACACAAAACAATTAACATTGCCAATTACCGGGATGACTTGCGCCAATTGCGTCGCCTCGGTCGAACGCAACATCAAAAAGGTGGGCGGTGTTTCAGCGGCTAATGTCAATCTTTCGTCAGAACGCGCTACGGTTGAATTTGACCCGCTCCTGACGGGCATGGATGAACTTTTAGACCGCATTCGACGTGCAGGCTACGATGTAGCTGCGGGTGAGGTTGATTTGCTCATCCAACGTTTGAGTGATGATAATGATGCTCGCCGTCTGGAAAGAGCGCTCAAAAATTTAGATGGCGTTCTTGATGTGAAAGTTAACTTTTCAAGCGAGCGCGCGCGTGTGCAGTATATCCCCACAGTCATTAGCCAATCCGAATTACGACAGGCCATTTCGGCAGCAGGTTTTAGAGCTGTTGCTGCTGATGGTGAAGTAGATGATGTTGAGCGGATTGCCAGGGAAAAAGAAATTGCCCGCCAGCGGCATTACCTTTTTGTTGGATTGATTTTTACTGTGCCGCTTTTCCTTTTTTCAATGGCCCGCGATTTTGGATTTTTGCCGGGTTGGTCTCATCAACCTTGGGCTAATTGGTTGATGTTCATATTGGCAACGCCGGTTCAATTTTATGTTGGCTGGCAATACTATATTGGTGCTTTTAAATCACTCCGCAATGGTTCTGCTAATATGGATGTGCTCATTGTCATGGGCTCTTCCGCCGCTTATTTTTATTCATTGCCTGTAATGCTGAATATATTGCCTGGCCATGTCTATTTTGAGACCGCTGCAGTAATTATTACCCTGATTAAATTAGGAAAATACTTGGAAGCCAATGCAAAGGGGCGCACTAGTGAGGCGATCAAAAAATTGCTTAGCTTGCGTGCTAAAACAGCGCGAATTATTCGCGCCGAAAAAGAAATGGAAATCCCTGCGGATGAAGTATTGATCGGAGATATTGTCATTGTACGTCCTGGGGAAAAATTGCCCGTCGATGGTGTTGTGATCGTTGGGCATTCAGCTTTGGACGAATCTATGCTGACTGGTGAATCTTTGCCTGTCGAGAAAGGACCCGGCGATTCGGTTATCGGGGCAACGATTAATAAACTTGGGTTACTAAAATTTGAAGCTACCAAGATTGGAAAGGAAACTGCGCTGGCACAGATCATCCGCTTGGTGGAAGATGCCCAAGGTAGTAAGGCTCCAATTCAAAAAATGGCCGATCAAGTTTCGAGATATTTTGTTCCGGCAGTTATTGCTGTCGCAGCGATAACTTTTCTGATTTGGTATTTCATGATCCCTCTTCCAACGAGTTCCGATTTAACCGCTTTTACGCGTGCATTAATAAATATGGTTGC
>JBDLJO010000203.1:0-4666 GCA_039714275.1 Chloroflexota bacterium | reverse complement strand
GTACGCAATTTGGCTCACAATAATGTGCTATCGTGTGTCAACGGGGCCTTTGGCAGCCGCTGGCACCAGGTGGCACTGTCCAATGGCAAGCATGCCGATAAGCTCGAAATCCCCTGGGAGCAGCCTATCACCGCCAAAGCTGTGGGTGAGGCGCTATCCAAGAAAAAATATGAAATCATGACCATCGTACATAACGAGACTTCAACCGGGATGCAAAACCCTGTTGACGAGATTGCCAGGATGGTAAAAGAGATCAGCCCGGAGACCCTGGTTTGTGTGGACGCGGTTTCATCTTTGGGAGGTGCCCCCATTGAAATGGATGCCTGGGGGGTCGATTTTGTGCTCACCTCCTCTCAAAAAGCGCTGGCTCTACCACCAGGGTTAGCCCTCGGAGCTGTATCTGACCGGGCATTGGAACGGGCATCCAGCATAGAGAATCGGGGCTGGTATTTCGACATTGTACGGTTAGAAAATGCACGCATCAAAAATTCAACCCCTGCAACTTCGGCCGTGTCCTTAGTTTATGCTCTCGACCAACAACTGGATCGTATCCTCGAAGAAGGTTTAGATAATCGTTTTGCTCGTTATCAAAGCCTGGCAGAGCGCATCCAAGCATGGGCTGCTGCCCGCGGGTTCGGACTCTTTGCCCCCGAGGGGTATCGTTCACGCACCGTTACGACGATCACCAACAAGCGCAATATCGATGTCGGGGCTTTAATTGCCTTTCTGCTGGGACGCGATATCCGGATTGCTAACGGGTACGGACCGCTCAAAGGAAAAACTTTCCGCATCGCACATATGGGCGAAACGACAATGGCCGATGTCGATTTGCTGTTGGCAACCATCGATGAGTTTTTGGCTGGTACGACAGGATAGGGTAAATCAATGACCGTAGAAGAGCTAACCCTTAACACCCATACTTACGGTGGTGAAACCCTCGGGCGGCTTGCGGATGGAAGAGCAGTTTTTGTGCCCCATACGCTCCCAGGAGAGAAAGTGCGCATTGAAACCGTGATTGAGAAACCTCGCTATGCTAAAGCCAGAATGCTGGAAATTCTCAACCCTTCACCAGAGCGCATCACCCCCCGCTGCCCACACTTTGGTGTTTGCGGCGGCTGCCATTATCAGCATCTCAGCTACGAAAACCAGTTGATTGCTAAGACCGATATTCTAATTGATCAACTAAAACGAATTGGCAAGATTGAAGATCCTCCAGTTGAAGCTGTCGTTCCATCGCCACAACCCTGGGGCTATCGGGTTGACGCACAATTCCATATTTCAACGGCAGGCCAACTGGGTTTTCAAGCCGCTCATGCCCAAGGCATTGTCCCGATTGATGAGTGCCCTGTGCTGGCTCCAGCGATCGACCAGTTGAAACCACAGATAGACATTGAATCTATACCCGGACTTGAACGGGTCAGCTTACGGATGGGATCGGGTGAGGATATGATGCTCATATTTGAAAGCAGCGATCCAGAACCTTTCAGCATGAACCTGGATTTTCCAATCTCCGTCATCCATCGAGGGCCCAAGGGCTACCTCGTACTGGCTGGTGAGGATTTTGTTGTCACGAAAGTCAAGGAGCGCGCTTTCCGCATCTCCGCTGGGTCAGCATTTCGCATTCATCCCCAGATGGGAGCAGCAATAGTAGATACCGTTTTGGATGGTTTACCCTTGACCCCAAGCAGCACTGTACTATTCGCCTATGCCGGCATTGGGTTAATCAGCGCGTTCACCGCGCCCCATGTTAGACGTTTGGTGGCCATTGAATCTTCTCCGAGTGCAGGTAATGATTTTGCTATCAATCTGGATGAATTTGAGAATGTGGATCTCTATCAAGCGGCGGTGGAAAATGTACTCCCAACGCTGGATCTAAAACCTGATTATATTGTGGTAGAGCCCCCACGTTCGGGGATTGAGCGCCACGCCTTGGACGGGATGCTGGCTTTAGCGCCTGGAATCATCGTTTATATCTCAACTGATCCGTCTACCCTGGCACGCGACGCCCAGCGTCTCAGTCACGGAGGCTATTCCATCCAACGATTGATTCCGTTTGATCTTTTCCCGCAAACTTATCATATTGAAAGCATCAGCTTCTGGGAGAAATCCTAGAAAAAGACCGCAAATGTATCAACTCAGCATGGATACCCCGCAATTATTTTGCCCTGCGGGGTATATTTTTGCCCCTTGCCAAGTGACTGCACTTTGTATATAATTAGAACATATATTCTATTTATACACAAATGAGGAGGTCTATAATGGAAGTGGGAATGCTGTGGTTTGATAATAGTAATGAGGAAAAACTAGAAATAAAAATTCAACGGGCTAAAAGTTATTATAAGAAGAAATATGGGCAAACCCCCAATTTATGTTTTGTACATCCTTCTATGTTCAAAATTAATAAACCTACCCCGCGGGATGAAAATGAGCCTGAAAAAAGCGTCCAGCTTAAGGAAGTTGGACTAGAGCTGCGATCTTCTAAATCACTGCTGCCGGATCACTTTTGGCTAGGGATTCATCAAGAAAGCAGTGCAGCTTAACCATCCATCCCCCTAAATTAAAACCACGTTCAAGGGGCTGTCATAAATGGCAGCCCCTTATACCCCTTAGGTAGACAACGCGGTAATGAACATATCTAGTGCGACATCCCCCTCTATCTGGCTGGTTTTGACAGCTTCATCAATAGATAATAATTGGCGATAAATGTCTTCAAGATTATCCAGGGAAAAATTACGTGTTTGGGGAATCAGTTTACTAGCAACAAAGGGATGTATCTTCAACTGGCGAGCGATATCTTTTTCTCTATTTCCGCCATCAAGGAGCTCATGGGTCAGCAGCAATAAACGAAATTGGCGCACAATCATGCCAAATAAGCGCAGTGGTTCATCCTGCTTTAGAAGTTCGTGAAGCAAGCGCAAGGCTTTTTTGCCATTCCGCATGCCGACAGCATCTACCATAGCAAATACATCACCATCCCGCTGGTAAGCGACCAGGTGCTCGACATCATCATTATCAATTGCGCGACCGTAGTCCACATAAGTAAGGAGCTTAACCAATTCTTGGGCTGCAATACGCGGGTTATCTCCCACCATGCTGGACAATAATCCCGATGCCTGGGGTGTGATCTCACCACCTAATTTGCGAGCCCGAGTTTGAATCCAGCGTATCATTTGAGGGCCGCGCGGCAGCAGAAACTCCTTTTGGTAAACACGTTCATTTTGTGACTCAGCCCAAACCTGAAGCCAGTGCTTTTTATTTTTTTTCTTCTCTTGATAAGTAAGCAGCGGACGGCTGATCATCAAGACCAAAGAGGTGGTTGGTGGAATTTCCCCTAAAAATTTCTTGAAACGATCCCGCTGCGTCGAGCCTTTCAAACTCGCCAATGGATCGTATATAATCACCAAGCGCCGGTCGGCTAAGAACGGCATAGCCTGGGTTATAGCTGTGATCCGCTCAATATCAAAGCTGCCTTTCTCAACGCGGGTGATGTTCAACCCCCCGGTGGAAGGATCTCCCATTTTTGCTTCCATAGCAGCAATTTGACTCGTTACAGTATATTCATCATCACCATGCAGCAGATAAATATTTTGTTTCTGATCCATTCTATCCTTGTGTTAAAACACGGTGCGCCTGGAGCCGACCTCGCTTGGAGGGCGTAACCTTGATTACATCAAGATTTCCTGGAACCCCAGATGTAGTTATGTGTCTTTGCAAATTCATTCCGAGCGGCTGTGCAATCATGAGTGCCAGGGTAGCTAAGACTGCAACCAAAGGAAAACGATCCAACTTATCGCGCTTGCGCGGGCCAGCTCCCCACATTCCCAGGGCGCCGGCCAGGCCAGCTAAAGAACCCGCAGTTACTAAATTGGTCCCACAATTAGGGTGTACGGCCAAATGATGCTCCCCAGCTCGCAATCGCTGCAGAGCTTCCTCCACTGCAGCACCAACAGTCTCTGTAGGAACATCTCCCACCAACCAGAAACCTTTGGGATCAGAATGTCCGGCCATATTTCGGTCTGGATATTTCTTAGCCAGGATATGCAATGTGGCATGCTCTAAACCATGATTGCGGCGGGTACTTGAGACAGCCGGGATGTCTAGCAGTGATTGCACTAAAGGAATTTCAGAAACAGACATTTTATACTCCAAGATTTTTCGGGTGGGTGTTCCAGTCAATGGTAACACAATGTCGAAAAGAGTTCCCAAGAAAAAAAATACGGACTTCAACATTCGCCCGTATAAGGCACGCAGAGTATAATAACAGTCATGTATAAGTTAATCATTCTCATCGGCCCGGTCGCCGATACACCTAGATTTGGCGAAACCTGGCCTGAATTCCTGCATCTGGCTGAGAGTATGCCCGGCCTGGTGCGTGAAGCTACTG
This sequence comes from Chloroflexota bacterium, assembly GCA_039714275.1. Classification (GTDB taxonomy): domain Bacteria; phylum Chloroflexota; class Anaerolineae; order Anaerolineales; family UBA11858; genus JBDLJO01. The sequence continues at coordinate 282 of JBDLJO010000203.1, read as the reverse complement.
TGCGCGTGCAGGCTGTCCTTTACGGCGACCAACAAATCAACATGATCCATGAGTTATTCTTTGATAGCAAGGAAGATTTGGACAGTGCACTGATATCATCACAAGGTCAAGCCGCGGGAGTAACTCTGCAAAAAATCACCAATGGACATATGATATTGTTAACCGCGGAACACAAGGAAGACGATATCTCCAATCTACGCAAATACCAGCAAGGAAAAGACAATGCTGACTCCGGTTGATTTACAACGTTTTATGGACGCGCATCATGTGCCGGGTGAAATC
>JBDLJO010000202.1:0-4691 GCA_039714275.1 Chloroflexota bacterium | reverse complement strand
GCAAATCCGAGAGGCTTTTGACGATTTATTTGACCTGTCAAAGCCTTTCAATGAACGATCATCACTGGTTCTGACCAAAGATGGACAAGTGATCGGGTTTTCGTTAGTTCGCCCTCGCACGGAAGAGGAGCATTTAGAATTGTTTGGGATTCATCCCGATTATCGAGGCCAAGGTCTTGCCAAAGCGCTGATACAGACGTCAATGAGCAGCGTACTAGATCAGGGTACGGAAAGCATGTCTGTTGGCGTAGATGCAGTGAACGTTCCTGCGGTAAAACTCTATGAAAAAGTAGGATTCAAACTGGTATCCAGAATGATTGTCCATTCGTGGAAAAAGACCGATTAGAGGGCGATAAGTCTGTGTATATCGATCTGAGGGTGGTATAGATTTAATGTAAAAAACCACTTATAATTTAGAAATAAGATCAAGATGGTGTCTAAGGGGACCTAAGAAAAAGGGAGATGATTCATGAGACACAAAATTTACCTATTGACAATATTGCTGATTATATTGCTGGCCGCATGTAAAGAAACACCTCCACCCGGCAGTCTTAATCCGGTCGTTGATGATCCTGATCTCGAGATCAACGTTACCCCACAGCCTGAAGGGGATTATGCTTATATGACCCTTAAGGTAACCCGTGTTGGTGTGCAGGCGCCCAAAATCGGCTGGCAGGCTTCGGGTGAGATATATCTCAGGATCGCGCTGGATGTGAAAAACCCACCTAACGTCGTGGGGACCGGCTTTGGGACGGCGGGGTTTGACGCATCTTCGGATGCCTGTTTAGATACCGGCGGCTGGCCGATAGAATACGATGCCGAAGGCTACTTCGATGAGGATAAATGCGAGCTGACCATCAAGGTTGATGAAACCTGGCCTAAAACCGAAGCCCACGCGGTATGTTTTGGCCAATCGGGATCGGCCAGCGGTGGTGCCTATAAAATGTCATTCCCCAATCTTAAATTTGAGGACGATAACCCACGCGAGGACACCACAACAGACCTGGAAATGATTACCTGGGCCAACACCTTCCTGCTGTTCCCCAAGGAGGGCCTGGAGGATACCGGGTGTCTCTTTGAGGTTTACTAAGTTTGACCCATCTGTCGGTGGTTAGAAGTGGCTTGTGGTAGACTAAATCCCTCAAATACTGTCAGATCCTAAGTTCGAATCAACCCCGAGCAGCCTTAGAAAGTCAGCAAACTTGCTGACTTTCTTTGCAGTAAAAATACAACTGCAGTTCTTTCCAAGAGACAGATGGTAAAATTTCTATAAAAATTCGGACTCATTTTATCGTTAATTTGCCCACAGGTATTCACAAATTATGGAAATAAAAATTGACTATGGGCGTGAGGGTTTAGTCATCGATCTTCCAGACCATACCCAGGTTATTCGTTCTCAATATGTTGCCGGGCTTCCTGATGAGGTGGGTGCGATTCAAGATGCTCTTCGGAATCCCATTGGATCTTTACCTCTGGTTGATATAGTCAAATCCGGAGACAAAGTTGTTATCGTCCATACCGATATCACACGCGCAACACCAAATGACCGTTTGCTTCCCGTTATCCTCCATGAACTCGAATTTGCTGGTGTAAATCGGCATGACATCATACTCATCAACGGTCTGGGTACTCACCGATTTCAAACTGAAGCTGAACTCCGGCAGATGCTGAGTGATTTTATCGTCGACAATTATCGCTGCCTTCAACATGACGCTTACGCGGAGGATAATCTCGTAACGCTGGGCAAAACTTTCCACGGTAATCCCATTCGCATCAATAAGGATTATCTTGGAGCCGATGTCCGCATTTTGACTGGTTTTATTGAGCCGCATTTTTTCGCTGGATTCAGTGGAGGGCCCAAGGCTGTTCTCCCAGCTCTGGCCGGTTTTGAGAGTGTAGGCACCAATCATTGCGCAGCGAATATTGCCCTCCCGAATGCTACATGGGGGAATCTGTCCGAAAATCCTGTTTGGGAGGAAATGAAGGAAGTGGCTCTTAAAACGGAACCTTCTTTTTTGGTAAATATTACATTAAACGCTGATAAAGAAATTTCCGGCGTTTTTGCCGGAGATATGTTGGCAGCACACGCCGAGGGTTGCAAATTTGTTAAAGAACATGCAATGGTGGCGGTGGAAGAAACCTTTGATGTTGTCATCACAACAAACAGTGGCTATCCTCTTGACCAAAATCTATATCAATCTGTGAAAGGGATGAGTGCAGCCAGCAAAATCCTTTCCAAGGGCGGGACGATTATTTCAGTCACTGCTTGTGAAGATGGCGTACCTGAACACGGTGGTTATGCTGATCTCCTACGGCGCGGTGGGTCCCCTCAAGGTGTATTGAATATGGTCACGGCTCCAGATTTTAATGAGCCAGATCAGTGGCAGGTACAGATACAGGCCTTGATTCAGATGCAGGGTGATGTTTATGTGTTCAGTGATGGCTTGAGCGACGAAGAAATTCGCCAGGCTTTATTCTTGCCGTGTCGGGATATTCCCTCTCTGTTACGATCATTGGAGACAAAGTATGGGACTAAATTTTCAATTGCAGTTATGCCAGAAGGTCCGCAAAGCGTTCCATATTTAGCCGTGGATGGATAACGAGTCGCCTTTCCTGGTGTGATTTGGGTGCACATTGAGAAAAAAATGGACCCTATAAATAGAAGAGACTAAAAATTGCCAAAGTTGTAGACAGAATAGACAGGGATTTACAGCATAGAATCCTTTTGAGCGAATACCAGGATTTAATCTTGAATCAACCCCGAGGAGATTAAAAACTTTTGCTTTCCCATTTCAAGCGACCAAATGAGATAAAGGAATCAACCAGCAAATGAAGAAGACAGCTGATTTTCTTGGAAAGGAATGGCATATTGATTGTATGGGCTGTGCCGTCGGTGATGGATCTATGTTGGTTCCAGGGGGGATGATCCAAAGAACGGAGCATTTCTGTGTGCACCAAGACCCGCTGATTCCACTTCCGGGTTTCCTGGTAATCGCTTCCCTTCGGCATATCAGGTCAATATCTGAAATGCAGGATGGTGAGTACGAAGAGTTTTCAGTACTTGTGAAAACAACACATCAAGCGATCAAGGATGCCACAAAAATTGAGCATTTAACCATTGTTCAAGAAGAGAGTTCAAAACACTTCCATTTATGGTTTTTTCCCTGGACAGAAAATGTAATTGAGGGATATGGGCAGCCCTCCCTGACAAAGATACGAGAAATCATGCGCGATTACCGAAAGCAAGTGATCAGCGAAACCGCATGGATGAAACTCAAGCAGTCAATTGAGCAGATCAAATTGCAAATGGCCTAATTAATGATCTGGTTGAGACAAACACCTTACCCCCGCGCCAACACTGGCTCTCCTTCGACTGCGATACGCGGCTATAGATGCGAGAACTACGCTGTAAAGAAATGATCTAGTGATGTAAGAGCCGATGGGTCAGTAACGTCAGCATTATATCGATCAATAATTAAACTGTGGAGGCGATATGTATCTATCTTTCAGAGAAGCATTCGATCTGCCGATCGGTAATATATTTCCGTATTTTGAATCACCATCAACATGGGCGAAGCTTTACGGGGCGATGAAACCTACCAAAGCATTAAAAGATGGCTGGTATGCCGTTCCTTTGAAAAAGTTCCCCTTTCCTCTGGTTGCCAAGAATGTTGAATATGAGCACGAGAAAAGGGTGCGCTGGATCTTTGGTGGATTCTGGAGGGGGGTTGGTGAAGTAAATTTCTATACAGAAAATAACCAAACGGTCGTGGAGGGGTTTGAGTACATTACCCCGCACGGGCTTTGGTTCTTGGCTTCTTTATTCGAAAAAACTATTATGGAAAAAGAATTTAAGGGAATCTGGGATTTTGGATGGAGAAGAATCAGGAAGGAAGGTAAATTACTAAAAATTTAATCAATCAATGATAAAGGATTTATAGGGGTGAAATTCTTACTAGGTTATGAACTCTGGTTAAGTGGAGATTGTATTCATGTAATTAAGCCGCAGCATAAAACCTCAGCGTACTTGCTGCGGTTTTTATTTTTGTCGCGGCGATATTTATCCTCGTTGGGAAAAATTAAAAAGCTTCCAAGGTGCCGCGTTTTTTGGCCTGCACCTCAAACCAGGCGAACATGCTGAACCCGATCAGAGCATAAAACCCACCAATCAATAATTCACCGAGCAGCAGATCAGATACCTGGCTCAAGCTGGCGCCGGCGACCAATTCTCGCGCGGCGCTGATACCTCTGCTGAGCGGCAGTCCGGCACTCAGGGCACCCATCCAGGCGGGAAGTTTATCGATCGCGACGTTGGCACCACTGAAAAGCAGCAGCAGGAAATAAACGGTATTGTTGATGAACATGATATTCAGCGTCATAAGTGAAATACTGCCCATCAATAACCCTAAACCGCATACGCCCCAGGTGGTGATCAAGATGGTCAGGGCCAGGCCCGGAAGATTGGCGCCCGATAGATCTAAGCCCAGCAGCACCACTCCCCAGAAAAAGCCAAAGACCACCGCGATCATACCGTCGATGATGTGGAAGAAAGCACGTCCCATAAAAGTGACAAAGCGGTTGGCAGGGGTGCCTAAAATGTAGATCAGTGTGCCCATATTGCGTTCACGGCCGATGCTCATGGTAATACCGTAGATGCCATTGACAGCCGCAATCTGTAAAGCGTTGCCGAT
>JBDLJO010000201.1:0-4695 GCA_039714275.1 Chloroflexota bacterium | reverse complement strand
GCGCCGCCCAACGCGATCAGGTGCAGGCCGAAAGAATCGCTCAGCCAAATCCCAAAGATCAGGTTGATCACCTCGTTAGCTGTGCTGGAGAGAATTCCGATCGCAAAACCAGCCAATGCTGGAGGGTAGCGCAGCACCTCGCCGATATTTACCCAGATGGAAACAGCGTCTTTTTCTGAAACCGGGTCGTTGGGAATCATCCACAGGACCAGGGCGATGATCAAAACGCCGAACAGAGAGAAAATTTGAAAAGGGGTCAGCCAATTTCCCCGGGCAATCAAGAAGGCCACGAAAGGCATCCCTAAAATGAAGCTCAACGACCATCCCGATTCCGTAACCGCCAGCGCAGTGCCGCGCCGCTGATAGGGGATTTGATCGCTCAAATAAGCCTGCATGGCGGCGTCGAAAATGTATTTTCCCAGCGTGGTCAGCACCAATGCCAGGAAAAATGCCGGCAGCGTAGGCCAAACAACCACCACAATCATGCCGCCGGTAAAGGTGATCGCGCCCAACAGCAGGCCAATTTTCCTGCCCCGGCTGTCGGCAACCGCACCCAACAGCGGACCTATACCGCCGATGATGGAGCGCCCGGTCAAGGCCAATGAGAGGGTGGCGAGATCAACGCCCAATCCGCGGCTAAAATGCCCCAGGAAGGGATAGATCATCCGGTGGATGGTGTTAAATACGATGCGGATGATCGCGAAGATCAACACTTGTATAGATATCGCGCGTTTCATATAAGGGTATAAGTTTAGCGCTTAAGGCTGTAAAACCAGCGCGCCAGTTGAAACACGGCCAGGGTCAGGAAAAGGGTTTGTCCGGCAAAAAAGGTTTGGATGCGCCAGGCCTGAGAATCAAGCATCGGGCTGGGGGGGTGCAGGACCTTCTCGGTTGTTTGCAGCACACCAAAGAGCGCCAGTACAAAGATGGGATTGATCAGCGAGTCCCAGATCGGTTTTTCGATCAGCGTCAGCCCAATTTGTAACAGGGTGCCTCCCACGGCAAAGATCAGGGCTATGCGCCAACGCGGTTCGGCCAGAAAGAGTCCGTTCCAGTTGGTTTGCATTGCCCAGAGGGAAATTGGAAGATAAGTGATCCAAAAAACCAACCCTGAGCGTGCCAATGCCCGCGACCCCAAACCCAGTTTTTCTCTTCGAGTAAGGAGCCCTGCTGCGCCGGCCAGCCCGGCAGCAATAAATCCGATCAGCGCCGCCCAAACCCAGGCGCCGTGCAAATAAACGATTCGGGCATTGACCCCCAATGTGGCTTCGGCCGGGCTTATGAAAGCCAGTGCGATGGCTGTGATCACAAAAACAAGGGATAAAAGAAGGGCTTTAATGTTCATAGGCTGTTGGCGTGATTGTCGATGACTGGTTTTTCAATGAATGACTGTGCTAATGGAAATTTATATCCACGTGGGTTCGTGATATGTGCCGAATACATCGCGCATCACGTCAACGATCTCGCCTAGACTGGCATAAGCGTGTACGGCTTCTAATATATGCGGCATGGTGTTTTCGGTGCCCTGACAGGCGATGCGCAAACGGTCAAGCGACTGACCTACCCGGCCATTATCACGCTCTGCCCGCATTTTTTCAAGGCGGTTGACCTGTTTTTTGTAGCCGTCCGGGTCCATTTCCAGGATCGGAATAGAAATTGGTCCATCTTCTGTGTAGGCGTTAACACCCACGATCTTGCGAATATCCTGATCGATTTCGCGTTGATAGCGATATGCCGCATCAGAAATCTCACTTTGGAAGAAACCTTTCTCAATGGCTGGCAGCATGCCGCCAAGTTCTTCAATACGTTGGAAATACGCGTAAGTTTGGGCTTCCATGCGGTCGGTTTGTGCTTCCATAAAGTAGGATCCGCCCAACGGGTCCATCGTGTTGGTGACCCCGGATTCTTCAGCGATGATCTGCTGGGTGCGCAGCGCCACCGTGGCAGCGTGTTGGGATGGCAGCGCCAGTGCCTCGTCCATGCTGTTGGTGTGCAGGGATTGTGTGCCGCCTAATACCGCAGCCATTGCCTGCAGCGCAACGCGCACGATATTGATCTCTGGCTGCTGTGCGGTCAAGGAGGCGCCAGCCGTTTGGGTGTGGAAGCGCAGCAGCCACGAGCGGGGATCCTTGGCCCCGAAGGTTTCCCTCATTTCCCGGGCCCAAATGCGGCGTGCCGCTCGATATTTGGCAATTTCCTCAAAAAAGTCGTTGTGTGCGTTGAAGAAAAAGGAAAGCCGCGGTGCGAAATCATCAATATCAAGTCCCCGCTCTATGCCCCAGCGGACATATTCCAGCCCGTCGGCCAGCGTGAACGCCAGCTCTTGGGCCGCGGTAGACCCGGCCTCACGGATGTGATATCCGGATATACTGATCGTATTCCACTGCGGTAAATTGCTGGTGCCAAATTCAATCGTATCGGTCACCAGGCGCATCGAAGGCTCTGGCGGGAAGATATACTCTTTCTGAGCGATATATTCTTTTAGGATGTCGTTCTGGGTGGTGCCACGAAGCTGGTCTTGACGTACGCCCTGCTTCTCTGCTGCCGCAATATACATTGCCCAGATGATCGCGGCTGGTGAGTTGATGGTCATGCTCGTGGAAACTTTATCGAGCGGGATGCCTTCAACCAGGCGCTCCATATCTTTGAGCGAGGAAACCGCGACCCCGCATTTACCAAACTCCCCCAGGGCTTCGGGAGCATCGCTGTCGTAGCCCATCAAGGTGGGTAAATCAAAAGCAATCGAGAGACCCGTTTGACCTTGATCGAGTAAATATTTAAAGCGTTGGTTGGTTTCCTCTGCTGCCCCAAATCCAGCAAACATGCGCATTGTCCACAGACGCCCGCGGTGCATTGTGGCGTGCACGCCGCGTGTATAAGGGTACTCGCCCGGAAAGCCCAACATCTCCGAATAGGTTTTATCTTTCTGGTCTAAAGGGGTGTAAAGACGCTCGATCGGTTCCGATGAAGTGGTAATGAATTGATCTTGTCGTTCAGGGAAACGGGATAATGTTTTCCCGAGGGTTTCTTCTTCCCAGCGCTCTTGCTCTTTCTTCAATTGCGCCATATCCTTATCATCGAACATGTGCTGCTCCTTTATTGGATATTGAATCTGACCTTTGTGCTGTGGAATTATAGCATTGATAGAAATGGATTGGCTGGCTAATGGTATTTTTATTATTGTCTCCTAGAGTACATGCTGATTAATTATTGAAATGTGAAGGGTTTTGCTTCTACCCTGTCAATGGTAAACTCTGCCCTATGACTCACTTATCCGGCACCGAGCGTGCAGCCTATGTTCAGGGGATGTTCACCCGCATTGCCGGGCGGTACGATTTGATGAATCGGCTGATGACGGCTGGTCAAGATAAATTTTGGCGCAAGCTGGTCATCCGTCAGGCTGCCATCCCCGATGGTGGGCTGATGTTGGATTTGGGGGGTGGTACCGGCGATTTAGGCTTTGATTCCATTAAAGAGAACCCCACCACACTGGCTGTTGAAGCAGATTTCACCTTCGAGATGCTGCGCGTTGGTAAAGAGCGTGCTGGCGCTGAGGCACTGCATTGGTCTGCGGCCGATGCCCTTAACCTGCCATTTAATAACAGCATTTACGATGCCGTAGTCTCGGGATTTTTAATGCGTAATGTTGTTGACCTGCCTCAAGCGCTGCGGGAGCAGTACCGCGTGCTTAAACCCGGCGGCAGAATCGTTATCTTAGATACCACCAAGCCGGGTAAAAACTTGCTCTCACCCTTAATTCGGTTTCACATGCACACCGTAATTCCCTTTTTAGGAAGGTTGATCTCTGGACAGGATGATGCCTATACCTATTTACCGGATTCCTCGGAAGATTTCCTGCGAGCCGAAGAGTTAGCCGTGCATCTGGCCGTAGCCGGATTTCAGGAAGTTGGTTTTCAGCGTTTGATGTTTGGCACTATCGCCATTCACTGGGGGGTGAAATGACCCCACAACCCGGCCATTCACCCGACCAACGAAAGCTTATCATTGGCATGAGTGGGGCTTCTGGTGCAGTTTTGGGGATCCGCGCCCTGGAAGCGCTGCGTGCTGTTGATATTGAAACTCATTTGGTCATCTCTCCTGCGGCGAAAATGACCATTACTCAAGAGACGGATTGGAAAGTCTCCGATGTTTTAGCCCTGGCCGATCGGACTTATCAGCATCAGGATATTGGCGCCGCGATTGCTTCCGGTTCTTTTGAGACGATGGGGATGCTTGTTTTACCTTGCTCGGTCAAGACCCTTTCATCCATCGCCAATGCCTATAATGAAAATTTACTTACTCGTGCCGCCGATGTGACCCTGAAAGAGGGGCGGCCGCTGCTTTTAGCGCTGCGCGAGACGCCGCTGCACCGCGGCCATATCCGTTTGATGGATTTAGCCGCTCAAGCTGGTGCGATCATTTTTCCGCCTTTACCCGCGTTTTACTCCCGACCGGAGTCGATTTCTGAAATGGTTGATGGTCTGGTTGGGCGCATCCTGGCCCGGGTGGGTATTGAGAATGATCTTTACCGGAGGTGGGGAGCATGACCGCTGATCGAGACTTTTCCAAAGCCGCACTGCGCGGTGAACCCTCTTATGTTTGGCGAGCTGGCCAGGAACGCCGTTTCCAGATGATCCTTGACTCGGCCGGTGACCGTATCCACGGGCGCGTGCTGGAAAATGGCTGCGGCGTGGG
>JBDLJO010000200.1:0-4712 GCA_039714275.1 Chloroflexota bacterium | reverse complement strand
TCAATGCTCATCATACTGCTGGCTGTGGCCGCTTACGGCGCAGTCCATTCCTTAATGGCCGCCTTCAAAGCCAAGGCCTTAGCAGAGCAGCTTTTTGGCACTGCCGCCGTGCGCGGGTACCGCTTATTCTTTAACATCTTCGCCGGCATTACCCTGGTGCCTGTTTTGGCGTTACCAGCAATCTTACCTGACCAGCACCTGTACACGATTCCTCTCCCCTGGATGATTCTTTTCCTGGCCGGGCAGGGTTTGGCCGTGATCGCCGAAATCATCGGCGTACTGCAAACCGGTGCCTTGGAATTTTTAGGACTTCGACAGTTGATCACTCCACCAGCAGATAACGGGGAATTAACCATACGCGGTCTTTACCACTGGGTGCGCCATCCGCTCTACAGCGCCGGGCTGCTCTTTATTTGGCTGACCCCATTGATGACCCTCAATATCCTGGCGCTGAATATTGGCCTGACGCTCTATATCATCATCGGAACGCGCTTTGAAGAACGCCGTTTATGCGTCGAATTTGGTGATGCTTATGCTGCCTATCAGGAAGAAGTTCCCATGTTGGTACCCCGCATTCGCCTGGGAGAGTATAAAAGCGATCAAGGAAAGCAGTAGATTCAAAAAGATTTATTGATTATTATAGGGTGGAGGATTAGTTTATCCAGGAGGGGATTGTCAGCCAAACTGTGGGCATGATTAATTATCAGCACAATCCTGATCACCAACCTTCGTTGGTATAGGAGTTCTCACATGAATCTCCTTTGGCTCTCACTGACTTTCATCGCAGGGATATTATTAGGGGCAGTTATAGCTTTGCCTTCGGCAGTCTGGCTGTATGCAGCGGGGGTCCTATTTATTGTTTCGATAACCCGCCCTTTATGGCTGCGGTTTAGCAATCATATTTTTGGAGAACGGCACAACCTGATTCCAATGCCAATTCCGGTGCTGATTCTGATCGCCGCACTTGGCGGGGCACGCTATCAATCCTCCCTCCCCAACCTTTCTGACCCAAACTTCATCGCCAATTTCAATGACAATGGTGAAAAAATAACCGTCACCGGGGTGATCACTGCTTTCCCTGATCTGCGTGATACGTACACCAACCTGCGCATCGAAGCTCAGACAATTCACCCATACGGCACTGTCACGGGGCAAAGGGAGATTCACGGCACCCTGCAAGCTCGTATTGACCCCTATCCAGATCTACATTACGGCGATCGCGTTGTTATCAGCGGCTATTTAAAAACACCGCCAGAAAATGAAGATTTTTCCTATCGGGATTATTTAGCCCGCCAAGGTGTTTACAGCTATCTCTCCGGAGCCAAGATCACGCTGCTGGGAGGGAGTCAAGGGTATCGACTGTTAAAGGCAGTCTATGCGATCAAGGAAAAAGCCTTAGCAACCACATATCAACTCTGGCCCGACCCTGAGGCTTCACTTTTAGCCGGAATTTTATTGGGGGTCGAAAGCGGTATTCCCACACCCGTAACGGTTGATTTCAAAAACACGGGCACATCACATATTATTGCCATATCTGGTTTTAATATCACCATTATTGCTGGCTTATTTGCATCCACCTTCGGGCGTATCTGGGGGCCGCGCAAAGGAGCCGTGGCGGCAGTTTTGGGTATCGGGCTCTATACCTTACTGGTGGGCGCTGATGCCGCCGTGGTGCGTGCTGCTATCATGGGTGGGCTGGCGCTTTTTGCCCGCCAGGTTGGCCGTCGGCCGTTAGGCTTGAGTATGCTGTTATTTACTGCCGCCGCGATGACACTCTTCAATCCGGACACACTCTGGGATCTTGGATTTCAACTTTCTTTTGCAGCCACATTAGGGCTGATTCTCTACGCCGAACCTTTAGCAAACAGGTTTACACGCTTGGTGGAGGGTTACACCTCAAAAGAAACCGCAAATAAAATATCCGGCCCTGTAAGCGAGTATTTCCTCTTCACCATCGCAGCCCAAATCACAACCCTGCCGCTGATGGCCTATCACTTCGGGCGCATTTCCTGGATCGCTTTGATTGCCAATCCGGTGATTCTGCCCGTGCAGCCGCCAATCATGACTCTTGGCGGCGCGGCCGTCATTTTAGGGATCATCTGGCAGCCTTTGGGCGCACTCGCCGCCCACCTGGTCTGGCCATTTGTATTGTTCACCATTCGAGCTGTAGAATTTTTTGGTACATTTGCAGGCGGGTCCCTCCCCATTGGGGAGTTGGGCATCTTTTGGCTGCTCCTGTTTTACGGCGTTTTATTAACCTGCACTTTTGCCAGTACAATGCTGCGAGAGCAGCTTCTCAAGCTGAAACCGGCGGTCTACCTGACGATCTTGAGCATTGGAACGATCATCATCTGGCGAGCGGCACTGACTGCGCCAGATGATTTGCTGCACATCACCATGCTCGATGTCGGCAGCGGAGATGCACTGTTTATCGAAACGCCTGGGGGACGTAATCTGCTGATCAACGGTGGTCCCTCTCCAGCCTTATTGGCCAATGGACTTGGGAGGCGGATGCCGCCCTTCGGTCGAGAAATGGATTGGCTGGTGATCGCCTCCCCGCGCCTGGGTCAGGTCGAGGCTTTGCCGCGCACGTTGGAACGCTATCCACCTGCCCAGGTATTATGGGCAGGGCCATCCAGCGCCGTACGTGCCGCAGATTATCTGCGCAAAGACCTGACCAGGATGAATATCCCTGTGACCAAAGCTGTTTCAGGTCAAGTCCTTGATCTCGGAGACGGGGCAGCCCTCAAAGTGGTGGCATGTGGGGACCAAGGTGCCATTCTATTGCTGACTTGGCGAAATTTTCATGCCTTGCTGCCCCTGGGTGCCAACGCCAATGACCTCAAGAATCTCAATATCGGTCAGGTGGACATTCTTATGCTGGCAAGTCAGGGATATGCACCCCTCAATCCCCCTGAATGGATCTCCATGTTAAATCCCCGGCTTACGTTGCTTTCTGTGGCAGCCGATGACCGCAGCGGACTCCCCGATGATGAAGTGCTTGATGCCCTGGGAGGTGGCTCGCTGCTGCGCACGGACAAGCACGGCTGGGTTGAGATCACCACCAACGGAGAACAGGTTTGGGCGGTGGTGGAAAAACGTTAAAAAAGAAAGTATAATCAATAATTATAAAAATCTATAAGTTATCAAAGGGTGAATGATCGCCCCGAGTATGGATTCTATGTTTCGTAAACAGCTTGGCAATACCATAATCCAACTTATAGTTCTCATCAGTCTAACTGCATGCGGGGCATCTGGCGTATCAAAGGGCTCAGGAGGGATGGAAGTTGATCTCGTCTTCCTTGAGTTCTATGAAAGCTTAGGTGGGGCTGATGTGTTAGGCATCGCCATTACCCCTAAATTTACCCAGGATAGCGTTGTATACCAATATACTACGGCATCTTTAATGACTTACGATGCCCGATTTCCCCTTAGCCAACAATATGCATTAGCGCCGATTGGCATTAAGTTGAATATTTCAGAAGCGCCCACAAATATCGATCTTCCCGGGGGACATGCTGTTCATCCGGAATTTCAATCTATTTACAACCAAATGGGGAAAATTTATTTTACTGGACTGCCATTAACTGCCGGCCGATATAATCCTGAGTTTGGCCGTATTGAACAATATTTTGAAAACGTGGGATTTTATCACATGGATACCGATGCCCCCGGTACTGTGCGCTTGCTCGAATATGGCGCCTGGTATTGCAAACCATCCTGCGACTATCGCTCACCCCATAATGCCCTACCTGTGCTTAACAGCAGTGCGGCGAATTCAACACCCAACAAGGCGGAGAATAATCAAATAACGGTTCCTGATCTGGGCAATAACGGCAGCTCAACTCAGGAAATACCCAGTTTGAGAAACACCGACATTAATTTGACTACCTGGAATGATCAAGCATTCATCACCTCAGAGGATCAACAGGTTGTTTTTGTCACCGTTCAAAACGAGAAACAGCAGCCCATAAAAGACCTTCAACCGATCATGATTCTAACCGTTCCCACAGAAGATGGGGGCACCCAGCTTTTTGTATACACCTTCCCCCCCACGGATGCCAAAGATGGTACTACCTCTCTAATACTCGACCCTATTAATGCCCCCGATGGCACCCAGGTTAATTACCAAATCTGCCCCTGGAACGGTGCCCAGGAAAATTTATGTGTGCTTGATAAATTCCTCATCTGGGGAGGGCAGTAATAAGCCAGAGCTTATAATAAAAGTCAATCCCCGGAAACAGAACACCAACAAATCCAAATAAAAAAGGCCCGAGTGTGGAAATCCTCGGACCTTTTTTTGATTTGATTCTAACCGATACTAGGCTTCATCTCCCACAGGGAAAATCAGGAAGACGGCATTAACTAAAATACCCACCACAGCAGCGGTTGCAATCGCTGGCAAACCATTGGGGAACACACCCGTGAGAATAGGAACGGGCAGGAATCCACCAGGATAACCAATATTGCCGCCAATACCAATGATCATGATAATGGCGCCCACAGCCAGGGTGCGGGGGTCAAAGAGGTTGACCTTATTTTCAACCATCAGCGCAACACCCTGCATACCAATAACACCGAAGAGGTAAATAGCCAGACCGCCGCTGACGGCGACCGGCACGGTGCCAACCAGTGCTTCGAGTTTACCTACAAAACCAAGCAGCATCGAAATCGCACCTGCGGCAATCAGAACCGGTCCGGAGTAGTTGCGG
>JBDLJO010000199.1:0-4741 GCA_039714275.1 Chloroflexota bacterium | reverse complement strand
ACACTAAAAACTTTTTAATTTGCAAAAAATGTCAAAATTTCAAAAAAATTTCCCCGCTATCTTTTTCGGCGTATTCGACTCTATAGGTTTCAACTTTTTCCGTGCGTACAGAATGCCGCACAGAGCCGTACGGATTTTTCGATTTTTTCGGCTTTTACGAAAATCCAAATTTTTCACGAACTATTGAATTTAAAAAATTTCCAAACTCATTCCCGAAGTGCCCCGACACCGCCGAACACTTTCCCGTAAAAATTTTTTGCAATTGCAATATTTTAAAATTTTTTTTAAAAATTTAATATTTCAAAAAATTTTGAAATCAATGTCCGATTTTTCAACGGACGCATCGGCTCCGGCGCCCGAGGTACACGCCTGTAAAATTTCGTCCAAATCTGTCCACCCGTTCGTGAGATCCAGGGGTGGGACATATACACGGACAGACACACATACTGACAGGGTCAGCCGTAACTTACTTGGCACGGCTGTAACGTTTATGTCATGTCTGCCACGGGACAGTAAACGACGCTGCGATTACATACGTACGTACGTGTAACATTGCGCTGTGTCATACATACACCCCCGCTCATAAGTAACGGTGGCGGGATGCTTCTGGATGTGTCCGGAGCCGTCCCGGACGCCCTGTACAAAAGTTTAGCGACCGTCCCGGACGCGTCCCGATCGTCTGCAGTGCGTTTGATACTGCCTACGCAATAGGGGGCGTTCCCACGTGCGCGCGCGTACGTGTAACACTGTGATGGGTGGGCATGTATGACGTAACTTTCCCAAGAATGGGGATTTCAGGTAAAAGTTCCCTAATGGGAAGGAAAAGCCCATATGTTTCATGGGCGTGCATGCAAAAGCAAGTGTACAATAAATGCAGGAAATGAAAAAGCTGCATAAAAAAGCCAATGGACAAGTAGCATGAAACAAGCTAACATTTTTCGGCAGTGAATAAAGGTGGCCTAACTCACGTCTTATTAGATCAGTTTGCACAATCAGCGATAGCACAAAAATGATTGGCCAACAATTGCCAATGGGTACGTAATTGCGTCACTCACATGACGCACTCTATAGTCTACACTCAAAAGCTCAGTTCATTACGCTCATGCTTTGAGCATGATGTGATGCAAGATGCAGACTTTGTTTCAGTGACGAGTGCAATGCACCTTTCTGCTACACTACACTGTGCGGTTTTGAAACTAGCAGGTCAGCTGTCATAACTGCAGAATATGCTAGCTTGTTTCATGCTACTTGTACAGTGGCTTTTTTATGCAGCTTTTTCATTTCCTGCATTTCTTGTACACTTGCTTTTGCATGCACGCTCATGAAACATATGGGCTTTTCCTTCCCATTAGGGAACTTTTACCTGAAATGTGTTACGTACGCGGCGCCGGCCGCCGGCGCCGGCCGCTACGAGCTTGCACGCAATGTCACCGGTCCTATCGATCGGGCAGGAGTTCTCTCGATCGGGCAGGACTTTCGTTTTCTCCAGCGTGGCCTCCACTGTACAGTCAACGCTGACATGCACAACTGGCCCCGAAGCCTGTCAAGTGAAAATGAGGATTTTGAAATAGCTGATCCTCGACGACAAAATTCAAGAGTCCAGGCGCTTTCGCCTGTAGCACGTTCCATAGGATCGTGGGTAACCCCCTGTTGCAAGCGTGTAGTGAGGCCCTCGCACGCCCGCGTCAGGCCAGACCCGCATGCGCTTTGCGTGAGGAACTGGACTTGAGTATACGGCGCCCCCTGCTTTCTGCGCGCGCCCGTGAGTGTCGTTTGGGCCACCGAAGATGAGACGGTTGGGGGGGAGGTCTCGGCCGTGCGGCTGTTAGATTTCCCTCCTCTCCCCCTTGCGTGCGTGCGCGCGTGCGTGCGCGCGCGTCTCGACTAACAAAGGAGCTGTATAGGTAGTTTGCGCGATTTGGAACAGCCACATGCAGTTTCGGCGAATTGGACGTGAACTTTTAACGTGGTACCGTCTGACTGACGGACAGACAGATTTGTTCACAAAGATTTGTTCACATTGCACGTATATGTCTGTCGCCGCCTAGCGCCGCCTGCCGGCCTGGCCTGCCGGTTGCCGTTGGCTGACGCAAACAGTGGCCTGTCGACGGATGCCTCCGTTGCCATTGCCTGATGCAAACATTGGGTGAAGCAGTTTCTTTAGTGTAGTTAGTGTCATGACACGGCAGTTCGGTGGTGCATTACATGACGAAATGGCGCAACTGGATGGAAGGAACTTTCGCTAGGCCCCGTCTGACTGACTGAGTGACTTTGTGACACACACACATACACACAGACTCGTTTGCGCACAAAGCTGAAGACACGGATTGGACGTAGGTAGTGTTGTTCGCAAATTTTGACTAGAAATCACAACGCTATCACCTAAGCTCTTTCAATCATCCTACCCGATTGTAGAATGGCTCGAAGCGTGGCGCTCTAATCGACCACGCACGCATGTATTGGCACACTTTAGGGCAAAGCCCCAGGTAAAAATTTGTTGCCGCAGTAGACTCTACCATGCTTAATTCACATTCACACACCTAAGCTCCAGCTGTCAGCAAATCTTTGTCAGTTGTTCATTGGACCAAACTTGGGTGACTCATAACTCTCGGTAGAGTGGACGGATTTTGATGAAATTTGGACACGACATAGAGCTGGTGAAACAGTTTTGGTCGATACTCCAGAGTCCTTATCCTCCACCCACGCTTTGTGGAGTCACAGCCCCAGAAGTTGGGATCGACAGGGAGAAACGTAGAAAAGAGGCGGCTGTGACGTAGTCATCGTATACATGGGTCATGCGTTATCTACAACATATCCAAAAATTACCGAAATCGGTTAAGTGTGGCTTGAGTTATGAGCTTGAGAAAAATGCGCACCCTCACTCAAATTCAAAATTTCCGGTTTTCGGACCCCCACCGGCAATTTTTGATGCCCCATAACTCAAACCAGGATTAACCGATTTCGGTAATTTTTGGAGAAGTTGTAGACAACATTTAGCTCTTGTATGCGATGGCTATTTCTTGACCGCCTGCTTTCAACTACGGAATTGCCGAACTTTTTCCCGCTCGACAACGCTCGATCGCAACTTCTGGGGCCTGAACCTCCACAGCGCGTGGCCGGAGGTACTGCAAGCGCCTTGTTGATGTGAACTGAACCGGTTTGTGCAAGGTTTATGATTCTGTTCGATCGTCAGAGGCTGCTGTGACACAAAGAACGCTTGGGGGGCAGAGCGCAAACATTCTACACAGCCCGTAACTGTCGTAAAAAGGGTTGGAGGACTCGAAAGGGCGAGTGTGATGAATGGTGAGGGAAAAGTCTGTCAACCAGAAGCGCCCGGGCGCCGTCTCGGTTCGTCGCTGCACGTTTGGCTGCCTATGGCAACGCGCCAAGTCCGCAATGGCGTTTCGACACTGGGCATCTTTTTCTCCATCACCTGCAACAGGTTTTGAAAGGACGTCGTTGATGCGCGCCGAGCGAGACCGATCGTGCCACACGCGCAGATGCGAGGTTTAGGCGTCTGCTGCGCAGCTGCCGATGCGCGTACAATAAGCACACGCGCTTTTTTGCTTTTCTCACTTCAAATTAAAACACACACACATACACACACGGCAGTTTGCGAGCAACAGAAACAAACACGTGGGTGGACTGAAGCCCAAAGGGAGCTCTCTTAGAGAACGCGCCTCGTTGCAGCGCACGCGTCGTGCGCGCCAATTGTACATACGCGCGCGCCATATGTACATATGTATTGTATTGCGCGCCATATGTACAGGGTGTTTCACCGTTCCGCGCTAACTTCAAATGAGAATAACTCGAGGTAGGATGCGAACTTTTTCACGCGGTTTGTTACGTTCGAAAGCCAACAATTTTAGGTTTACTCTCTGAAAAAATCAGTGCAATCGGTTAAGGCAATCCCGCTTGCCGCGCCTTCGAAATTTGGACGCTATTTTTTAGTTTTTCATCTTGAGACCCGAAGTTGCGCACCATACAGTTCCAACACTAATGCTTGCATTTCTCACTCATATGCGCGTGTGTTTTGGGGTCATCAAAATGGACGACTTTTCAGTGAGAGAAATGGCTAAATGGCTTGCGCGGCGATTGAGCAACAGATTGTCGATCGTTCCCTTGTAGAATTCAAGAATAGGTTGCAAAAATGCATAGAAACTGGTGGTGGCCATATCGAGCAGTTGCCTTAACCGATTGCACTGATTTTTTCAGAGAGTAAACCTTAAATTGTTGGCTTTCGAACGTAACAAACCGCGTGAAAAAATTCGCATCCTACCTCGAGTTATTCTCATTTGAAGTTACCGCGGAACGGTGAAACACCCTGTACATACGCGTATGTACACAATTGAGCGCTAAACGGCCTCGTTGCAGCGCACGCGTCGTGCGCGCCAATTGTACATACGCGCGCGCCATATGTACATATGTATTGTATTGCGAGCCATATGTACAGGGTGTTTCAACGTTCCGCGGTAACTTCAAATGAGAATAACTCGAGGTAGGATGCGAATTTTTTCACGCGGTTTGTTACGTTCGAAAGCCAACAATTTTAGGTTTACTCTCTGAAAAAATCAGTGCAATCGGTTAAGGCAATCCCGCTTGCCGCGCCTTCGAAATTTGGACGCTATTTTTTAGTTTTTCATCTTGAGACCCGAAGTTGCGCACCATACAGTTCCAACACTAATGCTTGCATTTCTCACTCATATGCGCGTGTGTTTTGGGGTCATCAAAATGGACGACT
>JBDLJO010000198.1:0-4757 GCA_039714275.1 Chloroflexota bacterium | reverse complement strand
GAAATAAATGCTCCAAAAACCGTGCGATGGGAATTAGACCTGCGATCAGGGTCACCAGCTTCCATCAGCGACCGAAATTCACCCTGGGTACAAGCTTATTTGCGTGCCGCAGAAGATGTTTGGGGTACGCGACCACTCTTCAAGCGCGAAGGCGGCAGTGTCCCAGTAGTGGGAGATTTCCAAGAATTGTTGGGCGTTGATTCGGTAAACGTAGGCTTCGCTCTCCCCGAGGACAATATGCATGGTCCTAACGAAAAATTACACCTGCCCACATGGTACAAGGGTATGGACGCACTAATTCATTTCTTCTTTAATTTAGTATCATGAGCAGCGAAAAACTACCTACTTACGGAGGGCAAGCTGTCATTGAAGGCGTTATGATGCGCGGCTCAAAAGCCGTTGCTATTGCCATGCGATCCCCAGAAAACGAGATTGTGATTCATACAGAAAATTTAAAAGGTATATATAAAAGCAGAATTGCCAAAATACCTTTTTTGCGTGGACTTGTATTGCTGTGGGATGCTCTAGGCTTAGGAATGCGCGCCTTAACCCTTTCCGCAAATTTACAAACCGGCGATGATGAAGATCTCGAAGGACCAGCTCTTTACCTTACAATAGGTTTATCCCTAGCTTTTGGTATCGGGCTTTTCTTCATGGCTCCAGCTACGGTTGGTCAATGGATGGAGAATTATTTTTCCCTAAATGCTTGGTGGGGTAATCTAACAGAAGGCTTTGTACGTCTCATTTTGCTGATTGGTTATGTTTGGGCAATTGGCCTTATGCCAGACGTGAAGCGAGTCTATGCGTATCATGGTGCTGAACACAAGACCATCAATGCCTTTGAGGCAAATGCCGAATTAATTCCAGAGACTGTTTCACAATATCCAATTGAACATCCACGCTGCGGTACAGCTTTTCTACTAAATGTGGTAATCATATCAATTTTATTGTTTACCATGATGGGACCTATGAGTCTCTTTTGGCGCTTAGTTAGCCGTATATTATTGCTGCCAGTAATTTCAGGTATAGCTTATGAGTATCTTCGCTGGACAGCTAATCACCTCAATTCGCCTTTTGTTCGTTGGATAATAAAACCCAATTTGGCTTTGCAGCGCCTTACTACCAACGAACCTGATCTCGATGTTATCGAGGTTGGTATTGCGGCATTCAACGCCATGCTTGAGCTAGAAAACCAACCCACCGAGTAACTTGTTAATCGTCGATCCTACATGCTAAGAAATCTACCCATTAGATCGCCTGGCGGGTGGCTATGCGCAGTTTTTGGCGGATTTAGTTAATATGCTAAAGAAATTTATTTTTTCAAACCGCCAGTTCCGCATTTTTATGCCTTTTATTTGCGCATTGGCATTAATGTTATTTATAAGTATAGTTAGCTAAAGCCACCTCCAAAAATCTCATCTACAACATCTTCGACGCAACTACCCATCCTTTTAGAAAAAACAATGAAGAAAAAGTCAGTTCGAAAATCTTGCCTACTTGGGATAATAATCGCCGCCAGTTTGGTATGCGCGGGATTTTTCCTGTTTTTTCGTCGAGCTCAGCCCTCACCTATAGAAGAGGAAATCTTTCAGGGAATCACTTATACCCGGGATGTTTACACCTCGCCCCACCTAGCTCTTATTCATGTGATTAAAATCGACCTGCAAGAACCTGGCATTCGTATATTAGTCACACCAGGGAACCCGAAGGTCGACCTGCCCCTTAAAGGGCGCACAACTTCAGATTTTTTAAACGATTTTGACTTACAGGTCGCGATAAATGGCGATGGCTTTACCCCCTGGCATTCGAACACCTTTTTTGATTATTACCCGCACAGAGGAGATCCCGTTGATGTGATCGGATTTGCTGCCTCCGAAGGAACGGTTTACTCCCACGACACGGACAAAGAACCATCCCTTTATTTTTCCCGCACAAATCAGGCACGTTTCAACACCCCAATTGGTGGCAGCTATAATGTGATATCCGGCAATCTCATGTTGGTAAAAAATGGGAAGGCACTCAGAAACCTTGGTACATCTCCATCTCCTCGAACCGCAGTAGCATTAGATCGAGCTAATCGTCACCTGATTCTAGTTGTTGTTGATGGGCGTCAGCCAGGTTATTCTGAAGGTATTTCGTTATCTACCCTCGCAGAAGTTCTCATTTTTCATGGTAGTTATACAGCAATGAATATGGATGGAGGCGGCTCATCCACCCTTGTTGTCGAAGGTTTGTTTGGTAACGCTAATATTCTCAATTCCCCAGTTAACAATGGTATACCCGGGCGCGAGCGTGTTGTTGGAAATCATTTGGGCATTTTCGCAAAACCATTGCCATAAATATTAACTCGATAATTCATGAAGAAAAAACCATTTTCAGCAAAGATTATTTTACGCAAAGAAGTATTTGAAATACGCGCAGGCATGGATTTGCGCTCAGCATTACAAAAGCTTGAGATTCCATCACAATCCGTCCTTGCCACTTGTAATGGTGTATTAATCACCGATGATGAAATCATTAAACCCAATGACGTTATCCAATTGATCGCTGTTATTTCTGGAGGATAAGAACATATGAAGTGCGGCAAATGCAAAGATAAAGCGGTCATCAATATGCGCCAGCATAATATTGGTTTATGTAAAATGCATTTCTTGGCTTGGATTCCTGAACAAACACAGCGCTTCATTGACAAATACAGCATGTTCTCAACCTCAGATAAAATCCTCGTTGCCGTATCAGGCGGCAAAGATTCATTAGCCTTGTGGGACATTCTTTCGCTTCTTGGCTACAAAGCTGATGGTCTATATATTGGCCTTGGAATTGACGGAGATGTTAACTATGCTATCGAATCACTATATTATTGTCAACGATTTGCCAAAGAGCACAATCTAAACTTGATCACCGTTGATATTGAGGAAGAACATGGGATCTCGATCCCACAAATAGCAAAAAAAATCCAACGCGGCAAAGACAAGCCGTGTTCTATCTGCGGAATAACCAAGCGGCATACGATGAACCGCATCGCTAGAGAGCAAAATTACGATGTTTTAGCCACGGGCCATAATTTAGACGATGAAGCTGCGACCCTTTTTGGCAATACTTTACACTGGCAAGCCCAATATTTACGACGACAAAATCCCGTATTGGCAGCATCTGAGTCAGGATTGGCGCGTAAGGTTAAACCACTTTTCCGCTTCTATGAGCGTGAAATGGCCGCTTATGCCCTACTGCGAGGCATAAGTTATATCTATGAAGAGTGTCCATTTTCGGCGGGAGCAAAAAGCCTTTTCCACAAACAATTACTCAATCAATTGGAATATGAACAGCCGGGGGCCAAACTTCAGTTCTATCTCACTTTTTTAAATGCCAAGGAAACTGGTATATTCACTCCATCAAAACAAAAACCAGCTGAGCTAAATATCTGTAAGTCCTGCGGGCAGCCGACATCAGCTCCAGAGTTGTGTTCGTTTTGTCGTATTTTCGATTCCATGCAAAAATAAGCATATTACACAATTCGCCCATGTAGTTTTCTACCCATCAAATTTCATCTGCATCCACTTAAGCAATGGTAGAATGTTTTTCTTTATACACATAGGAATGTTACATGCAAGACAAGACTCAAGTTTTTTCACGTTTAGCAATCATCACCGTAGCGGCTTATATCGCAGCTCAAATGCTATCTGATATCGCTAGTCTAAAAATTGGCGTAGTGGCTGGCCTGGCTGTGGACATGGGCACGTTTATCTACCCAATAACATTTACTTTGCGGGATTTAGTACATAAAACACTGGGAAAACGCAGTACGCAAATCTTAATACTTTCTGCAGGTGCGATAAATCTGTTTATGGCCGGATATTTAATGTGGGCTGCCAGTGTACCTAGTGATACCAATTGGGGGTTAGGGACTGAATTCAGCGTTATCTTAGCCCCTGTCTGGCGCATTGTTATCGCATCAATTGCGGCTGAACTGATTAGTGAATTTACCGACACCGAAGTCTATCATTGGTTCGTCACAAAGATCACCAAGCGGTACCAATGGGCAAGGGTGTTAGTAAGCAACAGCGTGAGTGTACCCATTGATAACGCTATCTTTGCCATCGGTGCATTTGGCTGGCTATTACCCTGGGAAGTGGTCTGGGAAATATTCCTGATCAACCTGTTTGTAAAATACGCTATGACTTTATTAAGTCTCCCGATGATCTATTTAACTCCCGACGAACAAGAAATCAAATAATTGAAAACACCGAATTTCCAATAAATTCGGTGTTCTTTTTTCGGCGATTTATTAGCTACGCAGTCTCTAAATAGCGCTCTACTTCCCAATCCGTAACTTTGATGCGGTATTCTTCAACCTCTGCCCATTTGGCTCTAATAAATGTTTCATACATATCAGCACCTAACCCTGACTGAACAACCGCATCTCCTTCAAGAGCGTGCAGCGCTTCAGCAAGAGAAGCGGGCAATTCTTCAATATTCATGGCGGCCCGTTCTTCTCGAGTAAGATGATAAATATCAATATTGTTTAAAGGCTCAGGGCAAGTTAATTTTCGATCAACACCATCCAACCCAGCTTCTAACATTACAGCAATAGCTAAATATGGATTTGCCGAGGGATCAGGGAAACGGACTTCAGCACGAATAGCTTTGTCCCGCCCCGGTGTATAGCGCGGGATACGCACCAATGCCGAACGATTCATTTGAGCCCATCCTACATAGACCGGGGCCTCATATCCGGGCACCAGACGTTTGTATGAATT
>JBDLJO010000197.1:0-4812 GCA_039714275.1 Chloroflexota bacterium | reverse complement strand
TCGTTGATCTGGTTTTTCTTAGTGATCCCGATGCTGTCTTTCCTGGTACAGCTAATAATTCAGCCGGGCAAGATATATAAGGAATTATTGGAGAAGACCAATGAGTTGGAAAGCCGGACTGCGGATGAGGTTTTAAACATCAAGATTAATCATAAAACCCAGCAGGTAGACAAGAAGTATTACAAGTTAAATCTTTTGATCGACAACTTTGAATCTGATGACATCACGGAATGCTTTGCGGAGTTGAGGTCAATCGATAATGGCAAGGAAAAGGTAACGCTGGATTTTCCAGTCAGGATGCGGTGGGCTGATAAGAAGATCCCAAATCCCAAGGAGGGATGGAATACGATCAAGAGAGGGGAGAGGAAAATGATTGATTTGATGCAAGCGAACGTAAAATCTGAATATTTGGCTCTGAGGACACAGGATTCAGAGGAATATTCTAATGATCTCAATGCGACATACAATCTTGAGGTCGCGATTTATGGGAAAGTGAGTGGTATCTCAAGGTTCCCGTATTTGCTGCGACTAAAGGCGGTCTTTACTGAGTTGAAGTTTTCAGTTGAGTACTTTGATGGGGAGTAAGGTTGAGTATCAATTGGGGCCAAATCGCAAGTCTTTTGAAGTTCGAGCTTCGGCTAAATATTCCTCAAATGATACCATTTGGATCAACCAAACCTGCCACAGCTTAAGACCCGCCAGCTTACCCGCCCGAATTAGGCGGCATATATACTGCAAGCTATAACCACGGCATTCAGCAGCATCTTTCACAGATAACTAATTGTTCAACACTCCAGGGAAAAATTGAAAAAACATATAGACCTCACTAGATGAGGGCTAATATCTTCCAAATTCCTTTGATTTTCAAATCTCAGCGTAATTAAAAATTGCTTTACATCAACTTGAAATCGTTCAAGTCATGTCCAATTAGGGTTGCCCAAAAAACTGCCTTCAACATTTAATGCTTAACGAAATTATTATCAATGCCCCCTGATGCGGAAAATTTTTTCCAAGACATTAAAACAAAAAAGGGAGAGTTTCTGTTGACTCTCCCTTTTGTTATGTTTAGTACGAATTAATTTTCTTCTTCTTCTTTTTTAGCTGCTTCAATAATATCATTCGTCAGGTGGGCAGGTACAACGTCATAGCGATCAAAATCCATGGAGAAAACGCCGCGTCCACCTGTCATCGAACGTAGATCTGTTGTATAGCGCTGCACCTCAGCGAAAGGCACAGTAGCAGTTACTATAGAGCGCCCTTTTTGTGTATCCATGCCCTGGACACGCGCCCGGCGAGTGTTCAGGTCTCCCATAATATCTCCCATGCTTGCTTCAGGCACAGTAACCTTGATCGTCATGATCGGCTCCAGGAGCACTGGCGCTGCCTGCATCATGGCAATTTTGAAACACTCACGGGCAGCAACTTCAAAGGCCATCGGCTTAGAATCAACCGGGTGTTCCTTACCGTCAAATACCGCAACCTTAACATTATGAACCGGATAACCAGCAATAACACCATCGGCCATCACATTGCGAACACCTTTTTCAATAGCCGGCATATAGTTCTGCGAAACCGAGCCGCCAAAAACTTCGTTGACAAATTCAAAATCCTCATTGGGCAATGGTTCTACTCGCAAATGTACTTCACCAAATTGCCCTGAACCGCCGCTTTGTTTTTTATGGCGATACTGTGCCGAGGCTTTCTTGCGAATCGTCTCCTGGTAAGGCACCTTAGGTTCTTCCATTTCAAGATTTGTTTGAAGTTTATTTTTAGCTTTTCGAACTGCAACATCAATGTGTTGGCCGCCCATGCCCCGCAAAATCGTCTGGCGTGTGCTCTTTTCTTGATACCAAGAAAGGGTCATATCTTCCTCGCAGAGACGAGTTAGGGTTGGACTTACTTTTGCCGAGTCAGCCTGTGTTTCAGGATTGACCGCTACACGGAAAAGCGCATTTGGATAATTGGGCACCGGTAATGTCAATGGGGTTGCCTTTTCACAAAAGGAATGTGATGTCGATGTTTCATTCAACTTTGGAACAATGCCAATATCACCAGCGTGAATGACCTTCACCGGAAATTGTTCTTTACCACACATAATGGATACACTTCCAAAGCGCTCCTCTTCACCGGCAGATTGATTCCATACCCGACTATCGGATTCAATTTTTCCTGAGTAAACTCTGAAGTAAGTGATTTTTCCAACATAAGGATCAGCGGTGGTTTTCCAAACATAGGCCGCCAACTTTCCGCTGTCGGAAGCTGTTAACTCTACAACATCTCCTTCGCTTTCCGCCTCTGCTGCAGGTCGCTCAGCAGGTGAAGGTAATAACTTCAACATCGCACGCATCAAAGGATAGAGACCAATTTCAGCGGTGGCAGAGGTTACAAAGACAGGTACAACTTCACCTGCACAAACAGCACTGCGTAAACCAGACACCACTTCATCCACAGAAAGTTCTTCCCCGTCAAGATATTTCATCAGCAGTTCATCATCGCCTTCAGCCGCCGCTTCGATCAGAGTCATGCGCCCCTCTTCAACCGCATCACTAAATTCAGCTGGGATATCCTCAGCGTCTTTGCCTACACCGACATAAGCCTTCATCGTAAGCAGATCAAGTACGCCTTTGAAATCTTCCTTCTCGCCCCAAGGTAATTGAAGCGGCAATAATCGTGCATCCGTTATTTCTTCAACTGTACCAAGAGCCTTCTCAAAATTTGCATTATCACGATCCATTTTATTTATCACAACAAAACGGGGCAAATAAAACTCGTCACTATAAGACCAACCAATTTCCGTACCTACTTCAGCACCAGCTACGGAATCAACAACAACCACCGAAGCATCTGCAACCCGCAATGCAGAGATCACCTCGCCAACAAAATCCGAGTAACCTGGTGTGTCAAGAAAATTAAGTTTATGGTCATCAAATTCTACCGGAATTACAGATGTGGATAAGGAAATGCCACGTCGAATTTCTTCATCATCATAATCTGATGTTGTACTGCCATCTTGAATGCTTCCCAAACGCGTCAATGCACCAGTCGTGTGCAAGAACGCCTCTGCCAACATGGTTTTACCAGCGCTGCTGTGAGAAACAAGAGCGATATTGCGAATTTTCTCAGTCAAATACTCTTTCATGGGTCCTGACCTTCCTCAAGTTATAGGTTTTTGCAACAATTAATACTGATATCGTCAATAAAAATCAAACCTCACAATTATAGGCTAAAACACAAAATTCGGGTATTGTTTCTTGATCAATATTATTAAATTCATCAGCTGTTGAGTCCGTGGTACACTAACCGGCACACTATGATCAGGAAACTAAACCAACGCCTGGCTTTCAATTTTTGGTATTTACGGAAACCTCCCTGGGATACGCGCGTCACGCCCCCCGAGGTCAAAGCATTTGCCAATCAGCATCCACCTGGTAGAGCCCTCGATTTAGGTTGTGGCACTGGCACCAATATGATCTACCTTGCCGAACGTGGTTGGGAGACCGTGGGGGTGGATTATGCCCCTAAAGCCATCCGGGCTGCAAAACGCAGAATCAAAGACAGCGCCTATAACGCACATTTTTTTGTGGATGATGTAACTAAGCTTAACAAGGTCGTTGGCAGGTTTGATTTAATTCTTGACATGGGCTGCTATCATAATTTAGGAGAAGGTGAGAAAGATTCTTATATCAAGAATCTAATTCGCTACCTTGCCCCTGGTGGGTATTATTTACTTTATGTATTCTTCCGTTCTACAGATAAGAGTCCGGGACCGGGCGCAATAGAAGCAGACCTAACACGAATTAGCGACTATTTTCACATACACTCTCGTGAAGATGGTTTAGAGAGAGAAACCCGTCCTTCCGCATGGCTAACCTTTCAAAATCAAAAAACCTGAAATTGCTCTTCCTTTTCCTAGACGGCGTTGGTCTAGGGGTTGACGATGTTGCCAATAATCCGTTTGCGGCTACGACCATGCCACACCTGGAGGCATTACTTGGCGGTAGGCGCATGGCCGGGTTGGCGGCTGATGAAATCATTAAAACGGAAGCAGCAACCTTATTTTCACTGGATGCTTGCCTGGGAATTGAAGGCCGACCGCAATCGGCAAGTGGACAAGCGACACTGCTAACTGGCATCAATATCCCCAAAATCCTTGGGCACCATTATGGCCCCAAACCAAATCTTGAAATCAGGGAAATTCTCCAAAATGGAAATTTATTCAAATTATTAAGTGAACAAGGCCATCAAAGCGCGCTGTTGAATGCCTTTCCAAGCCAGTACTTTGATGCTCTTGATTCCAGGCGCCGGCTGCCAGGTGCAATCGCAATGGCCGCTCGCGAAGCAAATATCAAGCTCAAAACTGCTGATGATCTCATGGCAGGAAATGCCATATCAGCCGATTTTACCGGTCAGGGTTGGATTGAACATCTTGAATATACAGAGACCCCTATCCTTTCCTTAGCTGAATCTGGAGAACGGTTAGCAGAATTAGCAAAAGGCAATGTTTTTTCTCTCTTCGAATTTTGGATCAGCGACCTGCTGGGGCACCGCCGAGAACATGATGAAGCAGCTAAATGGCTAAAAAAATTCGATCAGGTCCTTGGTGCTCTCGTATCAGCCTGGGATCATGACCGGGGGCTGATCTTGATCACATCCGATCATGGCAATCTGGAGGATATGAGTACACGCAGGCATACTCGCAATCCTGTACCGGCATTATTGATTGGAGCGCCCAAACTGCGCGTACGTTTTGCTAAAAACCTGCTTGATTTAAGCGATATCACGCCTGCTGTTCTGCGTTTTTTTGATTAATCC
>JBDLJO010000196.1:0-4818 GCA_039714275.1 Chloroflexota bacterium | reverse complement strand
CGATTTTCTGGAGGGACTCGCGGCGCATGCATAGGTCATGTTAGCCCAGAAGCGGCGGCTGGAGGTCCAATTGCCGCCTTAAAAAATGGAGACATTATTGAGCTAGATCTGGAACTACGCACGTTAACGGTGCAATTGAGTGAAGAAGAAATACTAAATCGATTGTCTTCGATTCCTGATTTTATTCCTAGTACGAATAGTTCATGGCTTCGACGCTACTCCCGGATGGTTGCAAGCGCTGATCAAGGTGCTGTATTGCTATAAAGAAATTGTTTGATTTTTGTCAATGAGAAATTAATCATGATCTCTTGGAGGAGAAAATGAAAAAAACTGGTGCAGAAATAATGATGGAATGTCTGGTGCGAGAAGGCGTCGACACCATATTTGGTTATCCAGGTGGCGCAATCATGCCTGTACATGATGCCATGTTGAAATATCCTGTGCACCATGTTTTAACACGACACGAGCAAGGCGCCGCCCATGCTGCAGATGGATATGCACGAGCATCTGGTAAAGTGGGTGTTGCAATTGCCACATCGGGTCCTGGGGCAACTAATTTAGTTACAGGCATTGCAACGGCGAACATGGACTCTTCTCCAATTGTGTGTATTACTGGACAAGTTGCTGCACATTTGATCGGAGGAGACGCCTTTCAAGAAACCGATGTGACCGGTATTACTTTGCCAATAACTAAACACAATTATTTGATAACAAGGGCAGATGAAGTTGCCAAAGTTGTGAGGGAAGCTTTTCATATAGCTCGCAGCGGGCGACCAGGCCCGGTATTAATTGATATTTGCAAAAATGCTCAGCTCGAAGAAATTGAATATGAATATCCGGAAAATATTTCACTACCTGGATATAGCCCCCCAGAACATGCTCCGAAAAATGAACTGATGCGCGCTGTTGAACTTATAGAAAAGTCTGAGCGTCCAGTGATCTTAGCAGGAAATGGTGTATTAATGTCAGGTGCAATGGATGAGCTTGAGATGATGGCCGTCAAAACACAGACGCCTGTTGCCATGACATTGCTCGGGCTTGGTGCGCTGCCGTCGTCACATGATCTTAGCTTAGGAATGATGGGGATGCATGGGGAAGCATATTGTAATCAAGCCATCCAAAACGCCGATTTATTACTGGCTTTTGGAATGCGATTTGATGATCGCGTTACTGGGAATTTGCGAAATTATGCTCCGCGTGCAAAAAAAATCCATATAGAAATAGATCCCACTGAAATCCATAAGAATGTGCATGTAGATGTTCCATTGATGGGAGATTTAAAAACTGTGCTCACGGATATGATCCCAATGCTGGATGAATATGATCGCGATGAATGGCGTGCACAAATCGCTGAATGGAAGGATGAAACCGAAAAACGGAGCATAATGTCTTGGCCCGATGATGGCAAGCTGTATACGGCTCATGCAATCCGATCTTTGTGGGAAGAAACAGGCGGAGATGCAATTTTAGCTACCGGCGTGGGCCAGCATCAAATGTGGGCTGCTCAATATTATCATTTTGAGCAGCCGTACAGGCTGATTACATCTGGGGGGGCTGGCACAATGGGCTTTGGTTTGCCGGCGGCAATTGGGGCGTGGTTTGCTCATAAAGACCGTGAAGTATGGTTGATTGATGGTGATGGAAGTTTTCAAATGACGCAAGCCGAGCTTTCTACCGCGGTACAAGAAGGCGCAAATATCAAAATTGCTATTATGAATAATGGTTTTTTGGGCATGGTGCGCCAATGGCAGGAATTTTTCTTCGATAAACGTTATGCAGCTACACCTATTACCGGGCCAGATTTTCTAAAGATTGCTGAAGCCCATGGTATCCCTGCAAGACGTGTAACGGAGCCTGACGAGGCATCCAAAGCGATAGAATTTGCGCGCAATACCCCCGGACCTGTAGTTATAGAATTCCAGGTTGAGGCTGAAGAAGCAGTATATCCCATGGTGGCTGCTGGTGCTGATCTTGACGACATGATTCGGCGCCCAATCCTTCAAAAATAATGGGAAAAACACCCACTGTGATGATGATTTTGGTTTGCAAAATAAGGAGAGATAATTATGCAACACACAATAATTGCACTAGTAGAAAACAAACCTGGCGTCCTAAATCGAGTTGCTTCGCTCTTCAGACGTCGTAATTTTAATATTGAGTCATTAAATGTTGGCCAAACCGAGAAAGAAGAAGTCTCACGGATGACGATTGTGCTCGACAGTGAAGGTGTTGATGCTCGGAAAGTAGAAGCTAATCTCTATAAATTAGTCAACGTGATTGATGTGCAAGATGTTACAAACCAGCCAGCTGTCAATCGAGATTTAGCGTTAATCAAAGTAAGCGCTACTCCCGAGCAACGCAGTGAAATCGCTGGTTTGGCAGCTATATTCCGTGCAAAAATTATAGATGTAGCACCGGATTCAGTGATTGTAGAAATTACCGGTACTGAGGACAAAATTGAAGGTCTCGTGGAATTACTGCGTCCTTCAGGTATTTTAGAAATGGTTCGCACCGGCCAAATTGCGATGATGAGAGGATCAATGGTTGGTGTCCGTTACAGCCCCGGGAAAAACGGGGATTCTCCTGCTAAATATCATTAAAAAACGAACTAAAAAGCTGATTAAAGGAATTCTACAAATGGCAACAATATATTATGACAATGACGCAAATCCAGAATTAATTAAAGAAAAAAAAGTAGCAATAATTGGATATGGATCTCAAGGACATGCGCATAGCCAAAATCTCAAAGATAGTGGCGTTGATGTTTGTGTGGGTTTACATGAAAAAAGTAAATCATGGGAAAAAGCTGAATCAGATGGACTCATTGTTAAATCTGTCAAGAAAGCAGCAGCATGGGCAGATACGATCATGCTATTAGCGCCCGATACGATACAGCCGAATATTTATGTAAATGAAATTGCCGAAAATTTATCTCCTGGAAAGACATTGATGTT
This sequence comes from Chloroflexota bacterium, assembly GCA_039714275.1. Taxonomy (GTDB): domain Bacteria; phylum Chloroflexota; class Anaerolineae; order Anaerolineales; family UBA11858; genus JBDLJO01. The sequence continues at coordinate 1,864 of JBDLJO010000196.1, read as the reverse complement.
TGGGCATGGGTTTAATATTCGTTACGAAACAATTAAACCTCCCGAGTATGTGGATGTAAGTTTGGTGGCTCCAAAAGCTCCAGGACATCGCGTGCGGGAAATGTATACAGAAGGGGAGGGAACCCCTGCTTTAATGGCTGTGCATCAAGATGCCAGCGGCGATGCGAAAGCAAATGCTATTTCATATGCATATGCATTGGGAACAACAAGAGCTGGGTTGCTCGAAACGACTTTTGCTGAAGAGACTGAAACTGATTTGTTTGGTGAACAAGCCGTTTTGTGTGGCGGCGTTAGCGCCCTGGTAAAAATGGGTTTTGAAACTCTTGTTAACGCTGGGTATCAACCAGAGTTGGCCTATTTTGAATGCATGCATGAACTTAAATTAATCGTTGATTTAATGTACCGTGGAGGTCTCAACTATATGCGGTACTCAGTATCTGATACTGCTGAGCACGGTGATTATTACGCGGGTTCTAAAATTGTTACGGAAGCATCGCGAAAATCAATGGAAAAATTATTGAAAGAAATTCAAAATGGCAATTATGCTCAGGGTTGGATTGATGAAAACAAAGCAGGGAGACCATGGTTTAACGAAATTAGGAGCAGTGAGCAAAATCATCAAATCGAAGTGGTTGGCGCGAAATTGCGCTCGATGATGCCTTTTATTGAAGCGGTGACGATTAAACCTGGAGAATAATATGGAAAATAACTACGTCCACATATTTGATACCACGCTACGAGATGGTGAGCAATCACCGGGAGCATCGCTGACTTCGAGTGAAAAACTCGAAATAGCTCGTGGATTGGCACGATTGGGCGTTGATGTTATTGAAGCGGGATTCCCGGCAGCATCACCGGATGACCTTGAAGGAGTCAAGAGAATTGCTGTTGAAGTTGGAAATGCAACCAGCGGAAATAGACCAATAATATGTGGGTTGGCACGAACAATGAAACCAGATATTGATGCCGCATGGGAAGCAGTAAAGCACGCTGCTTATCCCAGAATTCATACTTTTTTGGCAACTTCACCAATTCATATGGAATACAAATTGCGAATGTCTCCTGATGAGGTTGTTAACAAAGCTTGCGAAATGGTTGCTTATGCTAAATCATATTGCGATGATGTTGAATTCTCGCCTGAGGATGCTGGGCGAAGCGACCCTGAATTTTTATATCGAATTCTTGGTAAAGTTATTCAGGCTGGCGCAACAACGATCAATATACCTGATACTGTTGGGTATACAACACCTGATGAATTTGGAAAATTGATAAAAGGGATTATGACACATACGAATGGCATTGAAGATGTAATCGTATCTGTTCACTGTCATGATGATCTTGGATTGGCGACAGCCAACGCGCTCGCTGGAATTCAATCCGGAGCACGGCAGGCTGAAGTGACTATTAACGGTATTGGAGAGCGTGCGGGAAATACATCTTTAGAAGAAATCGTAATGGCGTTATATACCCGCCGAAAAGTATTTAACCTTGATACTGGAATTGATCCTTCTCAATTAACGCGGGTTAGCAGGACAGTTGCTAATTATACTGGTATGTTTGTACAACCAAATAAAGCGATCGTAGGCGCCAATGCTTTTGCCCACGAGGCTGGAATTCATCAAGACGGCATGCTTAAAAACGAATCGACCTATGAAATTATGCGTCCAGAAACTGTTGGGCTGAATCGATCTCGTTTGATTTTAGGGAAGCATTCAGGACGACATGCATTAAGTGTGCGATTGACCGAGATGGGTTATGAGTTAGAAAAAACAGAATTAGATGATGCATTTCTTCGCTTTAAAGATTTAGCCGACAAAAAGAAAATCATTAGCGATGCAGATTTAGAAGCCTTGGTAGAAGATCA
>JBDLJO010000195.1:0-4826 GCA_039714275.1 Chloroflexota bacterium | reverse complement strand
CCTAGCTTGTCAATCCATTCGACTGAGTCATGGCCGAGTATATAGATATTCTGGTCAATGCTTACTGGTTTATAGTACAGGGCACCATCATCAACAAAAACATCTCCGTTGAAATTGATATTGCTATCCTTTACAAACTCGGGCATCTTGCTGGCAGGTAAATAACTCGCGATTTGGATTGGTTCAGTTATACGCGATTCTTCACCATGACAAGCGTTACAATCTTTTATCGTCCAGGACCGTGCCGCCACATCATGGCTAACCGTGTAAGGCTGTACTTCACCTACTATACGTGCGTTATCCAATCCAAGGAGCGATAACCGTGTGACCACAAACTTCTCTTTTTCAGGTGTGTCAATACGAAGTTCATTTTTTGAGAGATTCCCATCTTCGTCTGCATCAAACCGCAGCATAATACCGGGATGATATTCTCCATCTAAAAGGTAAGCTGTTTCAAGATCGATCTGGCGTACAGGTCGTTCTGGATTTCCATATACCCAGTACCAGGTAGTGATCAAATTATGGGGAGACAAACTAGAAGTTCCATCTGCATTATCACGAGGTAATAGTACAGGAGTATATCCGGTAATAAGTGTGCCAATTTCACTTACATCACCACCTTCAACTCCTCGACACACTGTGGGGGCACTACCGTCTAAATTGATTACAGTCCAGTCGTGCTGTTCATTAGCTGACGAATAAAGACGAGGAATGTGACAAGATTCGCAGCTTAGGGCGCTCATATGACGATCCTGATAGGGCAGCCAATCATGGGTTTGCGATGTATCATGACAAGAATCACATCGGCGCATGGTGTTTTCCAAGTTTGGGGCTATAGTACCCTGAGCGCTATCCCCACGAGCGAATTGGTGTAAGGGCCGTACCAAATATTCCCCAATGTCAACACGTCGCGGATCAAAGATCAGGTGACTCGGTTTCAACGCATTGCTTTCTTGATAGTACATTGGATTATTAACTGAGTAGTGACAGTCGGTACAGCTCAGCAAGCGTTCTGCATGCACATCCCAGGGACGAGAGAGTTCTGCCTTGTTCGCAAGGTTCATTCCTGATTCAGAAAGTCGCTGCGGAGAAATGATTTGTCCAGTAGTGATGGTGCTCCAACGATCGGGACTACATCCTGCTAAAACTAGTGGATCTTCAATGTCTGCATGGACAAGACCGTGACAGAGTCCGCAATTATCATTTTCGGGGCCTTGAATGTTAATATAGCCAATTTCCACCTCACCATCTTCGGTAAAGGCATCTGCATTCCAAAAATAACCACTGGCTGTAGATTGTACAATGCCAGTTTCTAATAAAGTAGCGGTATTTGCCCAGCCAAATTCACCTTCTTGCAGTGCTGCAATTCGTGCATCGTTATCAGGATCAGGTATATGACAAAGGAAACAATTCATTTCGACGATACCAGATTTATCCCAATCCCAGGATACCAACTTACCTGTTTCTGGATCAAGAATATGTGTCTCGGGATCGCCAGAGCTTACTTTTAAATCTGTTAATAATGTTTCTCCATCACGGGCATAGACGGCCGGCCCACCTCCAATGTGGCGTGCCCCATAATATTGAACCCAAGCGGGTGTGCCTAAGTCAATCAACTGATCACCTTTTGGCGAGAGATACCGGTAAGTTAAAGGGTTCCATTTCCCAAAGAATCCGGGGCTGATATCCCAACTCCGTTCACTAGGGGTACTTCCAGCAGTCATAATTTCATTCAATCCCATATTGGCGTGATAGCTGTGATTTTCAATGAAATCAGTATCGTGACAAGCTCCACAGGTATTCATCGTCGAAACAGGTTTGCCTGATTCGATAACATTTTCATTGTTCTCATCTAAAAAAATGACTGCTGGGTGAATAGGAGAAATTTGCGGAGCAGGAGCATCTCCCTCATTTGCAAATGCACTCTGGTTTGTCCAAGCAATTCCTAAAATTACAATAACCAGAATGACAGCAGTGAAGATTATTCGATTATTAAGTTTATGTATATTATGCATCTTGCATTTTTTCCTCGATTAATTGAAATAATGATCAGTTAGTTTCTCGGAAACGTCCCCCCCAATCAATGGGGTCCCCATAATACCCTAGCCCTTCCCAATCCATGCGCCCATCGCTACCGTGGCAATAGTCACAAGTCAGAGCTTTTTCAGCAGGACGCACAGTGTGGGTTACAGGCCAATACATCCAGGTTTCAGCAAAACCATATTCTCCGCTGTAATCTAATCCGGTGATCTCAGCACCGATTTCCAGCGCAGATGGCCAATCAAAAGTTGTCCAGAATCCGTCCTCTCGAGCAGTTAACGGCTGAAGCAAGTAATTATTAATGGCATCATAAGGTTGATTAGCAACATGTACTTTGAATGGAAAAATTAATGCCGTAGGATCATTTATATCACCGGCAGGCAAATTGATCATGGTTGGCTTATTGGGGTCAATTTTGTCACCAAGCAAATAGCGGTATTCGAGATCACCATTGAACCAGGCGTAGGTAGGAGTGAAATCTGCGTCATATTCAAACGAGCCTTTGATCTTCAAATAAGTGTGTGTGTTTTCTTCAATTTCATCACTTCCCGCAGTAGACCAGTCCCAGTAGACTTTAGTGGCCTCCTTAGTTCCAATATCTGGGATATGGCAAGTCTGACAAGCAACTGTGCGCGTATGAGCGTTGACCCTCTCATCTTCATGAAGATCTAAATCATGACAGTTCGTACAGTAGACCTGCTCATCAGAATTTATTTGATAATTATCAGCCACTAATCGTCCTGTAATTTTGTGGTCTTCTGTAAGATGACAATCGGTGCATTGAAAATCTAAACCGCCCATATGCACATCAAGATTGTCTACCGGGTAATAAAGATGTTCGTTCAGTTCACCATGTTTTACCGCGTTTCCACCGCCACCATCAAAGTGACATGCGCCACAATTCTCGCGAGTAGGGTTGCTGACGCTTTGTGCTGCTGCCAGCAAGTCAACTGCCTCAAGGGGGTAACCATAGTCACCTTTGCCATATAAGTTACTATCCGCATGACATGCCAGGCAATCTACATTAAAAGGGTCTTGGAAATCAAAATTTGCGTCCTCCCATCCATAACCAATATGGCAAGTCGTGCATTTTTTCTGGTTTCCCTGTATACCGATACAAAAGTTGTTAATTTGATTTTTCTTTCCGATAGTGAATGTCCCTTCTCTCCAGGGTACTTCAACAGGGTCGCTTTCCCAAGTCCAATGGCTGGTTTCCATGATTTGATAAGCGGCCTCTTCATGACACTCCATACATACGCGGGTAACATCCGCTCCAGTTTCAAACGGTCCTTCAATGATCGCAGTATGCTCAGTGTGAGGAAGATGCAAAGGCAACCCAGCCCATGGGTCGTTTAGTTGAGAATTTTTTGGAAGCACAACAGCAATCGGAATAATGATGATCGCCAATGTAACAAATAGCCCAATGATCCATATACGTCTTTGATTTTTCATTACAATTCCTTGTTTTTACTTTAGCAAGCATCTCTCTAAATAGACTTACCAAGTCTTTGTAAAAAGTACTGCAATTTATTTAAATTACAAATATAACCATCACCCAGCCTAAAATAATTTCATGCTTTGTTTTCAATCAGGTTAGCACGGTACGCAAGACTATCGCTTAAAATTGTGCGCAATAAATCTAGTGCTTCAATGATCCGTGCATCTGCAAGTCGGTAATTAACAAAAAGTCCGTCTCGTTTTGCAATTACTAAACCTCGCTCCCGGAGCTGCTTTAGGTGACGGGATGTAGTTGGCTGTGGAAGACTCAAGCTTTCTGCAAGCTCACCAACATTACTTGGTGAATTAGCTAATGCATAAAGAATTAATATACGAATCGGATCTGCTAATCCTCCACAAATATTGGCATGTAAATGAGCAATTTCTTCACGAAAATTATCTTTAGTCATAATTCTTTTCCTAATGGTATAACTATATATGCGCTTATGCGAATATATTACATTGCTACTTTAACATCCGATATTAATTTTCCATAGTGTGAATTGTCACAAAGCAGCGTGTACAATGTAATATACCAATTTTGATATTTCTCGTCTTAATACGCTCGAATCGCGCATTCCAAACAAAAAACCTGTTAAAACGGAACAAGACGAAAGCCCCTAACCGCCCATTTTTCTGTAGCAGTGTATCATTATGATAATATTTATAAGATTTCAAGTATCATCATGCCAATTATTTGCAATGTAACTATTGGGAAAACTATGCATCCAAATTACCAAAGGAGAAAATTATGACGACAAAACGTAACCGAGCTAAAAAAAACAAACAACAGCAGCGCACGATAATGTTCACTGTAATTGGCGTATTAGTTTTAGCAATTATTTGGATAATTTTATCAGGGGGATCGTCCCCATCCGCTGATGGCGCGCTACCACTAGAAATAAATACTCAGGACGCCTATCAAAAACATCAAGAAGGTGCCTATGTGCTAGATGTACGGACTCCTGAAGAATGGGTAGATTACCATGCCCCGGATACCACTCTTATCCCCCTCGATGAACTTGAAGTTCGCCTTCATGAAGTCCCTCGAGATCAAGCAATATTAGTTATTTGTCGTTCAGGAAACCGCAGTCAAGTTGGTCGTGATATTCTACTAGCGGCTGGTTTTTCAAATGTCACAAGCGTTGCAGGTGGACTCAATGGCTGGAAAGACGCAGGATATCCCATAGTTACTGGTCCTTAATTTAAAAGCTTTGAAATCAAAAATAAAAGCCCTGCATGCAGGGCTTTTATTTTTGATTAATTACTTTTACAATCTCGGCCATAAT
>JBDLJO010000194.1:0-4829 GCA_039714275.1 Chloroflexota bacterium | reverse complement strand
TCGGGAAGATACAAAGAGTTGCCGGTAGATATTGTGTTTGCTTGTCAAGTTGACAAAGAATGATGAGTATCGCGATTATTCAAGCAATCGTGGCAATCCGGGCATTATGAAACAAGATGTTCACTTTTCTCAAAATACAGGCGACCCGTCACCCGCCTGATGAGAATCAGCGCAACCTTATAAAACTTCTGCATCGGGTTCACGATGCAAAAATTTCCCCATACCCGGAGCGCCCAGCCAGTCCTCGCCATCGACAATTAACTTTCCGCGCAGATATACTTTTTCCGGATATCCGGTCAGCTTCCAACCTTCATAAAGGTTGTAGTCCGTGCGGTGGTGGGCGGTATCGACACCGTAGGTTATTTTCTTGACCGGGTCCCAGATCACGATATCGGCATCCGACCCGGGCAACAGCGCGCCTTTGCGCGGGTAGAGACCAAATATTTTGGCCGGGTTGGTGCTCATCATCGCCACAAAGTTGTTTGCTGAAATATTCCCTTTTACAACCCCCTCGCTCCACATCACCGGCATGCGATCGCCAACACCCGGCAGGCCGTTGGGGATCTTGGTGAAATCATCTGCCCCCAGCTCCTTCCCGGGAATGGCAATTTCCTGTCCTTCGTACGTTATCGGCTGGGTGCCGTTGTAGAAAAACGGGCAGTGATCGGTCCCGATCACCTGAAACTGCCCTCTGGTAAGTCCATCCCACAAGCCGTCATTATCACCCTCGCTGCGCATCGGCGGTGAGCAAATCCACTTCGCGCCGTCAGGCTGTTTTAGATTCTCCTCGGTGAAGAAAAGATACTGCGGACAGGTCTCCCCCATCACCTTGACACCATGCTGACGGGCGTACTCAAGCTGATCCAATCCCCCGGCCGTGTTCATATGCACAATATAGAGCGGCGCATCAGCCTGCGCTGCCAGGGCACAGGCCCGCAGCACCGCCTCCACCGCGCCCCAGGCCGGACGGGTCTTGGCGTGCCATTCGGGAGAGGTCTTTCCTGCAGCCAGGGCTTCCTTCACCAGCAGGTCGATCACATCGCCATTTTCAGCGTGAAGCATGGTCAGCATGCCGTTATCTCTGGCTATGCGCATCACCTGCAAAATTTCATCATCCTGGGTGCGCAGGACACCGTTATAGGCGGTGAAGACCTTCAGCGTGGTGATTCCCGCCTCCAGCAGGCTGGGGATTTCTCGCCCAACCGCCGCATCAAAGCGGGTGATGTTCATATGAAAACCAAAATCAATAGCCACTTTATCATCCGCCAGATCGTGCCAGGCATCCACCGATTCCGCCAGGGTCTCATGATCCTGCGGTATAAAATCCATCACCGTGGTGGTGCCGCCAAAGGCAGCCGCCTTATGCCCGGTATAGTGATCATCGGATGAGATCGTGTTAAACATCGGTAAAGCTAAATGGACGTGTGGGTCAATGCCCCCAGGCATAATTAACTTGTTGGTGGCATCAATAACCTCGGCATTATCCGCTGGTAGATTCTGACCGATAGCTGCTATTTTTTCCCCTTCGATCAGGATATCAGCCTTGTAGGATTCTGTGGCTGTAATCAGGTTGCCCGATTTTATCAGGATGGTTGATGTCATTGTTTGCTCCAGCATGTTAGAACTTGTTGGTTTGAATCTCTAGGTTTGATTTAAATCGGCCGCTCATCCTGAGGAATCTTCTTCACCCAAATCATCTCCACCGTAGCCCTTAAAGGCTTCCTTGATTCCCAACAAGGCCGCCAAAATTTCTGGGGAGATATCTACCTCGGGCAGATCGGATGGTGATTCACGTGCTGCGCGTTCCCGCAGTGCCCGCCAGAGGGTTTTACGTTCTTGATCATGCACCACCAGGTCGTGAATCGTCTTTGCTTTGAGCAGATATTCGCCGGTCGTGTAAAAGAAGGTGATTCGCTTCCAGCCCTCTGCCGGGATGGGCGCCGGGGTTGGTTCCAGCGGACCAAGCTGTAATTTGAAGTATTCCTCGCCAGCCCGGGGGTGGTCTGGTGCGTCCCGCAGCAGTTCAGCCCGGGTCACCAATTCATGCCCCCGCACCGGGGCCAGAGTTTCGATCATCCATTGATGCTCAGCGCCAAAAGAGGCCGGTTGATAAAAAGCAATATAGTCCACAGCCACGACCTTGGGGGAAGTCACCAGTGGAATCCGGTACCAACCCAGCACCCGGGCGATCTCTAGATCACGCGGCGTGGGGATATAAGCAACCAGAATAAGCGCCGAAGGCTGAATCATCCTGCTATCAATATAACATAAAAAAAGCACCCTGGAAGACATCTTCAAGGGTGCTTAATGATCGAAATTTAATCCTTAGACGAGGCCAACTTGGGCATTGAACTCATCAATCAGGGCATCAATTTCAGGAACCTGACGCTGGAACTGGGTCCAGTGATCGTTATCGTGCCACTGCTCTTGAATTTCATCATAGGTTTTGCCCTGCTGCTCAACCCAGGTGAAGTATTTTAGCTGGTGGATACGGCGGCGGTCAACGTAGCGCAGTTCTTCGAGGTTATCCGTTGTTTGACCCATCAGCCAGCGGGAGAAATCAGCCGCGGCATCGACTTCTGAATAGGTGCCATACTCTTCGTGCATTTCACCCAGGCGGCTCTGGTAAAGCTCCATCGAATCGGTCAGCACAGTGATCATGACATCATTTTCGCCCATCTCGTAGTATTTGGCGGCTTTGATCGCGGAGAGCACGTTAGAAATGCCGGAGAAACCTAAGAGGTCTAACTGCGAAACGATCGCTTCAGGCACACCCTGGCTGGCCAGGTATTTTTGGCCTTCAGGCTCATTGAAGAGGCGGGACAAATTGACCACCGCGTTATCATCGATAGCCACGATCATATCCGTATTCTTCGAATTGTGAATCCAGGGTACGTGTTTGTCGCCAATACCCTCAATACGATGAGCGCCGTAACCATTCTCCAGCAGTGTCGGGCACTGCAGCGCCTCACTGGCGATAATTTTGCTGTCAGGGTAAAGCTGCTTCATGTAGTCGCCGCTGGCAATCGTGCCGGCAGAACCGGTTGCTGAAGCCATGCCGCGATAGCGGTCATTGGGACCCATGACCTGCTGGAGAACTTCTTCCATCGCATTCCCGGTGACCTCGTAATGCCATTGGTAATTACCGTACTCGTCGAATTGATTGAAGATCATCAGATCTTCACCGGTGGCTCGCAGTTCCCAGCATTTATCAAAAATCTCTTTTACGTTGGATTCGCTGCCCGGGGTCTTGATCGTCTCACCAGCAACCCCGGCTAACCAATCGAAGCGCTCTTTAGACATTTCTTCGGGCAGGATAGCAATTGATTCGCATGCCAGGAGGGAGGAATCGTAAGCGCCGCCGCGGCAGTAGTTGCCCGTTGAAGGCCAGACAGCCTTTTGAGTGGTGGGGTCAAATTGACCGGTCACCAGACGAGGCACCAAACAACCAAAAGCCGCACCAACCTTATGAGCACCCGTGGGGAACCATTTCCCGACCAGGACAACGATACGCGCATCCACACCGGTCAGAGATTTTGGCAGTTCAAGATAGTTGACCCCGCCGTAATTACCACCCGAGGCTACCGGTTCATTATGCCAGCTGATACGGAATAAGTTGCGAGGATGAATATCCCACAAGCCAATCTCGCGCAGCTCTTCTTTGATCTTATCAGGAATCAAAGAAGGGTCTTTCATTTGTGCGTAGGTTGGGATGATAATATTTCGTTCTCGTGCCCGCTGTACACCGCGCTCTAAACGATCTTCAAATTTTGTTAAATCAATCATCTAATTACTCCTAAATATTTTTTTATACTTATCAACAATTTAATGCTTACTCATCTTCAGGGGCATCACGCACAATATAAAGCGGCCGCCCCTTGGCCTGATCATATAACCGGCCAATGTACTCACCTAATATTCCCAGGGATATAAGCTGCACACCCCCCAGGAATAAAACGGCGATCAACGCGGTTGCCTGCCCATAAAAGGCCTGCGACCCCGAAGCTCGTAAAATAATAACTACTGGGATAGCAAAAATACTCAACCCCGCGGCAATAAATCCCAGATACATCGCCAGCTGCAGGGGGAAATACGAGAAACTGGTTACCGCATCACTGGCGAATTTGATCATCTTTTTTAGTGGGTATTTGGTTTCACCAACTTTGCGTGCCGCACGCTTGTATTTCACACCCGTCTGCTTGAATCCAACCCAGACCGACAAACCGCGCAAATAGCGGTGACGCTCACGCATCTGATTGATCGCATCAACAACCACCCGATCCATAAGGCGAAAATCCCCGGTATCGAGCGGGATATTAACATCGGCAATTCGGTTGATCAATCGATAAAATGCGGAGGCGGTTAATTCCTTAAACCGGCTCTCACCTTTTCGCTCTGACCGCACAGCATAAACCACCTCGTATCCATCACGCCACCGGGCAATTAATTTGAGGATCACCTCTGGAGGGTCCTGCAGATCAGCGTCAATAATCACCACCGCATCACCACGGCTGTAATCCATCCCTGCGGTAACTGCAATTTGATGTCCAAAATTGCGAGCAAAAATCACTGGACGGACACGCGCATCATAATCATGCATTTCTCGAATCAAATCTGTAGACCCGTCGGTAGAGCCATCATCAACCAGCACAAGTTCCCAGGTACTGCCAGAAGATTCAAGTGTCTCGGCGACGCGTTTATAAAGATGAGGTAGGTTGCCTTTTTCATTGTAGATTGGTGCGATAATCGAAATCTCAGGTGCGTTAGCCATATTTATCCCTTTTCTGGTCCAGAGTCTGCTTCAGTTTCTGAGAAAAAATACATCGTTG
>JBDLJO010000193.1:0-4842 GCA_039714275.1 Chloroflexota bacterium | reverse complement strand
GTTGTTGATGACACTCCAGCAAACCTGAAGTTGTTAACCGAAATGCTCAATGCGCGGGGATATAATGCCAGGCCGGTTCCCAATGGAAGAAGAGCATTGCAGGCCGCCAAACATGATCCCCCAGACTTGATCCTGCTTGATATTAATATGCCTGATATGGATGGTTTTGAGGTTTGTGATGTATTGAAGAAAGATAAAGACCTGCAGGGAATTCCAGTCCTTTTTATCAGTGCAGTTGAAGAGACTACCGAAAAGGTTAGAGCATTTGATGCTGGAGGGGTTGATTTTATTTCCAAACCCTTTCAGTTCGATGAAGTAAATGCGCGCGTTGAAACACATCTCAAACTGCGAAGTTTTCAACTGCATTTAGAGGAACTGGTTGAAGAAAAAATAAAAGAGCTCTCTGCATCTCAAATGTCGACCATTTTTGCATTGGCAAAATTAGCGGAATCTCGAGATGATGAGACAGGGAAACACATTGAAAGGGTTCGTTTGTATGCCAAAATCATGGTGGACGAACTCAAAAATCATCATCGTTTTAAAAGATTTATTGACGCGCAGTTTATTGAAAATATTTATCATGCTACACCGCTTCATGATATCGGCAAAGTGGGTATCCGGGATGATATTCTCTTAAAGCCCGGTAAACTCACTGATGAAGAATTTGAAACCATGAAATCACACACCATTCTTGGCGCAGAGACTTTGGAGTTTGTTCGAGCACAATACCCCAACAACAATTTCATTAACATGGGTATAGCCATTGCTCGTTCTCATCATGAAAGTTGGGATGGCAGTGGTTACCCCGATGGTTTGTCCGGTGATGATATTCCATTATCAGCAAGGATCATGACCATTGCTGATGAATACGATGCACTTAGATCCGCGCGACCCTATAAGCAGACTTATTCTCATGAGCAATGTGTGGAGATAATCATGGCTCAGAAGGGGATTCACTTCGACCCTGATATTGCCGACACATTTTTTAGAATTCAAGATCTTTTCCGCGAAGTTGATGCCACCTTTAGGGATGATTAACCTGCTCCATTAACCAGGTGCCGTTCCGGTATCCCTGCGGGGGCAGGTGATTGTCAGAATCGCGATCGAGATTGGGGGTTTTATATTTGCAGTGTATCTTTGTACTGATCCTTATTTTCCGATTTAATCGAATGTAGTTTTACACCTGTGAATAGCTCCCTGGGTGAGCTTTAGCGTGGTGGTTGGTGAATATTTATGAATTAAATAGTAATAATAGTTTATTTATTGGGGTTCCTATGATAGAATTCGAAATATATAAATAAGACCTGAATGGTGTGAATAATAAAGGTAGATATTATGATATCAAGTTTTTTGTTGGCTTTGCGTGAAGGATTAGAAGCCGCGCTAATAATTGGGGTTGTCTTGGGTACACTGCGGAAAATAAAGCAAACTCATTTCTCTGGCAGTGTTTGGTTTGGTGTCGGTACTGCAGCCTTTCTCAGTGCAGTGGCGGCTCTGATTCTTAATGCCTTAGGTGCATCTTTTTCAGGGAGAACCGAAGAAATTTTTGAGGGCCTCGTCATGCTCTTGGCTGCCGGTCTGCTGACCTGGATGATTTTTTGGATGCGAGATCAATCTCGAACCATACAGACAGCCTTGGAGGATGATGTCCAGCAGGCAGCTCAATCTGGCGGGCAAAGAGCGCTCTTTATGGTGGCTTTCTTGGCAGTTTTGCGAGAAGGTATTGAGTTAGCCTTATTCCTCACCGCTGCTGCTGCGGTATCTAACCAACAGGACACATTATTTGGAGCAATATTAGGATTGGCGGGTGCTGCACTTTTGGGGTGGGTGCTGTTTGCAACTACGGTAAGGCTTAATCTAAAGCGTTTTTTCCAGATCACAAGTGTATTATTGATTCTATTTGCTGCCGGGCTGGTGGCTCATGGAGTCCACGAATTGAATGAAGTTGGTTGGATTCCAGCCGTCATTGAGCATCTTTGGGACATCAATCCAATCCTCGATGAAAAATCTACCCCTGGGTTGATGTTAAAGGCGCTCTTCGGTTATAATGCCAATCCCTCACTTACTGAGGTATTAGCTTATTTCCTTTATTTTGGAGCGGTCATGTTGGGTTTGCGGCGTGATACGCATTTGTCTGCTGCCGCTCACCATGCTTAGGAGTTCTTATGTCAAATGATCCGAAACCCCAATGTGTTCACTGTCAGCGCGGCAGCGATCAGGTACCCTTGATCGCCATGCGCTATCTGGATGTTGATGCCTGGATTTGCCCCCAGCATTTGCCAATTCTAATTCACAAACCGCATAAACTGGTTGGTACGGTACCGGGTGCGGAAAATTTGGACTTTGAAGAATAAATTGCTCTCTGGACAGCAAATAACCACAACGGCTTGGATTTTCCAAGCCGTTGTTTGATTTTAATAGTATATATTATTGGGAAATTTGGTTTATTTTTTGGGCAAGATGGATGTCAGTGAACGAGTGACTTTCTTGAGATCGTTGGAATGGGCTTTGATCTTGGTAACATCACCCTTTTTGAGACCAACTTCAATATCTGAAATAGTTTTTGTGGTAGCTTTTTCATTATCGATGATCTTTTGAGTCCACTTTTCCATTTGAATCAGGAGATTTTCTACATTATCGGGGATCAGGGGGACTTTTTTGACCAACGGTAAGAGCACATCAAGAATCTCATTGGCGATACCGGCATATTTCACCGTTAGCTTATTCATGGTGCCGATAGCAGTGGTTAATTCCAACGCAATTTCTTGGACACTGTCGATCATGCCTTTGTGCTCGTTGATCATTTTGGTGATATCTTCCAGGGAATCAGTTAATGTATCAGAAAATTTCACATATTGTGTTTTTTGTGCAGGCATTATTTTCTCTCCTATGAGTTAAACAAAATTTATGGTTACTAAATTCCGGGATAAGATGAATATTTTTTTTTCTTAAAGGATTTTCTGTGCCTTTTCAAGAAAAATAAACAATTCACCGCCCAGGGCAAATCATATGCCAGGGTTGATCCTGATGATATAGTTTAAGGGGATGCTGGCTCCAGGTCAAGAACTGTATAAAATTCTGGCAATTACACGGTAGATTACCATTAAAATGTTGAAGAAGCGAGCAGTAAAAAACCGATCACAACAAACCAGAAGGAATATACAGAAATAATGGGGATTGTGATGAAATGGCCTAAAATTCCAAGTAGACCAATGGTAACAGCAATCCACCAAACACTTGTTTTGGGGGTATCAAATTGCATCATCGATTCCTCCAATATGATTCGTTTTTTTCATAAGAATTTACCCCTTTAGCCCATTTTTGATAAAAAAGGTATTCATAGTATAGCATAATCTTTTGCTGCCATTTCCGGCGACCAGTTTTTATCCCAATATTCAAGATAAAATGACCGGATTACGCGTCTATGTTTCCGGTGAAATCCAAAAACCCTTGAAAAAAGTGATACAATATTGAAAATCTGTTAACCTTAGAGTGGAAAGGAGAGAAGTATGAATATTCTTAAAATTGAAGGTATTGGTCCAGTTAATGCTGGCAAGCTGAAGAAAGTTGGCGTCCGAACAACGGAAGGTCTCCTGAAAGTTGGTGCTAGCAAACCAGGCCGCCGTGATTTAGCTGCTAAGGCAGATATTGCAGAGACCCAAATATTGGAATGGGTCAATCGAGCTGATTTGATGCGCGTCAAGGGCGTTGGTGAAGAGTACAGCGACTTGCTAGAAGCCGCTGGTGTTGATACGGTTAAAGAATTGCGCAATCGCAATGCTAATAATTTGCACAAAGCGCTCCTTGATGTTAACGCAGCCAAGAAGTTGGTTCGTCGCCCACCAGCGCTTTCATCGGTGCAAAGCTGGGTTGCCCATGCTAAAACTTTAGCTCCGGTCATCACACATTAGGCTTGCCATACGTTGAACAAAGAGCGCTTATTTTAAATTCTCTTTGGTCATCCCGTAACCATGATTTTTTACGGCAGTTTCAACTTTGGTTGATTTTCTGACCGGTTATTCAAAAATATAAAAAGCGGCGCTGAAACGCCGCTTTTTATATTCCATTGCTTGATCGATTGCCATTTGGGTGCCCTTATGGGTGTGGTAGAATAACGCGAGCCGAATAATCTAGGAGGATTATAATGACAGAAAATAAAAAAGATAGTCTCCAATCTGCAAAAGATAAAATTGCTGCCAATCAGGCTAAAAAGCGAGCAGAAGCCACCGCAGCAGCGCAACAGAAAGCCGAGATGGCGGCAAAAAGGTCCCAGGCAGATGCTCAGGCCTTAAGAAAATCTGCAAGAGGGCCACGTGAAGCCGTTGTTGTTACCAAAAGCCTACGTGTGCGCAGCGAGCATAATACCAAAAGTTCAGTTGTTGATGGTTTGGTCCGCGATCAAAAAGTGCAGGTACTCACTACCTGGACTGACGGTGATGATACTTGGGCGCAGTTGGGCCGGGATAAGTGGGCGGCCATGGTTTATGATGGCAACACGCTGATGGAATTTGTTGTCTGATTTCTACTTTTCGTGATAAAAAAACATGGGTGCAGTTATTTGTCTTAGTCCTATGTTTATAAATAAAAATTGGTTATCACTGGATAGGAGGAAATGAATATGTCTTCAGATCTTAATCTATTACCCTTGTTTCAAAATGTGGTTTCCACGTTGGAAACTAACCGTTCGAGTTTAAATCAAGCCGATACGCACAACAACGATCACGGCGATAATATGGTTGATATTTTTAGTCTTATCACCCAGGCTGTGGGCGAAAAACAAGATTCGCCAGCGGCCAATCAGTTGGCGCATGCCGGTCAATTGCTCAGCGGTATGAACAGTGG
>JBDLJO010000192.1:0-4986 GCA_039714275.1 Chloroflexota bacterium | reverse complement strand
TGACCGCATTGTCCGCGAGCCGTGCTGCTCGCACATCAATTTGCTATGGAGAGCGATATGGTCCAAGCAGAAATGGTAGAGGCCACAGAATTCCAAGAATTGTCTATGAAATACAATATCAGCGGCGTGCCCAATACAATTATTAATCACGGATCTGGCAGCGTTGTTGGATCAGTCCCTGAAGGCCGCATGGTTGCTGAGTTAGAACGCATATTAGCAGGATAAAAACGCAAATGAAACGCTTACCAGATTAAAATTCTGGATGAAACAAAAAAGCAGGAGAGATTTAATGGCTCAAAAGAAAGAAAAAAAGAAACAGCAGCGTGTAATCATGTTCAGCACACCTTCTTGTTCTTATTGTAAAACAGCCAAACAGTATTTCCGTCAACAAGGTATCCGATTTAAAAATGTTGATGTCTCCCGAGACCCGTCTGCAGCTCGCGACATGGTTCGACGCAGCGGTCAACAGGGCGTACCACAAATTTTAGTTGGAAACAAGATCGTTGTTGGTTTCGACCGTCCAAAAATTGACCGTTTGTTAGGGTTATAATACTTCGATGATAAAAATTGCTGTCACAACGCAAGACGGGAAAAAGGTCAGCGGTCATTTTGGCATGGCTCCGTACTATCGAGTCATCCAGGTTGATGCTGGTAAAATCTTGGGCGATACAACACGAGAGAAACCACATAATCAATCACACGAACACAGCTCAGATCATGAACACGGACATCACGGTCATGGCCTAGGAAGGCGTGCCATTCAGGTAATTGATGACTGTCAGGTTTTAATATGCGGTGGTATGGGGCAGCCTGCCTTTCAAAAAGCGCAAGACGCCGGACTGGATATTTACCTAACAGGCGGCAGCGTAGATGATGCAATTCAATCCTATATTAAAGGTGAGCTAAAAAGCGACCAACGACGCATTCACTCTCATTAACAGCCTTTCTACTACAATATAATATGCGAAAAAGAAGAAAAAGAAAAAACAAACAGAAAAAAATTTTTCCCTTGATTCTAGCTGGTACTGGATTACTGCTAATGATTGGGGCTGCGATCATGTTCAAGCCGGGGTTAGAACCTGAGCCAACACCCGGTGATACAACCAACAATGGCCCAAGCGGGTTCGATTCGGTTGTGCCTGCGACAGTTGAGATAGATGCGCCCGATTTGGCACTCACCTCTATCGACGGCAATATAGAATCGCTGGACGATTACAAAGGTCAAGTTATTTTAGTCAATAATTGGGCAACATGGTGTCCCCCTTGCCGGGCGGAAATGCCCGAACTTGAGGCTTATTATCAAAGCAAGAAAAATAATGGGTTCGTGTTAATAGGCATCAGCGCAGGAGATCCGGCTGATCAAGTACAAAGTTTTATAGCAGACTATGATCTGACCTTCCCAATGTGGCTTGACCCCACGATGAAATCTTTAGATGCCTTTAATGCACGCAGCTTACCAAGTTCTTTCGTTATTGACCAAACAGGAACAATTCGCCTAGCATGGACAGGTGCAATCAGTTTGGATATGCTAGAAAAGCACGTAACACCCCTTCTGGAGAATTAATCATGGATGCTAAAGTAGTCTGGAAAGGCGATATGTCGTTTACCGGCAAAGCAGATACAGGGTTTGAAGTACCGCTCGGAGCACATCCTGCAGTAGGCGGCGCTAACGATGGTTTCCGCCCCATGGAATTAATGGCCGTCAGTCTGGCCGGATGCACAGCGATGGATGTTATTTCCATCTTGAATAAAAAACGCCAAGATGTGACCGATTACGAAGTAAAGGTTCACACCGAACAAGCCGATCAACATCCCAAGGTCATGACCAGCGCAGTGATTGAATATCATGTCAGCGGTCACGATGTTAATGAGAAGGCTGTTTTGCGAGCGATTGAACTCTCTGCAGTACGCTACTGCCCGGCGCAAAATATGTTATCGGATATCATGCCTATTACTTTGAAATACTATATCTATGAAAAACAAGATAATGATGAGCGTGTTTTAGTCGTAAGCGGAGCGTGGGAAGAAAACACCAAGTAATATTTGGACAATCAATTTAAAAGGCTCAGTTTTCAAAAAACTGAGCCTTTTTTAATTCTATGCTATTTATCTTTTTTCATGAACAGTGATTGACCCGCTTTTTAACAAACGAGACCCATCTAATCAAAAGATCAGGGTCTCATTTTGTGCACTAATTGCTCGAAAATAAAATCGGGCGTTTATCTTCACTCAATAAAAATTTCGATATGCTCTCCATCTTCATCGTCCATCACATCAACGATCTTTCCTATTAAACCATCTTCGACAGCATCAGATACCGCGATCGCCAATTCATCCATCTCAACATCCGGGGTGAATTGGGAAGCAATATTTAAGCCGGCATCAATCAGGCTTAACGGCAAATTTACATTTACTTTGGATTTCCCACTACGCGTGTCACTGACGCGCACACGCAGCCAGCGCCCCCCCCCAGGGCGTGGTTTACGGCGCGGTCCTGGGTGGGTTTTTTTGTCGCTAGTTCCAAGAGCTTTTAATAACTGAGCACCCTCATCTGCAGATATTTTTCCCTCTTGAATCATTTTGAGAATTTTCATACGTTCTTCAGTCGTTGCCATAACTAGCTCCTTTTTCAGCCAATAAAGACCTGAACATGTTCACCATCTTCATCGTCTTGAATATCTATGGAAAGCGGGGTATTTTCAATCTTTGAATCATTCAACGCCAGGAGGGCTTGATCTAAGCCCGCAAGATCAACATTGGGTATATGGTGTCCAAAATGCCTTAAACCCCAAGCCGAAACACGCAGCGGAATCGGAAAACTGATCGCAATCCGCTCGGGTTTTTCACCAGGGGCCTGGTTCACCCGAACGTGCAGCCAGGGTGCAGTGCGGCTATTCCATGCTAAAGCCATCATCAGAACTCCCAACAGCAATGGGACCAGGGAACAAAAAAACCAAAACCCCAATGCACTGCTATGCCAAGCGTTCCGCGTCCAAAGGCTTGAGAGAACCACAATGCCCAGACCGATCCACAAAGGTACAGACCACCAGCGTTTCCAACGCTGCATCTCTTCCTGGTCAATACTGTCAACCGGTGTTTCAGCGCCTTGAGTTCCATCATCATCAAAAGCCTGGTCATCATTCCAAGAATCTGTTTTCTCTAATAATTCACCCCCGGGATGATGGTCAAGGGCGGCTAAAAGCCGGGCACCTTCTTCGGCAGTAATGGCACCATTTTCAATCATGTGGAGGATTTCAAGACGCTCTGATTTGCTCGACATAATATTTATTCTCCTAAAGAAGAAAGTAAGCGGTCGGCTTGTTCAACACTGATCTTGTCTTCTTCCAGCATTTTCAAAATTAACATACGCTCAGCCTCACTTACAGGTTCGGTTTCAACCCGAGCATGGTGAGGTCTATGCCCATGCGCTTTACGAGCAGCTTTACGCTGTGAATAAGCCAATTTGCGCTCTAGTTTAGCTTTCATGCGTTCAGCAGCTTGTTCAGCGCGCTGCGCTGCACGTTCGCTGGCTCGTTTCATTTTCTCTTCAATTCTGCGAGCTTTTTCCTCAGAAAGTCCCGCCAGATTAGCAGAGAGCGCTAACCCTGACAACTGCGTTTCCAGCTGTTCTTCTAACATGCCAAGCTGGGCTTCAATCTGAAAGCCCACATTTTGAGCAATTTCTTCTGCCATTGTGCCAAATTCACCGATGGCACCAAAATCGATATTAAAATCTTTTTCAAAATCAATATTGGGGATATCCGTCTCTATGGTCACTTTACCTCCAGCAGAAAAATTGACCGCTGCTTCGCCATCACCAAGGGCAAGGATATGTTCTCCTGCTCGGATAACCTCTGCCTCATGGAAACGATTTATCTCAATCTTTTGGGCACCACTGACAATATTTACCATCGCGCTGACATCCTCGGGTAATTGACAGCGAATCCGACCAACTGCATCAACATCATAAGCCTGCCAGGAAACCGGAGAAAAACGGAGAACAGCATTACCATCAACTCGAGCAGAAATACCTCCACTAACTTGCTGCAAATGTAAGCTGCCACCGACTGCTTTGGCAGCAAACTGCCCATCCACATCCTGAACAACGGCGCTGCCCCCTATACTTTCAACGTGTAAATCGCCGCGTATGCGCTTGGCAGACAACTGACCGCCAATATTTTCGATTTGTGCGGCAGCCACATCTTTGAGAACGATGTTTGCTCCCACCTTGCCAATATTAAGATTGCCCTCTAAGGCTTTGATATGTAATTGTCCACCAACTTGCTGAATTTCAATATTGGCGCTGTGAGGTACACGCAACATACAATTTCCAGGGCAGTTAATCCGAATTTCTTGATCCAGTTCTTCTATCTGTCCATCCCCATTATTAGCCAAAAAACGGACTTCTGTTTGATCCCAGCCCTTGAGATTCAAATTGCCCCCAACCTCGATAATAACGATGTTTGGAGTTTCAGTTGTTGGGATATTTTTCTTGGTCATCATAACCTCTCTCATTTAGCCAATCTCGGAGATAACTATTCATCAACCTGCAGTTTTTGCATGGCATCATCGTAAGAGATATTGCCGGCATCTAATTCTTCTAGTATACGGCGACGGTCATCATCCGAAAGTGTTGGGGAACTATCGCTACCCGGTTCAAAACCCAAGGCGCGGATAACATCATGAAGCCGGTTTCGAATCGTGGGATAGGAAAGCCCGAGTTCCCCCTCCATGCGAGAGAGTTTACCCTCATAACGAATGAAAATCTCTACGAAAGCAAGCTGCTCTTGATTAAGTTGAGAGAACGTACCGGTCACGAATTGCCCGGAGGTAACCGTTCTGCAATCCTGACAGGTGAATTCTGTTAAAAATAACTCGCCGCCACAATAAGAGCACTGCGCTGGTAATTTTTGCATTTTTATCTCCTATCCTGCTAGTTTATCTAAAGTTCAGTTAATTCCAATTATCTTCGAAAATCATCTACAT
>JBDLJO010000191.1:0-5010 GCA_039714275.1 Chloroflexota bacterium | reverse complement strand
AATGAGGACACGATTTTAGCATCCAATACATCTTCGATCAGCCTGACCAAAATTGCGGCCGCCACAAGCCGCCCGGATAAGGTTATTGGGATGCACTTTATGAATCCAGTACCCTTGATGCGCCTGGTGGAAATTATCCGCGGTTTGGATACATCTGACAGCACCACCGCCGCGATTGTGGCCGCTACCAAGAAAATGGGCAAAGTACCCATCGAAGCCAACGACTCACCTGGTTTTATTTCCAACCGCATTCTTTGTCCGATGATCAACGAGGCTGTCTTTACCCTCCAAGAGGGGGTTGGCACACCTGAAGCCATTGATCAGGTCATGAAATTGGGCATGAACCATCCCATGGGCCCGCTTGCGTTAGCTGACCTGATTGGGCTTGATGTGGTGCTCTTTGTTATGGAAGTGCTCCAGCGTGATTTAGGCGAGGATAAATATCGCCCCGCATACCTTTTGCGCAAAATGGTGGATGCCGGTCACCTTGGTCGCAAGACAGGGAGTGGTTTTTACGATTATCAGTGATATGATGGTGTTAGGACATACTGCAGGTGTGCACCTTTGATTTGATCTACAGCTAATTCTAAGGGAGAGCTGAATTATGGCAGTCGAATTGCGTGAATTGACCATTGATGACTATGATGCGGTGATTGATATTTGGGATAAAAGCGATGGAGTTGGTCTCAGCGATGCGGATTCGAGAGAAGGTATTAAGCGGTTTCTCAAACGCAACCCTGGCCTGAGTTATGTAGCCCTGGAGGATAGTGAGATCATCGGTGCCGCGCTTTGCGGTCATGATGGTCGTCGTGGTTATATTCACCATTTGGCTGTCAAAGAAGAAAACCGCAGGCGGGGTTTAGGCCGTTCTTTGGTAGGGCGCTGCATGTACGCGCTGATGCGCATCGGCATTGCCAAGTGTCATCTTTTTGTCTTCGGCGATAATCAAAATGCGATCGAATTTTGGAATAAAGTTGGCTGGTCTGAGCGTGTTGAATTAATGATGATGTCGCAGCAGGTTGCTGATGAGTAGCAGCGGCTGTTGCTCTGCAACTATCTATATTTCCTAAAATTTCCCGCTTGCGCAGGTCAATGTTGTGGGTAATATAGATTGTCGTTGCCTGTGCGCGGAAGACAGTTTTTTTGCATCTAAATGGGTCACCCCGGTAGTGACCCAGACTAATTGAGATATATTGACCATGCTGATTCACGATTCCGTTTATGGCGCTGTAGAGATCACAGAGCCGGTTATCTATGATTTGATCAGTTCGGCCGCCATGGGCCGTTTGCATGGTGTGCTGCAGCACGGCGTCAGCGCCTTGATTGGCGTAACCAACCCCACGACCCGGTTTGAGCACTCGTTGGGGACCATGCTGCTTGTACGGCGATTAGGTGCCGGCCTGGATGAGCAAATTGCCGCTTTGCTTCACGATATCAGTCATACCGCTTTCAGCCATGTTATTGATTACGTTTTTGATGGGCATGACGATCAAAATTATCATGACCAGCACAAGGTTGCCTATGTCAGGGGAACGGATATTCCAGATGTACTGGGTCTGTACGGATTGGATTGGCTGGATTATATGGCAGAAGATTCTTTCCCCCTGCTTGAGCAGCCCTCGCCTCACCTTTGTGCCGACCGCTTAGATTATTTCTTGCGCGACAGCCGTGACCTGGGCTTGGCCGACGATGCAGATATTGAATCAGTTCTCGCCCATTTAACTGTAGAAGGTAACCGTATCGTTGTCAACCATCTTGAAACCGCTCGTTGGCTGGGATATACTTTTATAGAGGCAGACAAAGCCAGCTGGGCCAATTTTCGTGAAGTTGGATTATACGAGCTGGCCGCCCGGGCTATTCGCCGGGGTCTGGCCATTGGCGTATTGACCGATGCCGATCTCTGGGGGACCGATCTTCCCGCCTGGGAGAAGCTCCAGAGCAGTAGGGACTCGAAATTGCAGCATAACCTACAAAGGGTCAAGGCCAACACACGTTTTGTCTGGGATGATGGGAATCCAGAATTTCGCGTCAGCACAAAGCTGCGCAGCATTGACCCGGATTTGCTGCTCAACGGACAGGTGAAGCCTCTCTCAACCCTCGATCCAGATTTTGCAAGTGTGCGTGGTGCATATCTGACTGGACAGCGCGGCAAGTGGCCGATGCGAGTGATTGCGGAGGGAAACGATGACTGAGACTTTTGATTACATCATAATTGGTTCTGGGTTTGGCGGCAGCGTTTCAGCCATGCGCCTGGCCGAGAAAGGCTACTCGGTGCTGGTCTTGGAAAAAGGTAAGCGCCTGGAGGATGATGATTTTGCGGTAAGGACCAAGCATTTTCAAAAATATCTTTGGCTGCCGGCTGTGCGTGCATTCGGTATTTTGCAAATCAGCATCTTAAAAGGTGCTATGGTGCTGCACGGCACCGGTGTTGGCGGGGGAAGTTTAGGGTATGCTAACGTTTTAGAGATTCCCAGTGATGAAACCTTTGCCACCCCTGCTTGGAACGATCCTCTTCCCTGGAAGAAAGTTTTAGCTCCGCATTACCTTACTGCACAGAAAATGCTTGGTGTTGCTCGCAATCCGAAATTATGGCCGGCGGATCAAGTGTTACGTGAGATCGCAGTAACTTTGGGCACGGAGGCAACTTTCCGAGCCACCGATGTGGGGATCTTCTTTGGTGAAGAGGGGGAAGATGCGCCCGACCCTTATTTTGATGGGGCAGGCCCCGAAAGGAGAGGCTGTATTCACTGCGGCGGTTGTAATATTGGCTGCCGCCATAATGCCAAAAACACCCTGCCCAAAAATTATCTCTTTTTTGCCGAGCAGCTTGGCGTTCAGATCCGGGATCAGTCTGAGGTTTGTGATGTGCACCCTCTGCCTTCTGGGGAGTTTGATGGCGCCCGTTACGCAGTTACCTATCGCTCATCAACGAGTATTTTTGCCAAAGGGCGCCGCACCGCCTGGGCCCGGAAGGTTATTTTCTCGGCTGGTGTTTTGGGAACGGTAAAGCTTTTGCTGGAGCTGCGTGATGCGAAACAATCGCTCCCTGATCTCTCTCTCCGTTTGGGAGATGTAGTGCGCACCAATTCGGAAGCACTGCTGGGCTCAATTGCCCGTAAAAAAGATATTGCTTACTCGGATGGCATTTCCATCACCTCGATCTTCAACGCTGATCAGGATACGCGCATTGAACCGGTGCGCTACCCGGAAGGCTTTGATCTGATGCGTATAATCTCCGCGCCGTTGATATCCGATGTTGATTCGATTTTTAAAAGAATTCTCAATTCCCTGATCTGGACCCTGCGCCACCCGGTGGATTTTTTCAAAACCATGATCAGGCCTGGCTGGGCACACAACACTACTATTCTATTGGTCATGCAGCATGTTGACAATCGCATGAAACTGCGCCTCGGGCGCAGTTTATTTACCCTCTTTCGCAAAGGTTTGGTGACGGTTCACGAGGGTAATGCTCATAAGATCTCCGCCCGTGTAGATATCGGTCACGAAGCCACGCGCAGTTTTGCGGATAAGACCAACGGCATCCCGATGGGATCTTTGGGGGAGAACCTGCTCAACCTGCCTACCACGGCTCATATTTTAGGCGGCTGTATGCAGGGAGCTGATGCTGATGAAGGCGTTGTTGGCCCGGATTTCCAAGTCCACAATTATCCCGGGTTATATGTTATCGACGGCTCGATTGTCCCCGCCAACCCCGGGGTCAACCCCAGCCTGACCATCACTGCCCTGGCCGAATACGCTATCAGCCAGATTGCAGATAAAACACCCTAGTAATTAGTATTATTGGTTGTTTTTCTCTGCCGTTAACCACTAACCTCGTTTAACAACTACAGTTGTAAAATCGTCCTGATGCAGGTCTTCACCGCTGTGGTTTTGTACTGCGCGCCAAAGTTCCTGGCAGATCCTTTCAGCGCTCTGATGGCGGTAAGTTCGCAGCACCTCTTTGGCCCGTTCAAAGCCAAATGGCGCTCCCGATGCATCTGCAGCCTCATAGAGTCCATCACTGAAAAGCAGCACCAAGCCACCTTCTGGAATGATGAACTGGTTTGAATCGATGGAAATATCCTCAAACACCCCCAGCGGCTGCCCTTCCGCAATCGGAATATCGACAAATTCGCCATCCTGATCAAGCAAAATGGGCGGTAAATGACCCGCTCTGGCATACTGCAGAGCACCAGTTTCATAATTCAGGACGCAGTACAGCAGTGTCACGAACATCCTGGCGTTCATCTTTAACAGGTACTGATTGATGATATTTAATATTTTTGGGACATCATCACTCCGACCGGTTTCTGCCCGCACCAGACTAAATGTGACCGCCATAAACAGCGCTGCTGGCAGGCCTTTATCCGAAACATCCCCAATCACAATGCTGAGATTCTCTTGATCCACCGGGATAAAATCATAAAAATCGCCGCCCACAGCCCGGGCGGGTATGATCAAAGATCCGAAATCATACCCCGCTTGTTCTGGCGCCTGCGTTGGTAAAATGCTCTTTTGAGCCTGACGTGCCAATCCCATCTCTCTTTCCAGGCGATCAAACATGCGCTGGGTTTCATTGAACAAACGCGCATTTTCCAACGATTGGCTCATACTGTTGGTCAGGGTGGTTAATAAGGCAATATTTGAGATGGAAAATGCTTTCTCAATATCCAGATTCTGTAAACTTACGATCCCACAGGCCTTATCGCCCACCAATAAGGGTACGCCCAACCAGGTTTTAGGAATTTCTGTTCCCGGTACCACCTGCATCTTTTGCTTGGTCAGCAGGGCATTGATCTCATCCTGATTGATCATCAAAGGTTTTTTTGTACGTACCACTTTGGCTCGTGAAGCATCAATTGGATTCCAACCCTGGATATTCAGATGCTGCCCGCGTTCGATTGCGTAATGGTGGTAAATTTTATCGGTTTCAGGATCATACTGTGAGATCATCACGACCTGGGCGTTAAAGGTATCCCGCAGTTGATCCCCTACCAGATCGTAGATGGC
>JBDLJO010000190.1:0-5033 GCA_039714275.1 Chloroflexota bacterium | reverse complement strand
GCTGGATAAAGAAAGTGGCGAGTTTTACCTAAACGAGGTCAACACGATTCCTGGTTTTACTGAGATCAGCATGTATCCCAAACTTTGGGAAGCCAGCGGTTTGATCTATTCTGAGTTGGTAGACAGACTGATTGCCCTAGCATTAGAACGACGGGCTGAGCGAGATAATACTGAATGGCGTTTTGAACGCTGAATAGGCAGTAGATTTTATTAGGAATACCATGTTACGTAAGAAACAATCCCTCACTCGGGCAGAACAAGTCCGAGCAAAACGAAGAGCAGTTAGGGCTGCCGACTCGCATGCTACACCAAATGAGCGTGATGGTTGGGCCCGCGGTGTTCCGCCTGTGATGATTCGTGGGGATGTGAAGACTTTGCATTCCAAGCAATCCGCCGCTCAGAAACGAAAACGCATCAAACGTCGCTTAGATGTTGCTCTCTCATCTCCCGGAGTTGAGGTCAGATTACCGGCTGTACCCGTATTAAATATGGGCTGGAGGTTCGTATCGCTTGTGCTTACTGCGGGTTTAGCAGCTTTATTAATTTATTTTTGGCAATCTCCAATTTATCGTGTCCAGGCCGCGGAAGTTGATGGAGGGGTTTGGTTAGAATCTGAGAGCATAAATCGCGCCCTAACCATTTACAATCAACCCATTTTTATGATCTCACCGCGCGTTTTAGAAACCTTATTGCTGAACCGTTATCAAGGTGGCATAGAATCTGTCCAGGTCCATGTCAGTTTACCGGCAAAGGTTGTGGTGGCCCTTTCCGAACGGGAGCCGGTATTGATTTGGGAACAAGATGGTCAAGAAAATAAATGGGTTGATTTGCAGGGCATTGGGTTCCCAATACGGGGCAATATTGAAGGCTTGGCACGTGTCAAAGCCAGTGCTGCTCCCCCCGTTCCACGGTTTGATGATTTTGAAACTCATGATAATGAACTCAACCCCCTTGAGGTTATATTAACCCCTGAAATGGTTTTAGCCATCCTGACGCTACAAAAGGAAGCCTCTGAAAGCCTTTTCCTTGTTTATGATGATCAACATGGTTTAGGATGGCGTACCCCGCAAGATTGGGATGTTTATTTTGGCATGGATATTAGTGATATAGATATCAAATTATCCGTTTACCAGGCCATTGTAGAACATTTACAGGCCGAAGGCATAAATCCAGCCTTGATTAGCGTGGAGCAGATCGATGCTCCCATTTACCGTATGGTCAGATAAAACTATGGAAGAATCAATTATTGTTGGTATAGATATAGGCTCAACTAAAATTTGCACCCTGGTAGCTCAGATTGATGAGCAGCAGGAGCTGAAAATTCTAGGTGTAGGTATTGAACCTTCAGCTGGTATGGAAAAAGGCTCAGTGGTCAATTTAACCGCTGCGAGTCAGGCGATTGCTCGATCCGTAGATAAAGCGGAGCGCACTTCGGGAATTGAAATTGACTCAGCAATAGTGAGTTTGGCAGGCGCCCATATTGATTCAGAGAACAGCCGCGGTGTGGTTGGTATTTCTGGACGCACCATTGATGCTGATGATCTGATCAGGGCTGTAGAAGCTGCCCGAGCCATCACGATTCCACACAATCGTGAAATGATCCATGTTATTCACCGTGATTTTGTGGTTGATGGCCAGAGCGGTATCAGGGCGCCAATTGGCATGCATGGTTATCGGTTGGAAGTGGAAACGCATGTCATCACGGCCGCCGCAGCAACGGTTGAAAACCTGCGTAAAGCTGTTGCTGCTGCAGGGGTTCATGTCAGTCAATTTGTACTTAATCCGCTCGCATCAGCTGAAGTTGTGCTCTCTGAACCGGAACGGGAAATGGGTGTTATTGTTTGTGATATTGGTGGAGGAACCACTGATATGGCAATTTATATCAATGGTGATGTTTGGCACACGATGGTGCTGGCCGTTGGTGGTAATCATGTTTCTTCCGATATCGCGCACGGTTTGCACCTCCCGATAAAACAGGCTGAAGAAATAAAATTACAGCACGGCCATGCTTCACAGTCTTCGATTAGTGAGGATGAAGCTTTCTTTGTTCATCCCTTTGGCGAGGAAAACCCTGTTCAAGTAAATCGCCGTGATTTAGTTCATATTATAGAAGCTCGCATAGAAGAGATATTGAGCCTGATCATGCAGGAGATCAAGCGTTCAGGTTACGACAGCCTCCTACCCGCAGGAATTGTACTTACCGGGGGTGTTAGTGCATTGCCCGGTATCAAAGATGTAGCGAAGCGCGTGACTGGCATGCCTGTTCATCTCGCCCAACCTGATAACTTAATCGGCATGGTCGATCGTCTCCACGATCCGGCTTATTCCACCAGTGTTGGTCTTTTACATTGGGCTGTGCTGATGAACGAATATGTTGACTCAAGTGAAGGCCGTCGGGCGCTTCGATATAAGCCTGATGCAAATGTAGATTGGCAAAAAGCCAAAAGTTGGCTACGCCGTTTACTGCCTTAAATATGAATATTAATGAACTTATTGGAAGTTAGAAATTCTTTGGTAAAATGTACCATCGTTAAGTACCGGGGCTTTAACAGTTCCGTGATGCTTACGATAAAGGATCATTGTTGAGGAGGAATCCACTATGCAAACCATGAATCAACCTGAATCATTTGCCCGTATTAAAGTAGTTGGCGTTGGCGGCGGAGGCTGCAATGCTGTTGAACGCATGATCGAGGAGGGCATCCGTGGTGTTGAATTTATCACCGTCAATACTGATGCCCAAGCCTTGGCGATATCGAAAGCCACTACCCGTGTTCGAATTGGCGATCAACTCACCCGTGGACTCGGGTCAGGTGGTGACCCCGAAGTCGGTCGTAAGGCTGCCGAAGAATCTGCCGAAGACCTCTATAACGTCCTCAAGGGCTCTGATATGGTCTTTGTTACGGCCGGGATTGGTGGTGGTACAGGTACCGGTGCCTCTCCAATTATTGCCCAAATTGCTCGGGAGGTTGGGGCACTGACCATTGGTGTTGTCACGCGACCATTTTCTTTTGAAGGTGCAAGGCGCATTGATGCTGCCGAACTTGGCATCTCCAATCTCAAAGAGCAGGCCGATACCTTGATTGTCATTCCCAATGATCGCTTGCTGCAGATTGTTGATAAACGTGCCAGCCTAAAAGATGCTTTTGGTGTTGCCGATGATGTTTTACGCCAGGGCATTCAAGGTATCTCTGAGCTTATCACCATCCCCGGCTTGATCAACCTCGACTTTGCCGATGTACGCACCATCATGTCTGAAGGTGGGGCTGCTCTCATGGCAGTTGGACGCGGTTCTGGAGATGACCGTGCCCGTGACGCCGCTGAGCAGGCCATCTCTAGCAAGCTGCTCGATATTACCATTGATGGCGCACACGGCATTCTTTTCAATGTTACCGGTGGTCCAGGGATGACCCTCTTTGAGGTCAATCAGGCTGCGGCGATCATTAAAGAAACCGCACACCCCGATGTGAACTTGATCTTTGGTGCCGTCATCGATCCAAATTTGGGTGATGAATTAAACATCACAGTTATAGCTACTGGTTTTGAGTCTTCGATGCCCGGAGGTCTTTTATCCAGGGCAACTTATCGAGAACCTGTCCAACGTGACAATGATAAGAAAGAAGAGTTCCAACCCCGTTCCTTAAACACAGAAGATTTGGATATTCCAACTTTTTTGCGTAATCGTGTGCGTTCATAACCAAATAAGTTTTATCTGATTCATGGATTGGTTAAATTGCCGTAAAGAGTATTGGCTTGCCTCCATCATATCTCTTTGAATGTATTTCTGCCGATGCTCCCCACATGCACACCCCAGTGGGGAGCTGGCATTTAATCAAATATTAGGTAGTATTTCGATCAATTCTTTCCGGTCCGTTCCTATGAAGCTCGTTAATTTTGCCTTTTTCTCTATTGATGTCTCAATCTGAGCTTCCTAATAATTTGAATCTTAAAATAATCTTTGGTAATGAATATATTAAGGTAGAAAAGGCTATCAAAAGCTTGATGTGACAGCTCGGGCGTGCTAAAATAACTTCTCTTGATAACCATATGCGCGGAATTTAACATGCTTAGCCCCTATATGTGGGGGTGTTTTAGGGTAGGTTTCTATGCAGTGTCCGTATTGCCAGAGTAAAGATACCCGGGTTATTGATACCACCAAAGATAATCGTGGTGGTGTCCGCCGCCGACGGGCCTGCCAGAATTGCGAGCAGCGTTTTAGCTCTTACGAACGCCCGATTCTTGCCACACCTTTAATCATCAAGGAAAATGGTTCACGGGAAGAGTTTGATCGCGATAAGTTATTGCGTGGTATCCAAATTTCCTGTACAAAGCGCCCGGTCTCTGCCGCCGCTATTGAAGATTTAGCCAGCGATGTTGAAACAACTTTGCAGTCGCTCGGGAAAGCCGAAGTTTCGTCCAGAGTCGTTGGTGATAATGTTATTAACGGTCTTAAAGAAATGGATTTGATCGCTTATATCCGATTTGCCATTGTTTACCTCGGGTTTGACGATCTCAAGTCAATCCGTACAGAAATTGATCGCTTGTTGGAGAATAATTAGTTAGAGAAGCTCCTGCTCAGGGGGCCATGTTGTATTGTCATCGATAAGCAATAAGGAGTAATGCATGGTTTTGAATATTAAGGATAAGCAGCAGAAAAACGATCACAACTTGCTGCCTACACCTCCTTTACCGGATAGTGCCCGGGCGGTTGAATTAACCGATAATGCCGGCCAGGTTTTTATCCGTCGTTATGCTAGGCGTGATCGTGATGGAAATCCGATCGAGTCAGTTCGTGAAACTTTTTGGCGGGTCGCCTATCATATTGCTGCCGTAGAAGATGGTTCGGAGTCCGATATCCTTAAAAGTGCACATCGCATTTATGACTTGCTTGCCTCCATGCGTTTTCTGCCTAATTCGCCCACCTTTACAGGGGCTGGTACCCCACTAGGCCAGTTAGCTGCCTGTTTTGTGCTGCCCCTCAGCGATGATATGGGCCGTGCTCATGATGGCATTTTCCAAACATTACGTAACGCGGC
>JBDLJO010000189.1:0-5045 GCA_039714275.1 Chloroflexota bacterium | reverse complement strand
CTAGATAAACCCAGCGACTTCTCTGAGTGGCTGTCTAAACCCACATCCCAGGAACCTGTTATTACAGAAGAATTTGGTGAAATGGGAGTCCCGGAATGGTTGCAGGATGCGCCCATACCAGAAGTCGATCCTGATATTCATCAACAGGTAGTTTCGGATGATTCACAAGACAAAGGTGATCAATCCGCTGCTGAACCCCAACTAGATGTTATCGAAGCTCCAAGTGAAGCAGTGATAAAGGAAGACGATCCCGCCATAGATGAAGATTTACCTGAATGGATAGCGGAAGAATTAAGCCTGGATATCGAGCAATCAGACTTGGTAAGTGATGTGCCCGTTGATGTGGATGAAACACAAATGGCTATTGTCGAGAAAGAAAGTGAAATTTCCGAGGTTCAAGATGATCAAACCTATGCTTGGGTTCCCCCAGAAACACAAGAGACCACAACTGCTATAAAAAGTGAGGAAATTGATCTCGACCAAGCAGTACCGAAAGACATCGCATCTACCCAAGAAGAAATCGAAGATCCATATCATGCTAATCAGCTTGAAGCACAACATCATCTATCAACGGGTAAAATTGAAAAATCAATGCAGCACTACGAAGAACTGATTAGAAAAAACAAGCGTATTGACGAAGTTATTAACGATTTAGATGCTGCCCGTCACCAGTATCCGACAAATGCATTGGTTTTACAAACCCTGGGCGACGCATATTTACGAGTTGATAATTTACAAAAGGCACTGCACATTTACTCAAAAGCAGAGCAACTCCTGCTGTCTTAAAATCTTAATCTGGTAAAATCTTAGCACCAATTTAATGTTAATCCTTGTAGAGACGTCTTATACCCGAGACGTCTCTACTACTGTAAATAGATGGAGAAAATCATGGAAAAAACTTTTGTTATGGTAAAACCCGATGGTGTACAACGCGGCTTAATTGGCGAGGTAATCGCCCGATTAGAACGCCGTGGTTTAAAGATGAATGCGGCAAAATTTATGGCTGTCAGTCAAGATCTGGCCGAGACACACTACGGCATTCATAAAGGCAAACCTTTTTATGATGGCTTGATAAAATATATTACCTCCGCGCCGGTTATGGCGATGGTATGGGAAGGCCCTAACGCCGTCGCTGCTGTACGTCAAACGATGGGTGCCACCAAACCGACCGAGGCGGCCCCTGGTTCGGTACGCCATGATTTCGGTATGGAAGTAGGGCGCAACCTTACCCATGCATCCGATTCGGTTGAAAACGGCAAATTGGAAATTAATCTTTGGTTCACAGCTGAAGAACTGGTTGAATGGGATCGGGCCATTGACTCTTGGGTTTTTGAATAAACGCTCACTTGCTGCCTTAATAAGGGACTGCTCAAACAACGCTTGAGCAGTCCCTATATTATTTAATCAATCTTTTCCTACCAACGTTAATCACGCCAGGCTTAGAATCTCCATATATATTCCTCAATGGTATAATCGCCCCCCTATGTTAACGCCAACCGAAATTCAAACTAAACTTAACCGCATACTGCCTAAGGTGCAAAAACCGGGACGCTATACAGGCGGAGAACTTAATCAAGTAGTCAAAGATTGGGATGCTGTGGATACTCGCGTAGCATTAGCCTTTCCCGATATTTATGATTTGGGCATGTCCAATCTTGGCATGGCTGTTCTTTACGATATCCTCAATCAACGCAATGATGTATTCGCTGAGCGGGTATACAGCCCGTGGACAGATATGGAAAACGCCATGCGTGCGAATGACTTACCGCTCTATTCGCTGGAGAGTAAACACGCTCTGACTGATTTTGACATCATTGGTCTTTCGTTACCCTATGAATCACTCTTTTCTAATGCGCTCAACTTGCTTGATTTAGGCCGCATCCCGCTCTTCAGCTCAGAGAGGGGAAATGAGCATCCTCTGATCATCGCGGGTGGACACGCAACTTACAACCCCGAACCCATGCACGCTTTCATCGATGCTTTTATCATCGGAGAGGGCGAAGAAGTAATTCTAGATGTGGTTGATTGTTTTCAAAACGCAAAAAAACAAAATCATAACCGTCAAGCCACCCTACGTGCATTATCACAAATATGGGGTGTATATGTTCCATCCCTTTATCAAGCGCAATATAACGAGGACGGCACTTTTGCCGCAATACAGAAACTTGCTGACGACGCACCTTTACCCGTGCAAAAACGGCTGGTTCCCAAACTACCGCCACCCTTAACTCATTTCATCGTCCCATATATCGATACAGTTCACAACCGTGCCCCCATCGAAATTATGCGCGGTTGCACGCGCGGCTGCCGATTTTGTCATGCAGGCATGGTTAACCGCCCCGTTCGTGAACGTCCGGTTGAAGATGTGTTAGAAGCCATAGATAATGCAATCCAGTCTACAGGTTATGAGGAAATTGGTTTGTTATCGCTGTCATCAAGTGACTACACGCATGCACTTGAGCTAATCGAAAAGGTCAACCAGCGTTTTGGCGAGAAAAATCTCTCGGTTTCTCTGCCATCCCTGCGTATTGAAAGTGTTTCAGTTGATCTGATGGATTCTCTAAAAAATAACCGGCGCGGCGGATTCACGCTGGCGCCTGAAGCAGCCAGCGAGAGAATGCGCAAGATTATTAACAAGCCAGTCAGCAACCAACAACTGCTTACCACAGCTCGGGAGATCTTCAGTCGTGGGTGGACAACCATAAAACTCTATTTTATGATCGGTCATCCTTCCGAAACCCTGGAAGATGTGCAAGCCATTGTTGATCTATGCAAGGAAGTGCTTCAGGTGGGACGGGAAACCATCGGCAAGAGAGCTCAAATCAATGCTGGTGTAAGTACTTTCATCCCTAAGCCCCATACTCCCTTTCAATGGGTGCCTTGCGACTCAATAGAACAAATCATCGCCAAGCAAACCCTACTCAAAAAGGAACTGCGTGGACGCGGATTGAAGCTCAATTGGAATAACCCCCAGGAAACGCAATTCGAATCTTGGTTATCACGTGGTGATCGACGCATGGCTGAGGTCGTTTACCAAGCATGGGTAAATGGCGCAAAATTTGATGCCTGGAGCGAGCACTTTAATTTTGATGCTTGGAT
The DNA here is from genome assembly GCA_039714275.1 of Chloroflexota bacterium. Lineage (GTDB taxonomy): Bacteria > Chloroflexota > Anaerolineae > Anaerolineales > UBA11858 > JBDLJO01. The sequence continues at coordinate 1,946 of JBDLJO010000189.1, read as the reverse complement.
AGCGGCTTTTGAAAAAACCGGTTTATCACCGGAATTTTACACCCATCGCCAGCGTCCCATCGATGAAGTCTTCCCCTGGGAACATATCAGCACAAGCGTTACAAAAAAATTCTTGACTCAAGACTATTTATGGAGCCTCGAAGGGCGTACGAGGATCGACTGCCGGACTCAGTGCTACGCCTGCGGAATTCTGCCGACCTTTAAAGATTTACGCCGGGAAAATCCGGGGGATATTTGGCAATGTCCTGAAGTAAAAGCCAAAAGAGTCAAAGTGATTAAATAGTGTCATTAACCATTCAATAAAATTTTTGTTATCAAATAAAAACCAATTCCCTTAAAATATGAACTTTCCCCCTATTATGCGCATTCGCGTAACTTTTAATAAAACTGAGGCCATGCGCTACACCGGTCATTTAGATGTACAGCGCGCCTGGGAACGCGCCTTACGACGAGCCAATTTACCCTTATCCTACAGTCAGGGTTTCAAACCGCATCCCAAGATCAATCTAGCCGCCCCTTTACCTCTGGGGTATACAAGCATTGGAGAAATGATCGATATATGGCTTGATGAGCATTTTACACTTGAAACACTAAAATCAAGAATTTCGGCGGCTCTACCCCCAGGTCTTAAGATAACAGCCCTCAGTGAAGGTGAAATCTATGGCCCCAAATTACCCAGCCTGGTCGAGGGCGCGATCTATACCATCACCTTGATTGAAAATATACGTGATCTTAAAGCACGGGTGGACACATTCTTATCTAAAGACAGCATCATCCGAGAACGTCGCAAAAAAAATTACGATTTACGACCTTTGGTCCATTCCCTGAGCATACCAATAGACAATGCCAACCAGGAACAGCGACTAAGCGTTGAGCTGAGCGCAAAACCTGGAGCAACGGGGCGCCCCGATGAAGTTCTTTACGCACTGGGGTTGGATCCATACGATGCGAAAATTGAACGGACCACCTTGCTTCTTAAGGACGAATGACAAAGTTCCATATAAATAGATCATTTTCTTTATATATTATCTGTAAATTGCCTGCTAGAGCGTAAAATGGGATTATTATTTTCTATAGTTTCTGGATATGTCCCTATGTTTGTTTTTGCGGCTATCCTATATTGGATTGACCGTTACGAAAAAGAGCCTAAAAGACTTCTGATCGGCGCTTTTGTTTGGGGTGCAGCAATATCAGCCGGATTTGCTTTTATTCTCAACACATTCTTTGGCATCGGAATCTACCTGGTCACAGGTTCAGAAATTTTTACCGAGATCACCACTTCTTCTTTAGTGGCTCCCCCTGTAGAGGAAACACTCAAGGGTTTGGCTGTGCTTCTGGTTTTCTTGGCATTCCACAACGAATTTGATTCCACCCTGGATGGCATCATTTACGCAGGCATCACTGCATTGGGTTTCGCCGCGACTGAAAATGTGTACTATATTTACAACTATGGCTATTTGGAATCTGGGTTTACCGGATTGATGTGGCTAACTTTTGTGCGCGTCTTTCTAGTTGGATGGCAGCATCCCTTTTATACTGCATTCATTGGGATTGGTCTTTCTCAAGCTCGATTAAACCGATCACCTATGATGAAAATTCTGCTCCCAATCATCGGCTGGAGTTTTGCAGTCGGCACCCATGCTACACACAATGCGATAGCCAGTTTATTTTCTGGCACAGGCGGTTTGATCATTGGAACAATCTTGGATTGGCTTGGATGGAGCGTAATGATCGCGATCATCATTTGGGCTCTTTACCGTGAAAAACAATGGATAAAGAATTACCTGGCTGATGAGATCGCTCTGGAAACGATATCTCAATCGCAATATGATGTTGCTTGCTCAGCCTTGTCACAAGGTCAGGCACGTCTCAATGCACTGTTCTCCGGTCACTACCGCAGCACCAAACGTTTTTATCAGCTCTGTGCGGAGTTAGCCTATAAAAAA
>JBDLJO010000188.1:0-5075 GCA_039714275.1 Chloroflexota bacterium | reverse complement strand
TGAGCGCACGATCAAGATCTTTGACAGCGCCGGCAACCTACTGGATGATTTTGTGCCGCCTGGGACAGTACCGCCGCAGCGGTCACCAGTCTATCTGGCAGTCGATGTACAGGGGCGGGTCTACGTCTCCGACCGCTTGCAGCACGCCATCTTCGTATTTGATCGGGATGGGAATTATTTAGACACAATTTTGGGTCCTGATTTGACACTCAGTGAATATATTTCTAAGCATATTGGAGGACTGCCAGAAGGAAGTGCTTTCTCTCTAAATTATTACCATCAAGAACTACACTATTCCTTACCCAGTCAGGGTGAAGAAAGCCTGCCAGCACCTGATCGCACGTCTTGGTCACCGCTGGGTTTGCGTTTTGATCAGGCCGGTAATCTATGGATTACTGATGTAATGAAACAAGCCAATCAGGTTTGGTTGCTGTCAGCAGATGTTTTAGCAGCAAGTTCCTGGCAAGATTTTAATCCACCCCTGACTGCATTTGGGGAAACAGGACAAGACGCAGGGCAGTTTTTGTTCCCTAATACGGCGATGCCTGACAGCAGGGGTCGGGTTTTTATTTCGGATGGCAACAACGGACGTGCTTCTGTATGGGGCAGCAACTTTGAATTCCTATTTAACTTTGCACAGGGTACCGGTGATGGTGCATTAAGCCTGCCGCGCGGTGCCTGGATTAACAGTAAGGATCACCTGCATATTGCTGACGCAGTCGGCCAACATATCACAGTCTTCGACATCTCTGGGGATGAGCCAGAATTCTTGTTCTCCTTTGGTGACCAGGGCTATGAAGACGGACTTTTCAACTACCCCAATGATATTGCGATCGATAACAATGGATTCTTGTATATCGCCGACCGTGAAAATAACCGGGTTCAGGTGTGGTCTTATTAGCAATGCTGACACCAGCATAGTTCGCTCAAGAAGCGTTTTCAAGGATGCAAATAAAGATATTAAATCAGGTTTATCCCCGAATAAAAGGAGGTGATGCCAGCGAGAAAAACAATAACAATGTGTTTTACGGCCCCGTATATCAAAGCAAGTTACTTATTGAATGGAGAATGTAACAATGAAGAAAACTTTAATTGCCCTGGTACTGGTCACAGCGCTGTTGATTGTGCTGTCTACGACCGTACTGGCTAATGGCGGTCCGCACGGAGGCTATTCAGCCACCACGGACGCCTGTGCGGGCTGTCATCGTGCCCACACCGCATCCGGACCTAGACTATTGACTGAAGCCTCGACTTTTGACCTGTGTATGTCGTGCCATGGAAACACACAGACAGGCGCGACCACAAATGTGGTCGATGGTGTCTTGGAAGCAACTGCAGGATCTAATACTGGAACAGATCTAAATGGCGGTGGATTTACAAATTTCGCAGGAGCTGGGACAACTTCTACACATGATGTTTCCGGCACAGTCACAGATGCCTGGGGGAACGGTGTCAACCGTGGCGTCTCGGCAGCAATGTCTGGGGGAGATGCCTTAGACTGCGGTTCCTGCCACGATCCGCATGGTTCATCGAACTACCGCATCATTAAGGAAACAATCAATGGTGTTGGCGTGACAGTGACCCAGGTTGATGAGGGCGCCCAAGTATACGATGCCGAAGACTGGCCAGCTGACATGAGCAATGTTTGCGCGGCCTGCCACGGTACCTATCATGTGACGACTGCAGGATCCGGCAGTGATGCTGTCGAGGCTGCCAATGGTGGCTACACTCACCGAGTAGATATGCCCTTTGGCATTGGTGGTAATGTCAACCCTGAAACTATTGGTTATGGCGGATATAATCTGCCGCTTGCAGGCACGAATTTAGTTGCCTGCAGCACCTGCCACCTATCCCATGGTTCTTCAGCTGCAATGGCTGGATTTGCCGATGGCGGTCCTACCGGCTCAGGTACACCTCCTGGGAATACTACGGCTACCGACAGCGCACTACTGCGCCTCGATAACCGCGGTACCTGCGAGGTTTGCCACCAGAAATAGCCAGCTAGATCACGGTTAAACAATGGCTCAGGGGGGTGGCTCCGCACCCTCCTGACCACGACCTACGGAGCTGCCGTGAACTACAAGACACACGCATCGATGCAGCGACTGCACTACCCGCACTTGTCCGGGGCCCAGGTAGGGATAGGCAGTCATTGCCACGGCAGCTCTGCTCTTTTATAATCAACTACGTCTTAATAATATGAACAATCCCAATCAGGGGTGGAAATCCCGCCAGAAGAGAACTGCAGCACAGGCCCAACTGAAGGTGGTTGGGTTTTTGTTGATTCTGATGGTAGTTTTTGGGGCTGTTTCTGTCTCCGCGATTCAGGACCCTCCGGGAGACCCGTGGCGGTTAGGCAATGAGTCTTTATTTACCTGGCAGGTGCTGAGCAGCACGAAACAAGGTGTCCAATGTACCCTGGTCATCGATCACTCGGGGGCACCCAGTGAGGATGAGATCCTACTTAGCTGCGACAGAGCTACCAGCGCGGCCTGGGGTGAATCCCAGGCTTGTGTATCCATGATCGCATATGGGCAGGACCACGAGTGCGAGGGGTTGTATTTACAGTGGGTAGGTTCGCAACCTTATTCACCCTTTGCCAGCATCATCCTTGATGATCCGATGTGGGGAATCGTCCCAGGTGAAGAAAAATTACCCACGTGGCTGGTACAACCGGACAATGTCCAGGAGTTAGCCAGCGATCGACCGCTGACCCTGCTGGCGGGGAATTTAATCACCAAACAATTTGTTAACGCTAACGGCTGCCCTGGGCATGGATTGCTGCCTAACGGTGCCGCCAACGCTTGCGGTGAAATCGTGGCGCGTCCAGCGGTCACGGATTGGCAAAATCAATTTGACAGTATTATTTACGGCGCCGCGCTGCAAACCAAGGTGCCCGCGCAATTATTAAAGAATATTTTTATTCAAGAAACCCAATTCTGGCCCGCATCATCCCGTGAGAGTGCAAATACCGAACACGGTTTTGGGCATATGACTCAAAACGGCGCTGACACACTTTTAATGTGGAACAAGGTATTTTTCGACAATTTCTGCCCGACGGTATTGAGTGAATACTCCTGTCTGGTGGGTTATTTTATGATGCCCTCTGAACAGCAAGCTTTGCTGCGAGGGGCGGTGCTGGAAGCCGTCGATGCGGACTGCCCGACCTGCATGGCGGCGATCGATTTTGAAAAGGCGGCTGCCTCGATCCCGATTTTTGCACATGCCCTGGCAGCCAATGGCAATCAAGTCGAGCAGATGATCTTTAACCTGACAGGGAAGCCGGCGGCTGGTCTGGTCAGTTACGAGGATTTATGGAAATTTACAGCCGCAAACTATAATGCCGGGCCGTGGTGCCTGAACGTTTCTTTTAATCAAACGCTGCGTGTGGGAGAGTATTTGCGCTGGAAGCGGATCGCAACCCACTTCCCTGAAGCATGTGAAGGGGTTCTGGGTTATGTAAAAAACGTGACTCAATTCGATGTCCCGGAAGAAGCATCTGAGGATCTGGTCAACAACCCCCTTACGCCGACGCCGGTCAGCACACCAACTGCTCCGGTGGTGGCGGCTGCAAATCAACCGTACACGACCCTTCCAACTGCTTCTTCTCCGCCCAGCCAAACGACTGAAATCCTGGTGCAATTTCGACCGGTGCTGAGCTTGTTCTCAGGGTTTGCCATCCGCGCCGCGCAAGGGGAAAAGATAGAAGACCTGGATGGGATGCGAAATATAGTGATCAGCGTACCTGCGACACAATTTGCAGAAGCGTTGAAAGAACTGCAGGGGAGCTGGTTGGTGGCTTATGCCGAGCCGAATGCTATTGTGCAAGCTGCAGGGAGACAAGTATCCCATAATTCAGGTGCTGCCTTTTCGGGCCACTTTGGGGCAGCCCAGGCCCAGACCCTAAGTGATCCAAGGGTGATCGTTGCGGTTATCGACAGCGGTATTGATATCCAGCATGCCGAGTTAAAGGCCAGTATCTGGATCAACGGGGGCGAAGACTATACCGACAATCAGGGGGATGACCTCCGTTCCAATAACGTTGATGATGATGACAACGGCTATGTCGATGATTGGGTGGGTTGGAATTTTGTGGATGGGGGTAATGATGTCACGGATTTATATGGACATGGTACCCACACAGCAGGAATCATTATTACGGAGTCAGCAGGCAAAGCGGCGGTTCTGCCAGTCAAAGCCTTAAACGCTTTCGGTTATGGCACCTATGCGGGGGCAGCGGAAGCCATCATCTATGCGGTTGATCAAGGGGCGTCGATCATCCATTTAGGTTTTGGCGGGTTGGAAGCCAGCCGAACCCTGCAGGAGGCGGTTGATTATGCCTATGAAAATGGGGCACTGGTGATCAGTGCGGCCGGCAACAGCGGTGATGGCACGCTGTGGTATCCTGCGGTGCTGCCGCGGGTTATTGCAGCAGCGGCTGTTGATAACCAAAATCTGCGGGCAGCCTTTTCCAGTTACGGCGAGCATCTCAGCCTGGCAGCACCGGGGGTGGATATTCTATCGACCTATCCAGGGGGCGGCACAACCAGCATGTCGGGCACATCTATGTCAGCGGCGGCTATTTCGGGAACGGCCGCCCAACTGGCCAGCCTTCCACAATTCGATTCCCCGGATAAGATTCGAGCCGCGCTGCAAAATACAGCTCTAGATCTCGGCTCAACAGGGAAAGATGAGTATTACGGTTTTGGTCTGGTACAGCCCGACGCAGCTCTGGCTTATCTGATCTCCGCCACACCTACACCGGAGCCATGGGTAACCGTGGCGCTGACTCCTGCAGGCGATGGTATTGGTGCGATGGCGTTAGAGCAATTATTTGGCAGTGCGCAAACCTGCAGCTACGGAACCATTTCAACGCCTGCAAACAGCATTGATTTAGCTTTCAATGACGCCACCGCTGCCTGTGCTGGCCCAGTTGCGCCCGGTGGTTCGTGGGAATATACGGCAATCCAGGATACGCTGCTATCATCGGTGGCATCAGCGTCGCTAGACGTACGCTTTTTTATGAGCGGATTGAGCAATGATACGATCACGCTGGAAGTCTCCAAGAATAACGG
>JBDLJO010000187.1:0-5086 GCA_039714275.1 Chloroflexota bacterium | reverse complement strand
GCTCAACCGTGCGCCTACTTTGCACCGCTTAGGTATTCAGGCCTTTGAACCTATTTTGATTGAAGGCAAAGCAATCCAATTACATCCCCTTGTTTGTACCGCATTTAACGCCGACTTTGATGGGGATCAAATGGCAGTGCACGTGCCGCTTTCTAAAAAAGCAGTTGATGAAGCCCGTCAACTGATGCTTTCCAGTAGAAACCTTTTAAAACCAGCCAGCGGTGAACCGATTGTCAGCCCTTCCAAAGACATGGTATTGGGTGTCTACTATTTGACCAAAAATGATGATCGCGAGCGAAAAGGCAACGGGCGCATGTTCTCAGCTTTTGATGAAGTTGAGATGGCCTATAGTCTTGGACAAGTTGAGATTCTTTCGAATATCAAATTCTATTCAACAACTTGGTATGATGAGACAGGCACCCGCTTAATTGAACCTGAAGTTCGTATGTTGGATACTACCGTTGGCCGCGTAATCTTCAATCATATTTTGCCTGAATCGGTTCACTTTATTAACCAAGAATTGGAAAAAGGCGGCATTAGAGATTTAATTGCTGATATCTATGAGCTTAGCGGCTTATCTGCAACGGTAAAAGCCGCCGATGATATTAAGGATATTGGATTCAAATACGCCACCCGTTCTGGCTTTACCATTGCAGTTTCAGACATCACGGTTCCTCCGGCCAAAAAAGAAATTGTTTCTCAGGCTCTCCAAGATGTGGAAAATGTACAGCGCAACTTCCGCCGCGGCTTGTTAACCGATCAGGAGCAAAATGAGCGGGTGATTGAAATTTGGCAGAATACAACTACAGTCGTAGGTCAGGCTGTACAAGATAACATGGACCCGCATGGTGATTTAGCCATTATGGCGAATTCTGGTGCCACCAAAGGTGGTTTTGGCCCTGTTTCTCAGTTGGCCGGTATGCGTGGTTTGATGGCTGATCCTTCTGGTCGTATTATTCCCTTGCCCATTCGATCTAACTTCCGCGAGGGACTTACCAGCCTCGAGTACTTTATCTCATCGCATGGTGCTCGAAAAGGTTTGGCAGATACCGCTCTTCGTACAGCTGATGCAGGTTATCTGACTCGTCGCCTGGTTGATGTTGCTCAAGATTTCATTGTCAATGCTGAAGAATGCGGTACAGAAAAAGGTATTACCATTCGCCGCAAAGATGATATTGCAGGACAATCTTTAGGTGTTCGCTTATTTGGCCGTTTAGCTGCTGAACGAGTTGTCCACCCTGACACCGGTGAGATCATTGTTGATCGAGACGGTTTAATTGGTCACGATGAAGTCCGACTTATTGTTGATTCAACAATTGCTGAAATAAAGGTTCGTTCACCATTAACTTGCGAGCTAAGTCATGGCGTTTGTATTAATTGTTATGGGCTCGATTTAGGCCGTGGTGAGATGATTCCGCTTGGATCTGCTGTGGGTATCGTTGCTGCACAGTCTATTGGTGAGCCTGGTACACAGCTAACACTGCGAACATTTCATACCGGTGGTGTTGCAGCAGGAAGTGATATTACGACCGGTCTACCTCGCGTAGAAGAAATTTTTGAAGCCCGCAAGGCGCCCAAGGGTGAAGCGGTTGTTTCGGAATTAGCCGGCGTGGTCAACATTGAGCAGTCTGAACGTTATGACGATGTTCGTGTGGTCTATGTTACCAATGCTGAAATGGTCAGCGATACCTATCAACTCGAGAAAGGATGGCGCAGAGCCGTCAAAGAAGAGGCTGAAGTTGCCAAAGGTGATGTCCTGGCGAACAATAAAGAAATCGAGCAGCCTCTGGTTGCCGAGAACGAAGGGCGTGTCCGTGTTGAAGGTCGTAAGATCATTGTTTCTCGTGAATTGCGAGATGAAGAAGTTTACGAAATTCCCAGCAATGCCCGCCTGGTTGTCAAAGATGGTGAGCATGTCTTGCCTGGTCAACCGCTAACCGAAGGCTCACTCAATACGCACAATCTCCTGCGTATTCGAGGTCGAGAAGCAACCCAACTGTATTTGCTCTCAGAAGTGCAGCAAGTTTATCGGTCCCAAGGACAGAATATTCACGACAAGCACTTTGAAGTTATCATCCGCAAAATGATGTCGAGAGTATTGGTAAGCAAATCTGGTGATTCGGAATACCTGCCTGGAGATTTGGTCAATCGCTTGGAATTACTCAAAGGTAATGAAGCACTTTTGGCTGAAGGTAAGTTACCTGCACAATATCGGGAGATGTTGTTAGGGATTACCAAAGCCTCCTTGAGCACAGATTCCTTCTTGTCAGCAGCATCCTTCCAGCACACCATCAAAGTGCTAACTCGTGCAGCGGCCGGCGGTGCCGTTGATCCGCTCTTTGGCCTGAAGGAAAATGTGATTATTGGAAAGTTGATTCCGGCTGGAACAGGCTTTGCTGAAGGTCCCTTTGCCCCGCCAAAAGAAACGTATGAAACATTGCCATTAGCTACAGCCGAAGGTGATGATCAGGCTGCCCCTGAGGGTGAAAATACTCTTCCGTCAGAGGAATCAGTGGAAGATACCCCTGAGGAAAAAACAGGGGAGTAAATAACAGCTCAATGTAGGTTAATATTTAAACCAATCCCCTCCTGCCGCCTCTGTTGTGGCGGGAGGGGATTTTTTGTGCCATGTTATAATCTTAGCACAAATGTTTTGGCTAAAAATATGACCTGCATTTTCCAATTTATCCAAATATAGCTTAGTTTTCTCCCGCAGGTTAATATGGCACGATTGCATTGATAAATTACAATCCTTGGTGTACGTGCTTTCTTTGGAAAGTAGAATTAATTCCTGATATTTCTAAAGTGGTTGCCCAAAAAGATCAAATACTTGTTAAAATTTAGATCGATGGATTCTAGTTGGGATAACGACAGTCATAATTTATAATCGATATTTCGGGGATTTGTCTTAGTTTGAAAGACGTACCTAACAGTAAAGAATAGGCCAGTGATTGGCCTTGATTATCCAACAAGTAGATTTTGGAGCGATGTAATGGAAATTGGTTTGATTCGAAAAATCGATATTGATAAAGAAATGCAGCAATCCTATTTGGATTATGCCATGAGCGTGATCATTGCCCGTGCCCTGCCGGATGCCCGCGATGGACTAAAGCCGGTCCATCGCCGTATTTTATATGCAATGAGTGATATGGGTATGCGCCCGGATACGCCCTATAAAAAATCTGCTCGTATCGTAGGTGAAGTTCTGGGTAAATATCACCCTCATGGCGATATGGCAGTTTACGAAGCTATGGCTCGCATGGCGCAAGATTTTTCAATGCGCTATCAATTGGTGGATGGTCAGGGTAACTTTGGTAGCATGGATGGAGATTCTCCGGCAGCCATGCGCTATACCGAAGCCCGTATGGCACCCCCAGCCCTGCACATGCTTGCAGATATCGAGAAAGAAACAGTTTCCTTCTCTACAAATTTTGATGATACGCTCACCGAACCTGATGTGCTGCCGTCCGCACTGCCAAATTTGCTGATCAACGGCACAACTGGAATTGCAGTGGGTATGTCCACCAGCATCCCTCCTCATAACCTGGATGAGGTTGTAGATGCGTTGAATTACATGCTTGAGAACTGGCGCCGTTTGGATGATATCAACGTTGCTGATTTAATGCAGTTCATCAAGGGCCCAGATTTTCCCACTGGTGGATTGGTAATTGATGCCACTGAAGAAGGGGGGTTGCAACAAGCCTATGGTTCGGGTCGCGGGCGCATCCGAATTCGTGCTCGCGCTCATATTGAAGAGATGAGTCGCGGACGTCATCGTATCGTGGTTACCGAAGTGCCATATATGACCAATAAAACCACGTTATTAGAACGCATTGCTAAACTTGCCCGCGATGAAAAAGTCGAAGGAATCGCAGACTTACGTGATGAATCGGATCGACAAGGTGTGCGCATTGTTATTGAATTGACCAAATCTGCCGATCCTGACGAAGCGCTTCGAGATCTCTATCGACTTAGCAGCTTAAGCACAACTTTTAGCTTGATCATGCTGGCCCTGGTTGATGGAGAACCTCGCCTGCTAAACCTAAAGCGAGCCCTTCAAGTTTATCTAACCCATCGTTTAGAGATTGTTCGGAAGAGAAATGAATATGACCTGGATGTGGCGCGCAAGCGTGAACATATTTTGGCCGGATTAATGATTGCCCTAGCGAATCTTGATGACATCATTGACGTTATCCGTAGATCACGCAATGTTGATACCGCTCGCCAGAATTTACGCAAACGTTTTAAGCTTAGCCCAGAACAAACCGAAGCTATTTTGAATATGCCGCTGCGCCGGTTGGCAGCTCTGGAACGCAAAAAAATTGAAGATGAACACAAGGAAGTCAAAGCGCGCATCCGATCTTTGGTTGCTTTATTGAAATCTCCTAAGAAAATGCGCCAGGTTATTGTTGGGGAATTGGAGGCTGTAAAAGAGCAGTTTAGCGATCGTCGCCGAACCCAGATTGTTGCTGTATCGGGTACTGCGGCTGAAGCGCCGGTGCGCATGAGCAACCTGACCCCCGATGAAACAGTTTGGGTCTCTGTTATGCCCGATGGGAAGATTTCCCGGGGCATTAGCGATCAACGCCCTCGGTTAAGCGGCAGCGGTGCCCCTGCTTGGGTTATTAAAACCAATACCAGGGACACGATCTATTTGGTAACCACAGTTGGGGAAGCTGCCTCACTACCGGTTCATTCACTGCCCAAGGCGGCAAAAGCACCCCAGGGTACCCATTTCGCAAATGTATCACCGCTTCAAGATGATGACACGTTAGCCGCCATCTTTACCCTGCCTTCCAAGGATGCTCTGGCCTCAGACTGGTTCGTTTTATCAGTTACACAAGATGGCATGATTAAGAAAACTGCTGCTGAGGATTTACCTGGTCCCGCAGCGACAACTTTTACCCTAGTGCGTGTCAATCAAGGTGACAGCTTGGGCTGGGTTCAAATTAGTGATGGGGCATCAGATGTCTTGCTAGCCGCCTCCAGTGGTATGGCAATTCGTTTCTCTGAACAAGATGTTCGCCCCATGGGGTTGGTGGCCGCTGGAGTGATGGCCATGAAACTCGGCCAAGGCGAACGAATT
>JBDLJO010000186.1:0-5123 GCA_039714275.1 Chloroflexota bacterium | reverse complement strand
GAAATAATTCCTATCTTCAATATCTTAATGGGAGAATATCCTTATGCAAATCACTCGTCAAGCAGATTATGCGGTGCGCGCCGTTTATTACTTAACATCACTGGGCCCCGAGGGTCGGGCAGCTACCAGCAAAATTGCAGAAAAGCAGCATATTCCATCGTCATTCCTGGCTAAAATTGTTTCCCAACTATCCGTATCTGGATTGCTGCAAACATCACGCGGCGCACGCGGCGGCGTTTCCTTAGCCCGAAAACCCCAGGATATTACCCTCCTGGATGTTGTCGAAGCGATTGATGGACCTATTAAACTTAATGAATGCGTTGGTGATGGTTCCCTCTGCTCATTTAGTGATGATTGTCCCATGCGTCCTATCTGGTGTGATGCCCAAAAAGATTTAGTCGATCGTTTGTCGTCCACACATTTTGGACAGTTTAAAAAAATAGCTATCTAGAACAACATCAACATCAGAGTCGACTGCCAGTTTTTAATGGTGATCGTCCCGGATAAAAACCTTGTTTACATTTCTTAGACCTCTTGGCGTATAATTACCAGGAGGTTTTTTAATGGTGAAGTGATCAATACCATATCTTTGATTTAAGTGATATTAAAAAATCTAGATAGCGAGATCAAAAATCATTTGAGCATCTCAATCGATGGCTGTTTCGCAAACGGGAATCATGCCGGACAAGTACCTGCGGCTGGCTAAACCCTAGAAACCGCGCTGTGTTAAAAACGTTAATTAACGGCTGACCCAGGAATGGGAGTTCCTTGCCATATCGATACTGGTTACCAGCATCCTATGGGTCTAGCCAAGCGACTCGGTATCAAAATACCGCTGTTGGTGTCGTGAAAGTCTCAACTTTAATATGAAAAATAATCAACACAAGAAACGCATTGCTGTATTGACCAGTGGTGGGGATGCCCCTGGGATGAACGCTGCCGTTCGAGCGATCGTGCGCACGGCCCTCAACAGCGGCGCCGAGATCTATGCCGTAAAAAATGGTTATAAGGGCCTGGTTGATGCTGGAGATCAAATCCAAAAATTGGATTGGGATTCAGTTGGCGGGATTATGCAGCGCGGCGGAACAGTAATTGGTACCGCACGCTGTCATCGTTTCCGCACTCGTGAAGGGCGAAAACTCGCCGCCAAAAACATGATTGAACGGGGTATTGATGGCCTGGCTCTCGTAGGTGGTGATGGGAGTCTGATGGGCGCCAATATTTTCCATGAAGAATGGGGTGAATATCTTGATGAACTTGTTCAAGAAGGTCAAATTGATGCCGCCGCTGCCAAACAGTACCCCGCGGTACAAATCGTCGGACTGCCAGGGTCTATTGACAATGATATATTCGGCTCTGATATGACCATCGGTGCTGACACCGCATTACATCGAATTACCGAGGCTATTGATTCAATTGCCAGTACGGCAGCCAGCCACCAGCGCAGCTTTGTCGTTGAGGTGATGGGCCGTAATTGCGGTTACCTGGCTTTGATGGGTGGTTTGGCCAGCAGTGCGGATTGGGTCTTTATTCCAGAAAACGCACTCCCAGCAGAAACTTGGAAAACATTAATGGTCAACAACCTCAAAAAAGGCAGAGCCGCTGGTCGTCAGGACAGCATTGTCATTGTTTCCGAGGGGGCTAAAGATCAAGATGGCAACCTGATTACCTGTCAAGAAGTTAAAGAGGTCATTGAAGAAAACTTGCAAGAAGAAGTACGCATAACCATCTTGGGGCATGTCCAGCGTGGAGGCTCACCCAGCGTCTACGATCGCAACCTGGGTACTTTGTTGGGACATGCGGCTGTAGAAACGCTGCTCACCACAAACCTACAGGATGACCCTGTACTGGTTGGGACGCGCGGAAACCGCATTGTGCGCACCCCCCTGGATGTCTGTATTCGCCAGAGCCGTGATCTAGTCGAGGCTGTCCAGGCCAAGGATGACGCTCAAGTAGTAGCTTTACGTGGAGAAAGTTTTCAATCAGTTTTTGATATTATTGGCGTACTCACTCGCCCAGGCCCCCGTCCCGCACGAGAAGAAAAAAAATCACTGAGGTTGGCGGTGATGAATGCTGGCGCGCCGGCGCCGGGAATGAACGCCGCTGTGCGCACGGCAGTGCGCATGAGCATTGACAGCGGACATACAATTTACGGTGTGCGCAATGGCTTCCGCGGTTTAATTTCCGACCATATTGCTCCCATGCAGTGGATGGATGTTAATGGTTGGATGAAGATTGGCGGATCTTTACTGGGCACAAATCGTGATGTACCGGAAAATGGTGATCTCTATGCCATTGCCCGCACGATAGAAAAATATCAGTTGGATGGTTTGCTGATCATTGGCGGCGAAGCAGGTTATGAAGGCGCCCACGTCATGGTTCAAAACCAGGAGCGTTTCCCCAGTTTTCAAATCCCGATTCTTTGCTTGCCATCAACAATTGATAATGACCGCCCCGGTTCAGAACTCAGCCTCGGCGCCGATACCGCTCTAAATAGTATTATCGAGGCCCTTGATAAAATTAAACAGTCGGCGGTGGCATCACAGCGCAGCTTTGTTGTTGAAGTTATGGGTGGTCGCTGTGGTTACCTGGCTTTGATGAGTGGGTTAGCTTCAGGTGCTGAACGAGTATATATCAACGAAGAGGCCCTTGGCCTGTATGATCTCACCCACGATCTTGATAATCTGGTGGCTGGTTTTGAGCAGGGCAAGCGTCTGGGTTTGCTGATTCGCAATGAGCAGGCTCACGATATCTACACTACAGATTTTATTTGCCGTCTGTTAGAGGCCGAAGGTGGAGATTTGTTTGATGTGCGCCAGGCGATTTTAGGGCATTTGCAGCAAGGTGGTAATCCATCGCCATTTGACCGTGTCCAGGCCAGCCGTTTAGCGGCGCTGAGTATTGAGTATTTGATTAACGAGACCAAAAATCCGGTGCCCGACAGTGCTTTTATCGGCTTTCTCGAAGGGGATGTTGTTTTTACAAATATGGTAGATTATCCTCGTTTGGCAGATCGTAAAAATGGACGCCCTAAAAAGCAATGGTGGTTGGCCCTGCGCGCTGTTGAGCGCTCACTGGCATTTTTAGAGCCTAAGTCTTAATCTGCTGAGATCATATATGCGGTTTGACAGGTTTTTTTCGACGTGTTACGATTACCGCTAATTGAATAAGCAATCTTATCCAGAGAGGTGGAGGGACCGGCCCTGTGAAACCTCGGCAACCAGATTTGATACAGAATTTTAATGCTGTATGAACCACGGTGCCAATTCCGATAGACCCTTGGTGGGTTCTTGGAGATGAGAGTGTGCAGCGATCGTGTTGTTGCCTCTTTTGCCATATCACCAGGCAGAGAGGTATTTTTTTTTACCTGCTCCTCCTCTTTGGATATACCTTAATCCAAGAGGAGTTTTTTATGTCTCGGAAATTTTCAACCCAAGCCGTACACACCGGAGAGATAAAACCTAATCCCTATGGGGCCATCACAACGCCAATTGTGCAGACATCCACATTTACTTTTGCAGATTCAGCCGAAATACTGGATTTCATGCAGCGCGCTGCCAGCGGTGAGGGTGAGTTGCGGGACGAATATGGTCGTTACAGCAACCCCACACAGAGCACTGCAGAGAGAAAATTAGCCGCGCTCGAAGGCGGCGAAATGGCCCTGCTTTTCGCCAGCGGTATGAGTGCTATCACAACCACTTTTGCAGCTTTTTTATCTAAAGGTGATCACCTGATTCTCATAGATGGGTGTTATCACCGCACCCGAGAATTTTGCAATGCTTTTTTGCTGCGTTGGGGAGTCGATGTTTCCATAGTGCCTATTGATGATTTTGATCAATTGTCCGCCGCTGTTCGGCCCAACACACGTATGATCTTTGCCGAAACTCCCACCAACCCATATTTGCGAGTTATGGACCTAAGCCGCCTTGCAGCAATTGCGAAAGCGAAGAATATTATCACCGTTGTTGACAGCACCTTCGCTACGCCCTTTAATGTTTGTCCTATTAAGTACGATATTGATTTGGTAGTTCATAGTGCCAGCAAGTATCTGGGTGGACACAATGATCTTTTGGCTGGGGTGGTTATTGGGACTGAAAACCAGCTTGTGGATATAAAATATGCTCGTGATGTGATCGGGGGGATCGGCAACCCAAATGATGCATACCTGTTGTTGAGAGGGCTTAAAACGCTGGGATTAAGAATTCAACGTCAAAATGAAAATGGTCTTCGAGTTGCACAATTTTTAGAGGATCACCCCCTTATCAACCGGGTTCACTATCCCGGGCTTGCCAGCCATGCGGATCATGAAATTGCAAAAGAGTATCTGGCTGGCTTTGGCGGTGTGGTTAGCTTTGAGATTGATGGCGACTTTGATAAAACAGGCCGCTTTATTGATTTGTTAAGTCTGCCGTATATTGGTCCAACCCTGGGTGGGGTAGAAAGTATCATTGAGCAGCCCTCAGCGCTTTTCTCCCTTGACCCCGATGCCAGGCAAATAGCAGGGTTAAAGGATAATCTTGTCCGTTATGCCCTGGGTATAGAAAATGCGGATGATCTGATTGCTGATCTTAAGCAAGCGCTGGAAAGTCTTTAATGGTTAACTAAAAAACAGCATATTCAGGTCTTTTTCATGCTGATATAATACCGGACATGAAATATCATATTTGGACTGCTGGATGTCAAATGAACGTGGCCGATTCGCGCCGAGTTGCAGCCGCGTTGGAAGAACTTAATTATCACGTTACATCGCGCCCTGATGATGCCGATGTGATTGTGATGAATACTTGTGTTGTTCGCCAAAGTGCTGAGGACAAAGCCTACGGGCGGTTGAGTTCATTTAAACCCCTCAAGAAAGCCAATCCCAATTTAGTGATCAATCTTATGGGCTGCCTGGTTGGCGTCAAAGGCCACGAGGTGCTCAAGCAGCGTTTCCCGCTGGTAGATGTTTTCTCGCCGCCGTCTGATCCAGGACCGTTGATTGCCCATCTGACACAGGATGAAAGCAAATTACAAGAAGATGCCGCTACTTCACGACGGTTTGCCTTTATGGATGGCGAATTGGCCCTGCCGATGGCCGAACAAGGGCGATTGGTTTCGGCGTTTGTCCCCGTTGTTTTGGGCTG
>JBDLJO010000185.1:0-5173 GCA_039714275.1 Chloroflexota bacterium | reverse complement strand
CCAGATTGGTAAATGGTCCGCAGTACGCGGTCGAAATTCTTCAGCAGCATACCTTTTTGTTCATAACCACCTTCTCCTAACTCACTTAAGCCCAAATAAACGCGCTGCTTACAACGTCTCAGCAGACCCCGAGTAAGCCGGAAAAGTGTTTGTTGGCTGTAGGAATATTCTTCTTCATCGGTCCAGGGTTGATTCTTTTCCCACTGCCGGCTGAGCACAAAAGGATGGGTGAGCGGTTGCCGAATGCGTTCATACCAGCCACGTGAACCAATATCTAGCCAAAACTGGTAGCTCACCGGGCGGTTGCGCATCAGAAAAGTTGAAGCCGGGGCTAACATAACAGCTCCTTCGGTTGGCTCTTGCCAGCTGAACAGGTATTGGGCTGCTATGACGCCATCATTTACCATGTGTAAATATTCCTGGCCTAGCGGAATGGCATCTGTTGATAGGTGTGTGCTTGCAATCCAGCGGAATTTACGCACAGATTCAATTAACTGGGCCGTTACCTCGCCGCTGTCACGATCATCATGAAAACTGAAGCCCGGCTGCGAGAGTACTTCGCCAAATAAACGGCTGAGAAAGTGATCTAGTTCAGCAGGTGCGCCTTGAGCATAGTCATCTATCCAGGTTCGCAGTATTTCATATCGCTCACCAAGCATATAGGTAATGCGTTCTTGATTATTGGTGATGATTTGCTCAAAAGAGGTAAGCTTGCACTTTTGAGACTGGAAGACAATTTCAGATAAAAGTTGAGCCCGTACTAAATCCATCTCGCTAATGACTTGTAAAAACATTGTAGCAACATCAAATTTTGTTGGTTTGACTCCCCAGTCTGGATGGGCAAGGGCAGCTAATGTTAATAGACTTTGTGCTGCTGGTTCCTCCCTTAATGATCGTGAAGGTCGATGTGAGTAATAGGGAATTGCCATCTCATTCAATCGTTCAATGAGTGAGAAGCGTAATGAATCGCTGAAATAAGGTGCCAGCACAACGATTTCTTCTGGCGGTATCCCATTTTCAATTAAGACTTCGATTTCATTGCTGACCCAATCAAGCATTTCCGGATAATAACGGATTTTTTCACGGGGTAATTCCAAAGCATTCAGAGCGCCAATACAATTTTCGGGCACACGGTTGGTTTCTGGTGATTGTATCGACAATAATACATTGCCAAGAGTTTTGATATCATCAGAAATCGAAAAGGATTTAGAAAACTTGATATCATGATCACAATAGCTGATCAATCCTTTCGTGGTTGCGGGGTCGGCTCCCAATAATCGCCGGAATCCTGCACCTTCATCAAATATTATTAATGCTGAGGAAAAATACTTAAGCCAGTTTTTAAGTAGGTCATAAGTTTTGGGTACGTCTTCTTCCAAATTATCTATAATTAAATGATGATATTGATGTTGTAAATATGCTTGGCAAAGTGGAGTTGGCCAGACATGATTGAAGAATAATTCCAATTGCAGCGAATAATCCAGCAGGTTGTTTTTGAAGCAGTAATCACGAAATAGATTAGCGCAATGCTGGGCGTCTTCATAAATATGAACTTGACCAGGGTCTCCTGTCCAGGCGTTTTTTAGATACTCTCCAATTTCAGTATGGTCTAGTCCAACCAAAGCGGCTTTGTTGAGGTTATCGATAATTTGACTATAAAGACGGTTGCGCTCGATGGTTACCCCTTCGAAATAACCTTGTTCAAGCATTGGTCGGACAAGATGCGCCATGAAATATTGGGCAGTCTCTAAGGTTAGGAATGTAGGAGGCTGTTCAGGATTTGAAAATCCGGTTTGATCCGCGGCGATAGGCCAGAAAAGCTTTACCATTCTTCGCGCTAGGCCACCGATGGTTAAAATGCTGACCAAACTTCCGGCATCGATTTCGGGAGATCTCAGAGCAGAAAAGTATGGCTCAGCTAAGGTCCTCTGAGGTACGATAACAAGTATTTCATCTCCAGGAATACCAGCTTGCAGCAAGTGAATTAAGCGTTCAACGCCAGTACTCGTTTTGCCAGTGCCGGCGGGTCCGTGTAAAAAAGTCTTCCCTAATAATGGTTGTTCTATTACCTTGATCTGTTCAGTTGTCAGATTGATAATGTCTGTGGACATGATTGATTATGATTACTAAGCCTTGACTCTCGATGTAAATTGGATGGATCAAATATCAAACCAACCCAATATCAAGTTGTAGATTGCATTGCTTTCTGTACCAATGCCTTTTCCCCTGGATAATCAAGTTTTTTAAGCGCTTCTGAAGTGGAAAGCCATATCAATTGATCTACTTCGATATTAGGCTTAAAATCACCTTCATCCGCAAGAGACATATGCCAAAAAAGAACAACCTTAGCAATGCCATTGAAAGTATAAGCAACGCTTCCAGCAAAACTATCAAGTTTAACCTGGTAACCAGTTTCCTCCCAAACTTCTCGCAAAGCGGTTTCTTGCCAATTTTCACCCGGATTCATTTTACCCTTCGGGAGAGACCAATCATTGCGGTGTGGCCGATGGATGATGGCAATTTCTCGACCTTGTTCGCTGTTGCGCCATAATAATCCTCCTGCTGCTTGGATTACATCGGAAGATATTTTCTCTTTGGTTGGTTTCATAATTATGTGTCTTCTATAGAATAAAAGTGTTAAGCTGTTGGTCTATGAACAATACTGAATAGTAGTTTAGCACGCAGGTTTCAATGCGGCAAGTTGCTTCGTTCCGATTATAATTCAACAACCTTTGAAGATATCTGTGGAGTAAGTATGGTACCAAAAAATAAAATTGATATTTGGATTTTAGCCATTCGCCCTAAAACTTTGCCCGCTGCCGCAGCGCCGGTCGTAGTTGGAGCAGCGCTTGCTTTTTCCTCTGGATATTGGCTTCTTCTTCCTGCAATAGCGGCATTAATCGCCGCACTACTGCTGCAAATTGGCTCCAATCTTGCTAATGATGTTTTCGATTATGAAAAAGGCGCTGATTCTGGTGAACGTCTTGGTCCGCTGCGAGTAACTCAAGCTGGGTTGCTCACGCCTGAAGATGTTAAGCGAGGTATGCTGGTGGTTTTTGGATTGGCGGTAATCATAGGTGTATATCTCATTTATCACGCTGGGTGGGTCATTCTTATCATCGGTTTGGCAGCTGTATTCTCAGCAGTTGCTTATACCGGAGGTCCATACCCTCTTGGCTATCACGGACTCGGTGATCTTTTTGTCTTTATTTTTTTTGGATTGGTTGCCACTGTCGGAACATTTTATATTCAAACAGGTACAACCACATCAACTGTCTGGTGGATGGGCGCCGCAATTGGATTGTTAATTCTCAATGTCTTGGTGGTAAATAATTTGCGCGACCTTGATAATGATCGATTAACGGGTAAGCGTACACTGGCTGTCAGGCTTGGGAAAAAAGGGGCGCGCCTGGAGTATTGGATGGCCATGGTTGGTGCTTATTTTATTCCTGCTCTCCTGTTTTTCCTAGGGGACTTATCTGTGGGTGGTTTGTCTGTTTTCATATCCATCCCCATTGCTCTGAAATTAGCACGCTCCATCTATCTAGATTCAGGCAAAAATCTCAACAGAACCCTGGCTGATACGGGGAAATTAGGGTTAATTTATGCACTGCTTTTTGCAGTTGGTGTTTGTTGGTTTTAAGAATTATTTAATAAAAAAATTGCTAATAGATGATAGAAAATGATTTTCTTGACACATTTTTGGCTTCATGCTACAGTAATATTTAGCTGGTACCAAATTACCCCAGAGTTTATTTTTTTGTGAATTTATTAGTAAATAGACCTTGATTGGGTAAAATTAAGGTCTCGGTCTGTGAAGATGGTGGAAATCGATTGGAGGATTGAATCTTGATACAATCACGATCCCAACTCATGGTAGAACGACTTAGAAGTATGCAAGTCTCATCACCAGATATTGAAGCATCGGCAATTGTAAGTGTAGATGGGCTTATTATTGCATCTGCTCTTCCTTTGGATGTTGAGGAAGATCGTGTCTCAGCGATGTCTGCAGCAATGCTTTCGCTTGGGGAAAGAATAGCTGCTGAATTAGGGCGCGGCAGCTTGAACCAGGTTTATATTAAAGGCGAATATGGTTTTGTAATATTAACCTCAATTGGTGATGAAGCTGTACTAACAGCCTTGGCTCGTGAAAATGCTAACCTCGGGATGATTTTTCTCGATCTGCGGCGAGCAACTGAGGATATTGCTAAATTAATTTAGGATGAGGATCAATCGAAATGGAATCAATTCCTGATAGCGGACTTTATATTCCAAATAAATTTGCTTTTGCTGCGCTGCAATCGCTTGAAGGTGTAATGGGAAAAAATGGCCTGAATGCTGTTTTGAATTTGGCAAATTTAGGATCTTTAATTGATAATTTCCCGGAAGATAACTTAAAAAAAGAATATGATTTCTCCCATTTATCTGTTCTCAATTTAGCGTTAGAAGAGATGTACGGACCTCGCGGTGGGCGTGGGCTTGCCTTGCGTGCTGGACGTTCCACATTCTCAGATGTTCTGAGTAAGTATGGCGCATTTGCCGGAATAGGTGATGTTGCTTTTAAGATATTACCCCTATCGACAAAAATTAAAGTTGGTTTGCAAATATTAGCAAAGAATTTTTCATTATTAAGCGACCAGAAATCCACCCTTAATGAGCGTGAAAATGAATTTATCTTTACAATTCACCAATGCTCGATTTGTTGGGGTCGGACCGGTGAGGCAAATTCGGTTTGCTTTATGTTTACGGGGTTGCTGCAAGAAGGATTGAAATGGTTTTCCGGAGGAGAAGAATTCCGAATCAATGAATCAAAGTGCGTGGCAAAAGGCGACGATGTATGTGAATTTGTAATTCGGAAACAGCCGATAAAATCAAACCAATCATCCTTGGCACGAGCATGATTGTGCATGGTAAACTATTAGTCTTCGATGAGAGCAATAATTTTTCTCGGTTAAGCACATAAAATTGACCAGGCTATATATATCTAAAAACCTATTGGGATGGTATATCGTTGCCATCCCAATATGAGTTAAAACCTTATGCAATTAACGATTATATTACCAACCTATAATGAAAAAGATAATCTTCCAAAAATTGTGAAAGCGCTTTTTAATTTAGCGCTGCCAGATTTGAAAGTGTTGATTGTAGATGATAACAGCCCTGATGGTACTGG
>JBDLJO010000184.1:0-5218 GCA_039714275.1 Chloroflexota bacterium | reverse complement strand
AGTGACAAAGTCATCCAGGTCCATCTGACGGCCGCGTTCCTGGGCTGCTGTTATGATGTGCGGGGGAAGTTCGGATGCCAGGGTGGCGAGCAGTTCCTTGGCGCTGTCCCGGACGTGCCCTTGCAGCATTCTGTATTGGTTGCTGGTGGGGTGCTGGATGACCAGGGCGAGCAGTTCGACGGCCCTCTCGAAATTATCTTGCTCCACCTGCAGGCGGGCATATTCGTAGATAAGGATGACGACATCCCGGACAAAACCTATTTCATTGGTGATCCTTAAACTCTGACAAAGGTATTTTTCTGCATCGACAAGATTTCCGAGCGATATGGCCACATTGCTGAGGTATTTGGTGGATGTTTGGATGGCGTAGTGGAAGCCGCTCTCCTGGGCGATGTTCAGGCAGCGCAGATAATAATCTCTGGCAAGATCAAGCTCCCCGCAGCCCAAGGCGGCATGCCCCAGCACAATTAAGGGCGTTGTCGAATTAATCCGATCCCCGAGCTGCTGACAGATCTCGAGGTGTGTATTTGCCAACTCCCGAGCCTTTTGGTAGTCTTCTTGAACTATGGCGGCTAAACTCAAGCCGAACAAGGCAAAAGCTGTGAGCCACTGATCATCTAATTCCCTAGCAATGGCAACCATTTTGTTCATACCGTCAATTTGATCCGTATAACGACTGAGAAAATAAGCGTTCAAAACCATGCTGTGGTTGGCAAAGGCCAAGGCCTTTGGATGATTGAGCTGCTCCAGGATGGCGACACCCTCTTGAGCTTTTTCATAGCCCTGTTTTGAAAGATCTAAAAAAGCCATGAAATAGCCCTGGAAGGCTGTAGACAGCGCGCTCAGGGCGGCAGATTCCGGATCATCATGCCCCAGTATTTGGGCAGCTTCAGCGAACAACTGCATGCCGGCGTGGTTCCACCAGTGAATCCAATAAACGTGCCAGATTCCATAGATGAGTTTCCAGAGCTGCTGTGTATTTTTTTGATCAAGATAGTGCCGCCAGGCGGCGCGGATATTTTGAATATCGGCTTCGATCTCGGCAAGGGCGAGCATTTGGCGGCTGCTTTTGAGATCGTCCCAGTGCTGCTGCATAAAATCTGCGTAAAATGCGGCGTGGGCATCTCCCGCCGCGATGTGGGTCTCCGGCGAACCCTCAAGGCGCTGCTCGGCGTACTGCCGCAGCAGCTCGTGAATCCCCAGGCGGTCAGAGTCGGGATCGTGGTGGATGAAAGATTTATTGACCAGGCCGGACAATAACTTAAGTGATGCTCCGGCAACTTGTCCCGCAGCATCCCGGGTGAATCCACCCCGGAATATAGAGAGCAGGGTGAAAATCTCACGTTCAGCAGGATCCAAAAGGGACCAGGATTGATCAAAAACGGTGCGGATACTGCGGTGACGTTCCGGGGCATCACGGACTTCAGTGGACAGGATGTCAAGATCCTTTTCAAGCTCAGCGGCAATTTCAGCCACATTTAAGATGTGCAGCCAGGCAGCCGCCAGCTCGATTGCCAGGGGCAGTCCGCCTACGATTTGGCAGATATCCCCAATTTGAGCCAGTTCATCGGGAGAGGGGTCAAATCCAGGGCGAACCTTGTTAGCGCTCTGCAAAAAGAGGGTGATGGCATCGTAAGTCGAGATGTCATGTGTATCGTCACCGGCAGGAAAACCCAAGCCGCCGACAGCAAGAATGGTCTCGGCCCCCAGGTTGAGGCGTTCACGAGATGTGGCCAGGATCTTGACCTGAGGAGCGGCCTGGAGAATCTCGGTCACGATTTCCACGCCATCCAGAAGATGCTCAAAATTATCCATCACCAGCAGAAGATTCCTGGATCGTAAATAGCGGAGCAATTGGTGCCCCGGATCTTCGTGTGTGGCGATAGGGAATTTCAAAGCCTCGGCGATGGTCTGGATAATATCTTTGGATGAACGAATGGGTGCCAGGGGAACAAAGAAGATGCCGTCTTTAAAATCTGCGCTGGCAGCCTCTGCCCCCTTCAACGCCAAACGCGTTTTACCTATGCCGCCCGGTCCGATGAGAGAAAGCAGGCGTGTCTCGCTCGGCTGGCGTTTGATTTCGGCTAATTCGTGCCGGCGACCAACAAATTGGGTACGTTCGGGGGGTAAATTGGATCGCGATCCAGACGATGTTGGCCGGTCACGCTCGAGAAGTCCAAGTTCTAACGCCTTTTGAACGGCCTGCCGCCGGTTCTTGACGTAGAGTTTGCTGAGAATATTACCGACGTAATCTTTGATAGTGCTCTCGGCAAGATGCAGGCGTTCGGCGATCTCACGGTTGGTCAAACGTTCGGCAAGCAGAATCAGAATGTCCTGCTCGCGCCAGGTCAAACTCTCAGTATAAACTTGATCTCCGGATAAGCCGCTGTTGTCCATTGCAGACCTTTTTGAACAATACCTAAACGACTATTTTAACGCGGATGATGGCTACCCTACCATTCTACTGGATTTTCCTACTTTTTACCTACTAAAAGGTGGGTGACCTGGCGATGATATTGATCTATAGTGTAGATGTAGTGATGACCAAGCGGATTAAAATGGTGACGAAAGGAAGTGAAAAATGATTACCGCAACTCAAACCCCAATCCCAGAAGTTAGAACCAAGAAAAGTATGCTCCGGACTTTCCCCCTAGCTGCCGTCGTCCAATCTGATCACAAATTAATCGCACTGCTCTCTGATCTCTCGCCTGATACACCCTGGGGCCAACGTAAAGTTGCCGCCCGACAATTGGGAACCATGCGCAAAGTAGATGCCCTGCCCGTCCTTTTAGCTGCGCTGCCCAGAGATCCTTTTTGGATGGTGCGCTGTGCCATCATTCAAGCGCTGGAGAT
The DNA here is from genome assembly GCA_039714275.1 of Chloroflexota bacterium. Taxonomy (GTDB): domain Bacteria; phylum Chloroflexota; class Anaerolineae; order Anaerolineales; family UBA11858; genus JBDLJO01. Next base: position 2,365 of record JBDLJO010000184.1, on the reverse strand, counting down.
GATCGGCGATCCAGGGGCGATTCCCGTTCTTGAAGGGGTTGCCGACAATGATAGTTTTCAGGTGGTGCGATCCCATGCTGCCAAGGCGATTGAGAGGCTCTCTCAAAAAGGGTAAGCGCCCCGGTTTGCACCCCTTAAATAAAAAAGCCTGCCCAGTTATCCTGGGCAGGCTTTTTAGATTTCAGTGGGTTGTGCTAGAGAGCGACAACGTTTTGAGCATTGGGGCCTTTTTCGCCTTGCTCAACGCTGAATTCTACGCGCTGACCTTCATTAAGGTTTTTATAACCTTCTGCAATGATGGCATTGAAGTGAACGAAAACGTCACCACCGGCGTCGCGCTCAATAAAGCCGTAGCCTTTTGAGCCATTGAACCATTTTACGGTACCTTGTTCTTTTTCAGACATGATTTGGAACTCCTTTTCCATTAATTTACTACGTTACGCATGGGTTCCAAATCAAAGCAACAATCTTTTTTTCAGAACTTCTGTTTAACACTCGCTGAAGTGTAGCACATAATTGGATTTTGTGTGTAAATGTTTTGTTAGAAAACGGCCGGGCATACATGCGTTATAATACCTTATTGGTCTGGTATAGGGGAGCGCTCTATTTAATCTTTGGCTGTGAGGTAGTTTTTTTAAGGAGGCAGCGTGGTGATGGAAAAGAAATATATCGAAACCAATGGCATACGGTTACATGTGGTCCAGGATGGGCCAGATGATGGTACGTTGGTAATTTTATTACACGGCTTTCCTGAGTTTTCACACGGATGGAAGGCGCAGATTCCCCATCTTGCGGAAGCTGGATTCCGGGTCTGGGCGCCAGATCAACGCGGCTATAACTTGAGCGATAAACCAGAAGGGATCGCGGCGTATAACCTTGATCAATTAGCGGCTGATGTGATCGGTTTGATTGATGCAGCGGGGGTGGAGGATGCATATTTAGTCGGGCATGACTGGGGTGCAGCGGTGGCCTGGTGGGTGGCATCAAAATATCCCGACCGGCTGGCGAAATTGGTGATCTTGAATGTGCCGCACGGCGAGGTGATGGAGAAAAATTTACGGGGCAGCTTTGCTCAAATGCGCAAGAGCTGGTATATGTTCTTCTTTCAACTGCCGTGGCTACCGGAGAAGTTGGCCAGGGGGCGAAATTGGAAGATGGCGGTCGAATCGCTGACCCAATCCAGCCGGCCGGGAACGTTTGACGAGGATGATCTGGCGCAATACCGGGAGGCCTGGGCGCAGCCAAACGCTTATCGTTCGATGCTGAACTGGTACCGGGCGATGATGCAGAAACCGCCCAAGTCGCTTGCTAACCCGCGCATCAAGGTGCCGACGTTGATGATCTGGGGGACGAAGGATAAATTCTTGGGACGGGAAATGGCCCAACCAAGCATCGATCTATGTGATGATGGGCGGTTGATCTTTATTGAAGAGGCGACCCATTGGGTGCAGCATGAGGAAGCCGGGCGGGTGAACGTGTTGATCGAAGGCTTTTTGCGGGACGAGATGGTGGATTGGTGAATGAAAGCGCATGTTCCCAGCACCACCTAACCGAAACAGGAGAATAATAAAATGAATTCAATTGAGAAAAATCCCGTCATCACACCTTTTTTGCGAAATTTCACGTTGGTAGAGTTTCTTGTACTGGTTGGTGCCGGTTTTGGGTTGTACCTTTTTCCCGAGATCATTAGACCCCAATGGCCGTGGGAGATAGCTCCTTTTAATACCCGTTTTCTGGGTGCAATTTATCTTGGTGCCATGGTGCCGATCGGGTTTATGTACCGGTCTGGGCGCTGGTCGCCAACTCGCCCGGTGTTGAGAGCGATCTTTACCTTTACCTTTATGGTGTTGGTGGTCTCGCTATTTTATAGCAGCCAATTTAATTTCAAATCGTGGGGAGCCTGGGCGTGGTTTGGGCTGTATGTCACGCTGCCCTTGAGTGCTGGTTATCATTTGTGGTTGTATCGGTCGATGCCCACAACCCATCTGAACCCTGTACCATCCAAATGGCGATTGGTCCTACGCGGTACAAGCACCCTGCTGGGCATTTATGGGTTGGGATTGATTGTCGCTCCGAACATGTTTAGCAGTTTATTCCCCTGGAAGTTGGATGTCTTTCACAGCCAACTTTACAGCGCAACATTTATCACGGGCAGCGTGATGATGCATGCCATTATCCCCCGGGCAACCGCGGCAGAATTTATTGCCGTCGGATTGAACGCAGTGACCTTTAGCAGTACATCAATTTTGGGATTGGTGATTGTCGATGCAGAAGTGCATAAAATTAATTGGTCGGCTACCAATACGCTGGCCTGGCTGGCTTCGCTGGCTGTTCTTGCGGCGTTGGGCATATTACTGATCGCGGC
>JBDLJO010000183.1:0-5228 GCA_039714275.1 Chloroflexota bacterium | reverse complement strand
GGATTGGCTAGGATCGCATTGGACCGCTCTCCTGCCTTAAAAGGGGCGCTTATTGAGAAGGCAGATGCGTTAATGGTAATGTCCTATGGTAGTATGAGATGGAGAGTGCATTGGTTTGGTATTATGATATGTATGAATGCGAGGCAGCATTAATCAGCCGTTAATTAGATAAGGAGATTCAGCTTGACAACATTACCTAAAACAGCCAATATCGTTATCATCGGCGGCGGGGTGATGGGCGCCAGCACCGCTTATCATCTGGCGGCGCGAGGGGTCAAAGATATCCTACTGCTTGAGAAGGAAGAATTTTTCGGGCAAGGGGCGACGGGGCGCTGCGCCGGGGGCGTGCGCTATCAATTCTCCACGGCAGTCAATATCCAGTTATCACAGGCCAGTTTGCCGATGCTGGAGCGCTTTGAGGATGAAATCGGACAGGCCGTAGATTATCATCAATGGGGCTATTTATTTTTGCTGACCAAGGATGAAGAGGTTGAGATATTCAAACGCAACGTGGCATTACAGCACAGCATGGGCGTGGAAACAGCGTGGTTGACAGGCGATGAAATTCGCCGGCAACTGCCGATGATGAATCTCGATGATGTGATCGCAGGTACGAACCACATAAAAGACGGCACGGTGGACCCTAACAGCGTGGTTATGGGCTATGTCGGGGCGGCACAGCGGTTGGGGGTCAAAGCCTTCAATAACGTGCAGGTGAATGATATTGAGGTAGAAAATGGGGTAATTGCTGGTGTAGAAACAACGATGGGTAAGGTATCGACACCGATCGTGGTGAATGCCACCGGTCCGTGGGCCAGCCTGATCAGTCAAATGGCACACGTGCCACTGCCAGTGACCCCACTGCGGCGCCAGTGGTTAACAACGACTGCGCTACCAAAGCTGCCCAAAAACTTCCCCTTTGTGATAGACTTTAGTCAATCCTTATACTTCCACCGAGAGGGCGAGGGGCTCTTGACCGGGATGTCAAATGCTCAGGAAGAACCAGGATTTAATCAGAATATCGACCCCAACTGGGAATTGACTCATATGGAAGCGGCAATTGCCCGCTTGCCGATGCTAGAACAAGCCGGGTTAGCCTCAAGGCTGGCCGGGTTATATGAAAATACCCCAGATGCCCACCCTATCTATGGGGCAACACCTGTGGATGGCTTATATGTCGTGACGGGATTCTCAGGTCACGGATTCATGCACGGACCGATCAGCGGAAAATTGATGAGCGAGATCATCCTGGATGGGGCATCTCAGACGGTGGATGTCTCGATGCTTGATTTGGCCCGATTCGAAGAGGGGCGACTGATGCACGAATATAACGTTGTCTAACTGTTTTTACGTTACACGGTTAGATGTGGTCACGTAACCCTGTAACGTGGAACGGAGAAATAAATGCCTGCTGCGGAAATCATTACGATTGGAACCGAGCTTTTACTCGGTGAGACTGTTGACACTAACACACGCCATATTGCACGCGCTTTGCGTGATGAGGGTATCGATTTATATCGCACATCTTCGATTGGGGACAATGTAGAACGGATTGCTGAAATCATTCAAGAAGCCATGAGCCGCTCGGAGGTGATCATCACCACCGGCGGTCTGGGACCCACGGTTGATGACCCCACGCGTGCAGCAGTTGCAATGGCGCTGGGCGTGGAAACAGAATTCCACCCCGAATTATGGGAACAGATACTGGAACGTTTCCAACGACACGGACGAACACCAACCGAAAACAACAAGCGCCAAGCTTATATTCCCGAAGGCGCGTTAGCGATCGAGAATACGGTCGGGACTGCACCGGCATTTATCGGCATCACCGAGAAGCACGCGATCATTTCGCTGCCGGGGGTCCCCCGCGAGATGGAACACCTGCTGAAACTTAAGATCATGCCATATCTTAAAGAGCGATACAAGCTCAGCGGTGTGATCAAGGCTCGGGTGCTGCATACCTCGGGGGTGGGAGAATCAAAAATTGATCAGCGGATTGACGATCTGGAACGCCTTACCAACCCAACCGTGGGCCTGGCCGCACATGCCGGGCAAGTTGACGTGCGGATAACATCAAAAGCCGAAACGGAAGATGAGGCCGATGCGTTAATCCAAAAAGTTGAGCAAAAGCTGCGTAAGCGACTGCGGACCTGGATCTACGGCGCTGATGAAGATACCCTTGAGGGTGTGGCACTCGACGTGCTGGCATCCTATGGTTGGGAATTGTGTGTCGTGGAGGCCAATCTTGGCGGGGGATTGATCAGTCGTTTGGCGAATGCAGAAGGCCCATTTGCGGGTGGTGAAATGCTCACTGCATCTCCAACCCCTGATGAGCTGCCCGGCATTGTGCGTGATTTTAGTAAAACCCACGGAGCACAAGCCGGTCTGGGTATCATCTTAGTGCCAGGAAAGACGAAGCAAACGCTGCATATTGCGCTGATGACACCGGATGAAGAGCGTCAGGTTGTGCGCACCTACGGCGGTCCCCCTCAAATGGCACCACAATGGGCTGTTAATTTGAGCCTGGATATCATTAGAAAGCTGTAGAAAACTGTCCAAGAGCGGAGAGAAAAGGAAAAATTATGTCTGATAAAAATGTTGATTTGATCTTAACCCAGGCGATTGTTTTGACGATGGATGAAGAATTTCGTCAATATGAAAACGGCGCGGTGGCGATCCACGGTACCAGCATCATCGCGGTAGGTGAGGCAGATGAAATAACTGCAGCCTATGAGGCCAAAGAAACGATTGACTGCGGCGGAAAAGTACTGATGCCGGGATTGATCAATGCTCATACCCACAATGCGATGACATTGCTGCGGGGTATCGCCGACGATTTACGCCTGGACGTTTGGTTGATGGGTTATATGATGCCGGTAGAGCGCGAATTTGTTTCGCCAGAATTTGTCTACCTGGGCACCTCACTGGCGTGTATCGAATTAATTCGCTCGGGGGTAACCACCTTTGTGGATATGTACTACTTCGAGGAAGACGTGGCAAAAGCGGCCGCGGATGCCGGCATGCGGGCGATCTGTGGGGAAACGATCCTAAAATTCCCTACACCAGATGCCGATTCCTATGAAGAGGCACTGGACTATACACGCAAGTTTATTGAAGGATGGAAAGACCACCCCTTAATCACCCCCGCCGTGGCACCCCACGCACCCTATACCTGTACAGACACGATCCTGCAAGAATCGGCAGCCTTAGCCCTGGAATATGACGTTCCATTACACACGCATATCGCAGAGACCGCTTTGGAAGTTGAAACATCCAATAAGGAACACGGCATGCCAGTGGTTCCTTACGCCAAGAAACATAATCTTTTCAACCCGAAAGCAATGGCGGCGCACTGTGTGCATATTGACGAAGGGGAAATGCATACGATGAACGAGTATAACGTTGGTATCCTGCACAATCCGACATCCAATTTAAAGCTGGCATCTGGCGTGGCACCGATCAGTAAAATGATTGACGTGGGCGTGAATGTCGGGATTGGGACCGATGGACCTTCATCGAATAATGACCTGGATATGTTCGAGGAAATTCGTCTGGCAGCACTGCTGGCGAAAGGTTATTCAGGTGATCCTACTACGATCCCTGCGAAAACAGCACTGGCAATGGGCACCCGCATCGGAGCGCAGGCCATCCATATGGGTGAGATCACAGGATCGCTTGAGCCGGGAAAAAGGGCAGATTTAATTCTGATTGATATCAATCCATTACATAATGCACCCCGCTTTCGCCGCGACCCGGATGGTATTTATGGGCAAATTGTCTATGCTTCTAAATCTACCGATGTAAGCGATGTGATGGTCAACGGGGCCTGGCTGCTGCGAGAACGTGAACTGCTGACCCTGAATGAGGCTGATTTGCTGGTTCAAGCGCATGATTACGCAGAGCGCATTGATGCCTTCCTGATTGAGCGAGAGCAATCCGTGCTTTCAAAATTGGTGGCGATTGGCGGCACAATGCAGCAAGAAAGCTTTGAAGTGCAAGCCAAAGTCAAAATCACGGATATGCAAACCATTATTGATACCATTGAAGGTCCGGATATCGAAATACTGGCAAAACGGCACTATCATGAGTACGATACCTACTTCCATTTTGAGGACGTTGAGCAGGGACTGCTCCGCTACCGAGAAGATGCTTTCATCAACAACAGCGGCAAGGTGGATAATGTGCGCTATCGTTTGACGCTGGTCGGTATGGCCTGGGAACGGCACTTCCCAAGCGGCGTGCTGCTCTCCCGCAGCCGCTTTCTTGCAGAGGCATCCCACAGTCTGCGTTTCTACCGCGAATATTTCAACCCCAACCAGGAGACATTTATCGAAAAAGATCGACTGCGCTGGCGAGTGATCTTCCAGGGCACAGAGTTTTATATTAATATTGACAGCGTAGAAGAACCTGATCTGGGGACTTTCTTAGAAATTAAGAGCCGGACCTGGAGTCGTAGGGATGCTGAGAACAAAGCCAGTATGGCCAAGAATTTAATCAAATTCTTGGGTGCATCTCCAGATCTGGTAATTACCCAGGATTATATTGAATTAGTAGAAAGCGCGGCGTAGAATCAATTTTATGAAGATAGCAGTTCTGGCAGATATTCACGCCAATTATCAAGCACTGTTGGCGGTGAATGAAGCTATTGAAAAATGGAAGCCTGATTATATTTATGTGGCAGGGGATATTGTTAACCGCGGACCACGCTCGCTAGACTGCCTGCGGTATGTGCAGGATAAACAGCAGACAGCGGGTTGGCGGGTGATCCGCGGCAACCATGAAGACTATGTGATCGCACGCTCGGAACCGGACGCGCCGCAAAACGGACCGCAGTTTGAGCTGTTTCGCCCGGTGGAATTTACATACCGGCAGTTGAACAATGATGTAAGCGATTTAACTGCGCTGCCTGAAGAGCTGTCGATGAGGTTTCAAGAAGGGGGAGAATTTCGTGTGGTGCACGCTTCTATGCTCGGTAACCGGATTGGAATCTATCCAGAATTGGATGACGCTGGCCTCCGAAAGAGAATAATACCAGCGCCTGCAGTTCTCGTTGTAGGGCATACGCACCGACCGCTGATCCGGCAAATAGATGAGACCCTGGTGGTCAACGTGGGTGCTGCGGGGCTGCCTTTTGACCATGACACACGCCCAGGATATGGACAATTGAGATTGATGAACGGTAAATGGGAAGCGGAAATTGTGCGCATACATTATGATATTGAGGCAGC
>JBDLJO010000182.1:0-5296 GCA_039714275.1 Chloroflexota bacterium | reverse complement strand
CTTATCAGGGATGACGCACGCAGTGAGACCGTTGAAAGTGTTGGAATACTTGGCGATGGGTAAGCCGGTTGTGGCTGCACCGCTTCAGGAAATTCAAGCTTGGCCCGGCGTTCTGACAGCAAATGATCCAGAAGCCTTTGCCCAAAAGCTTGATCTTGCTTTATCAAAAGCCAGCTCGTGGGCTCAGGGTCAAGAAATTCGAGATTTTGTAGCAGCATCCAGCTGGCAGCAGGTTGTGGTCCCATTGTTGGAGCGACTGCTGTAGGTTTTGATGATCATGGCCAAGAAGCAACGATTTAGATTAATTTTGGGTACAGCAGGGGTGCTTTTAAGTTTAACCCTAAGTATTTTGTTTTCTTTGGATGCATTTTCCAATCCGGTGCTGCCTTATGCATCCTATGCGGGAGACGGCATAATCGCGCTGATCTACCTGGTTGCTTTTGTTTTAGTGGTGCTGCTGTTCTTGATGAAAAAGACTGGTTGGCTAATTGCTTTAACATCATCTGCTGTTGTTTTGATTGTCGCACCAGCCTTGGTTAACGCACAGACTAGTGCAAGCATCTTTTTGCTGGCTTGGTTCCTGGTTGTCAGTTGGATGATTGGAGATTTTCTTTTTTCCCGAATCATTAGCGCTAAACTAATTACCAAAGGTGAGCGTTTGGTGATCGCGGTTGTTTTAGGGTGGGGGGTATTTGTTGTTGGCATGTTAATTTTAGGCCTTGCTGGCCTTTATCAACAATGGGCAGTGTATACGATATTCATCATAGTTACGATTTTGGGGGTTGGGTATTATTATTTGAAAGGAAGAAAATTTAGTGAACTGACTGTTCACCGCTACAATCGAATCCAAAACTACTTGCAGGCACCCAACGCTCATCTTTATGCTCTTGCCTTTGCCATCCTGCTGATTGTTGCCTTGGGCAGCTTTCTATGGGCCATGGCACCGGCTGTGAGATACGATTCATTGAGTTATCACCTCGCCGTTCCAATCCGTAATATTGCTGCCGGACGAATGATCGAAATTCCTGAATCGGTTCAGACTTATTGGGCACATTACGGCGAAATGCTTTATACACTGGCATTATTATTGGGTGATCAGCCTTTGCCAGGTTTGATAAATTTCTCTGCGGGTATACTGCTCACAGCCCAAATATTTTTTCTTGGCGTGCAGTTAAAAAATAAAACAGTTGGTATCTTGGCCGCATTGATCTTTAGCTCGCTGCCGATCGTCGGTATAGAATCTGCCACCACCTATGTTGAAATCTTGATTGGGGTGTTCGTTGCTGGGGTATTTCAGGCTGCGATATTTTGGTATCGTGAGAAGAATGACCAATGGTTGATTCTTGTGGGGATTTTTTCGGGACTGGCAGTCGGCACAAAACTAACCGCTTTCTGGCTGCTGCTGCCCTTTTTGGGGCTGCTGATTGTTTATAGCACAAGCAGAAATGGTGATTCGCCCTATATTCATAGTGCCAGAAATATTGAATCCAAATTTAGTTTCCCGCGATTTATTTTCTGGATTCGAAGGTTGGGGAAGCGCATCATAACAATCGGTTTACCAGCAATCGTGCTATTCGTCCCCTGGCTGATTCGAGATTGGCTCTGGACGGGCAACCCCATTTTTCCGAACTATAATAATATTTTTCACAGTCCCCAATGGTTTGATAGCGGTTTCTTTTTCATCAAGGCCAATGTTGAAACCCTGCGATCTTTTTTCGCGTTTCCGTTATTGGGAATAACAGATTCACATCGCTATTATCATGAAGCACCCGGTGCAGTCTTAGGTGCAGTGCCAATGTTGAGTTTACCCTGGTTCTACGGCTGGCATCCGGAAATGCGGGGAAAACGCCCCAATTTCACACTGATATTTCTAACAGCTGTAGCTGCTATTGCACTACTCTTTAGCGTGGCTTATCACGCTCGTTATTTACTCCCCCTGTATGGCTTGTTAAGTATTTTTGCAGCCGCAAATTTAGATATATTAGGGAGGATGGTCTTCGCGTGGAAAAAACCTCTTGGAATCGGGTTGACCCTCCTTGTACTAACTTATTTTTATGCGACACGTTTAGCCTTTACCGTGCGATGGTGGGAGATTCCCGAGCGCTACCCTGTTAAAATATGGTTGAATCAGGAATCTCAAGAGCAATTTGTGGATCGAATACTGCCGGTTTATGGTGCTTTGAATTTCTTGGATCGTCAGGGTGCTTTTAAGGTGCTTTCCATTGGCAACGAGCTCAGGCTGTATACAGATTCTCAAATTTATGGACCATATTTTTCTAAGGAAGCTTATCAAACCCTTCATACCGCTTCAAACCCGAATCAGCTGGCGCAAAATCTGGTAAGCGGTGACTACGATTACATCCTGGTCTATGTACCCGAGCAGAATCATCGCCCTGAAATTTATCAAACGCCTGCCTTGAACAGCGAGTTTTTCTCAAATTATACGCGGTTAGAATATGCTCGCCGTCAGGCTTTGATTTACCGCTTTTATCCTCAGGGTATTGATCGCTCAGATGATATTGCCCTCAATTTATTGAAGAACCCGGGTTTCGAGCTTGGTTACGCTGATCAATGGATGTTAATGGGTGTTTCTCACTATGTCGTTACGGAGGATTACTTTGAAGGGCAGCATGCTTTAATGATTCCTGGACCCGAAGCAAGTGCTTTTCAGGATGTGCCCGTTTTGCCTGGAAAAATTTATACTGCATCCTATTGGGCAAAATCTACCAGTGTTGGGCAGACCATTCAACCTTATATCCAATGGTTGAATGCCGATCAACAGCCCGTTGATAAAAGCGCGCATTGGATTGAAATGGAGCCGGGTTGGAATCAATATCAACTATCAACAACCGCCCCAGAGGATGCTGTGATCGCTAGAGTTTTTATCAGCGTGGTCAACCAGGGTCAGACCTGGTTTGATGGTCTTTGCTTTTTGCAAGGAGATTATTGTCCGTGAAGAAAATTTCTGCCAACTATTATGATTCGTCCAAACCTATGCATCCCTTTTGGGAAGAATTCCATGCGTTGATCGCTTATCGTGAATTGATTTTCCAATTCGTCGCTAGAGCGATTAAGACGCGATACAAGCGTTCATTGCTGGGTGTCGTTTGGACATTGCTCAACCCACTCTTGACCATGATTGTTCTAACAATTGTCTTCTCGCAGCTTTTTAAGATAACGATTGCAAATTTCCCGGTTTATGTACTAAGTGGTCAGTTGGTTTGGATATTTTTCTCGAATACTACCAGCAGTGCAATGAGTGAAATGCTCTTTAGTGGGGAACTGCTCAAACGTATTTATGTACCAAAATCTATTTTTGCGATGGCCGCCGTAGGTACGGGGCTGGTTAATTTATTGTTTTCCCTGATTCCCCTAATATTGATTGCGTTGTTACTCGGTGTAAAAATTAACTTTGCCTTGCTGACCTGGGTATTAGCAATCATTTTAATATCTGGTTTTGCTTTGGGCCTTGGTTTGCTGCTTTCAACCGCGACAGTTTATTTTGCTGATATGCTGCCCGTATATAATGTTGTGTTAACGATTTGGCTTTATGCTACGCCAATTATTTATCCTCTCGAAATTGTGCCCCAGCCCTGGCAGGGATTGTTCCGTTTCAATCCCCTATACTATTATGTTGAGCTATTCCGCACCCCATTGCTTTCCGGTGTTGTTCCAGGTTTCGATATTTGGCTTCCAGCTATAGGATTTACCTTGGGTATGTTCATTTTGGGTGCGCTGGTATTTGCGTCAAAATCCAGTGAATATGCCTATCGAATGTAAACTGCCTCTGATAGATAACATCAATAATATGATCATCCATTTTATGGTGGACAAATAAATTAATATGGAAAGTTCATCTGTCATTCATTTAGAAAACGTCTCTGTGAGCTACCGTATTCCGGGCGAGCAATTATCTGGCTTGAAAGAATTTGCAATCCGCTGGCTCCAACGCCGTTTGCAATACCGGGAATTTTTAGCCCTCAAGGGTATTAACCTTGATATCCAGACAGAAGAAATATTCGGTGTTGTTGGGCGTAATGGCGCTGGTAAAAGTACCCTGCTCAAGGTGATGGCGCGGGTTTTGAAACCATCTTCTGGTCGGGTGGTGGTGATTGGAAAAACAGCGCCCTTGCTTGAGATCGGTGCAGGATTCCACCCAGAATTAACCGGAAGAGAGAATATATACCTGAATGGCGCTCTTTTAGGTTATTCACGCCATCAAATTGAAACCAATCTAGCGGAAATCATTTCCTTTGCCGGTACAGAAGAATTCATCGATGCGCCGATTCGGACATACTCTACAGGCATGGTGGCGCGCTTAGGTTTTTCCATTGCTACAAGTGTGCGACCAGATATTTTACTGGTGGATGAAGTGCTTTCCGTTGGCGATATTGCTTTTCAAGAGAAATGTTTGGCTCGCATGAACGATTTCCGAGAGCAGGGCACAACCATTGTCCTGGTTTCCCATGCTGTGGAGCGTGTACGGTCGTTTTGCGAGCGCGCCATTTGGCTTGATGATGGGGAGATCGCCGCCAGTGGAAAGGCAGGAGATGTTGTTCACCAATATTTATTGACCAGCGCATGAAAACTCGCATTGTATTTTGCCGTTCGAACCCCATAGCCCCTGACCCACGTGTGACCAAATCTGCACGGGCTCTTTCAGACGCCGGATTCGACGTTAAGCTGATCGGATGGCAGCGTTCTGGGGAAAGTGTCAACGATGATTATGTTGAGGGTCTGCGCCGTCAATCCCTCTCAATAAAAGCCCCTTATGGGCGCGGATTATTTAATTTGTGGGGATTACTGCGCTGGCAGTGGGGATTGTTGCAATGGTTATATGCAAATCGGGCAGATTTCGATATTATTCATGCCTGTGATTTTGATACTGTACTGCCAGCGCAGATTTGCAAATGGCTGTTTGGCAAGCGCGTGGTATATGATATTTTTGATTTCTATGCTGATCACCTACGGGCTACGCCTAATTGGATCAAATCCTTGATCAGGGCTGTGGATTTAAAAATCATCAATTGGGTTGATGCCCTGATTATTGCCGATGATTCTCGCTGGGAACAAATTGCTGGATCCAATCCTTTGCTCAGCGCGGTGATCTATAATACACCGGTGGACCAAATGCAGACCACCGAAGTTGAGCTTGCGCCTGAGCAGCCTGAGGTTTTACGCGTGGTTTATGTTGGTTTAATGCAAATTGAACGCGGCTTATTGGATTTGATTTCACTGTTGAGTAACCACCCGACCTGGCATCTGGATTTGGCCGGTTTTGGTGGTGATCAGGAAA
>JBDLJO010000181.1:0-5324 GCA_039714275.1 Chloroflexota bacterium | reverse complement strand
CTCATGACTTAACTCCTCTGTAACCTGATATGGCACCGTTGTACCAGCGTGATAACACGATGGTGAAGGCATGCATCAACTTGGTGAATGGAAAGATAACAAGTAATAGCTCGACACTGAGAATGTGAATGGCCAGCAAGCTTGGTGCGGTCATACCGATACGGTGGAACGCGATGTAACCGGTGATCAGTGGCAATATGGTGAGTAACCAGACCAGCAGGTCTTCCTTGGTGGTAAGGAATTTAAGTACCGTGTCGCGCATGCGGTGTATCAGTACTGCTAACAGTGTAATGATGCTTACCACGGTTAATGCATCGACAACCTGCGTCGGCAGTGATGGCCAGCCAAAACCGACCAGGTCTTTGAATAGCAATATGTGTGGCGCGAATAAAAATATAGTGACAAACAGACCGAGATGGAAGATATAACCTGCCACAACAATAAATGTTGAACGTTGCAGCGTGGTTTTATCAGGAATTGATCTTGATACGATGGTGTACAGGCCGCCGCCCATCTCAGAGCCTTTTGCTTCAGCGAGGTTGGTTTTGCGGCCTAACAGTAAAATTTCTGCGATGCGTATAATCACCCCGGCAACAAAGATAATGGTTGCAATCTGAAAGCCCGGGCCACGTACCAGGTTCAGAAATTCTATTTCACTCATTAATTAACCCTCATTTTTTAGTAGGCGCGAATACATTGGCACAACAGCGCTTATATATGAAACTGCTTCGTGTGAATCAATTCGCAGCTGCATGTATGCTTATAAATTTCCGCTTCATTTATCAAGATCGTCGATTGTGGTTTTATTATGTGCTGCAGAGGCGGTGTTCTTTTTACTTCGGTTCATCGCGCCCAGAGCAACCCCGGCTGCCGCTGCGCCTGCTGCTGTGTAGATAGCGGTTTGTGTAATGTTCTCCGTTGGCATCGAAATCGACCGGTAAAAACCACCGCCGTCCCAGAACTCCGGTTCCGAGCAGCCAAGGCATGGGTGGCCGGCTTCGATCGGGAAGCTGGTGCCGTCATTCCATTTGGTGGTGGCACAGGCGTTATAGGTTGTTGGTCCTTTGCAACCCAGCTTGTATAAACACCAGCCTTTTCTGGCGCCTTCATCATCGAAGGTTTCGGCAAACAGGCCTTTGTCATAAAAAGGCCGGCGGTAACAGCGGTCATGGATACTCTGTCCATAAAATGCTTTTGGACGGCCGATGTGGTCAAGCTCGGGGATGGTGCCAAAAGTTAAAAAGTGTGTAAGCACGCCGGTGATGACGACTGGAATCGGTGGACAACCGGGCACATTGATAATGGGTTTATCTTTGATTAGCTCACCAACTGACACAGCGCCAGTCGGGTTAGGGTCGGCGTGGGGAAGGCCGCCGTAAGTTGCACAGGTGCCAACAGCGATGATGGCTGCAGCACCTTTGGCGGTTTCCATCAACATATCGTAATTGCTTATTCCGGCAATGGTGGAGTAACCGGGATTGTCTAATGGTATGGAGCCGTCAACCACCAGCAGATATTTACCAAAGTTTTCTTTCATGGCAGCTTCACGCGCTTCTTCAGCGGCATGACCGGCAGCGGCCTGCAGGGTGTGGTGGTAGTCCAGCGAGATCGAATCAAATATCAGGCTTTCGATGGTTCCCGTATGTGCACGGGTCAGAGATTCTGTGCAGCCGGTGCATTCCTGAAACGATAACCAGATAACAGAAGGCCGCCTTGCGCTTTCCAATGCCTGCGCGACTTTGGGAATCATCGCCGGTGATATCGCCATCATCGACGCGGTTGCGGCGCAGAATTTTAGAAAGCTGCGGCGTGATACGCCCTGGCTGCGTAAGGTTTCCCCCAGTGTTTTGTCGAGCCGGCTTGTCCCAGCTTCATTTATTTCAGGCTGATGCTCAACAGGGGGTTTATCTTTATTATTCGTTCTGTCTGTCATGCTGTTTCTCCGCCGATAACTAATTAATTTCCTGGTTTTCCTCAAGGTCCAGGGTGATGCGGCTATAAGCCGACATGATGTCTTCTGTCTGTGAACTCAGTATGTGAGGTATCGCCGTCACTTCTATAAAACGGCTGATGATATTGTTTTCATCATTGTAATGAGTCACAACCCATACACCTGCATACTGCGTTTCGAAAACTTCGCTCAGGCCCAGTGCATTGAGCTGAGCCTTAACTTCTCCCTGACCTAAGGTGTTCAAGATCTTTTCTTCTTCACCCGGTGCCAGTGGAATGCTACGTAAATCTATAATGCTGGATTCATTATTCTCGATAAGATTTTCCAGTGCATGTCTAATCTCGTGCAATAGAGGTTTAACATTCTGTGTCAGCTCATCGCCAATCTGGATGTTGAATTTGACTTCTCCACTTACAGGTGTTGTTTCAGTCATTGTGAACATCCTCGTTAATGTTATGCGGCAGAGATTTCCCTGTCGCTATTAATGTGCTGCCAGTGTTTTATTGTTTTCACCGCTTCACTTACTGCTTTATCAAGTGCGTCTTGTACGGGTTTGCTCGGCTGCATGCCCCAGTCCATGGTTTCTGGCTGGATACCAATCAATGCGCGATTTTCTGGAAAGTGTCCGGTGAGACGGGCGATATCGATAAGATCTAGTAAGCCAACTTCATGTGCACTGCGTTTGGTATTGCCGAGGAAATCATCCATCGCATCACCGATAAACGTTTGTACTGAACCTGCAGGTTGTTGTAGTTCAGCGGCATCGAAAACGATTAGATTGGTGCAGTCTTCAATCCAGGTGGCCAGTGTGAAGCTAAGCGTACCACCATCGAGGAAAGTTAAATTTGGTATATTAGGATAGGCTGATTGAAGGAGGTTGAGTGCATGAATACCCGCACCTTCATCTGTTAACAAGGTGTTGCCGATTCCAAGTATCAAAGTATTATCACTGTTCATCAGAGCGCCCAGCATGTTACTTAATAACTTTTTATCAGGCTATCGTGCAACTGTTGTTGACATATGTCAACATGTCAGCGTATTTTGTAACATTAAATACATCGTATAAGGTTATATTTTAAGTACTTAGTTTTTAAATTGTTTTTCAGGGTTATGATTTATGTGTCTTGGCATACCGATGCAAATTAAATCCATCGATGGTTTTACCGCACGTTGTGAGGCAAAAGGTGTCGAGCGTGATGTCAGCCTGTTCATGATGCAGGAGGACAAGTTAGAGGTGGATGATTTCATCGTTGTGCATGTCGGTTATGCTATCCAGAGGATATCACCGCAGGAAGCACAGACAGCGTGGGAACTGTATGATGAGATGCTGGCGGGAGAGCAGTCATAAGATATGCATGAACTTGCTATCTGTCAGTCGTTAATGGAGCAGGTTGAAAACATTGCCCTGGAACGTAATGCACAGAGTGTAACCACTATTGTTATTGGCATAGGGCCATTGTCAGGTGTTGAGGCTCAGTTACTGAAAAATGCTTATAGCATTGCCAGTGCCGGAACAGTTGCAGAAGATGCAGAACTGGTTATCGAGCAGCTGTCGATAAAAGTTAAATGCACACAATGCGGCAGTGAATCGGATGCATTGCCAAACAAATTAATCTGTAAACAATGCGGCGACTGGCGAACCACTTTAATTAGTGGTGATGAAATGATGTTGATGAGTGTTGAGCTTGAGAAGCAGAAGAGTGCTTCATCGGGTAGCGTGCATTAACTGTTTGTGTTGTAAGTTATATGTTTTAAGTTATATGTTTAAGTTTTAAAGACTTTTTTACTTACAGCTTAAAACATATGACTTAAAACTTGTTTTGATAGTTGTATGCCTGCAACGCAAACGCTTATGCAGGCATACAATAGAAATAAATGTTGGAGTATTAATTATGTGTGACACATGCGGATGCAACATAACCCACGGCAACGAAGGTCTGATTCGTCCGGGTGGCAAACTCCAGAAAACCGAAAGCGGAAAAGAAGCGGTCACTGTGCTTCATAGCCTGCTGCATGAAAATGATCATACGGCAAAACATAACCGTGACCATTTTGACCAGCATAAGGTGCTGGCGATCAACCTGATGTCATCACCCGGTGCCGGTAAAACGGCCCTGCTTGAAGCGACTATCCAGCAGATGGGCCAGAAAGCAGGAGAGGGGCTACGCATCGCAGTCATCGAGGGTGATCTTGAAACCGAGAACGATGCCGAGCGTATCCGTAAACATGGTGTTAAAGCAATACAGATCGCTACTGGCAGCGCCTGTCATCTCGATGCGCACATGGTCCATCAGGCCTTACATAACCTTGACCTCTCTGAATATGACATCGTGTTTATCGAGAATGTTGGCAACCTGGTCTGTCCGGCAAGTTTCGATCTGGGGCAGCATTTGAACATCACATTACTGTCTGTGCCTGAAGGTGATGATAAACCGGCAAAATATCCAGTTATGTTCCGTGCTGCTGATCTGGTGCTGCTCAGCAAGAGTGATCTGCTTCCGATACTGGATGACTTCGATCCTGAAAGGGCAAAAAGTTATCTACATGATATCGCCAGTACCGCACCCATCATCACGCTCTCTGCCAAAGATAAATCCGGTGTGCCTCACTGGATCGAATGGATCACACAGCAGAGAGCAGAACGTATCGCTTACCTCAAGGAGAATCCACCACCATCTGGACACAGTCATCATCACCATGATCATGAACACAGCCATGATGAAAACCAGGTGGTATGACGACCGCTTAAGATGACAGCTAGCAGCGCAAAAAAATGGCTTGAACGAATCCATGCCCTGCCTCACCAGAAGGACAAGGTAAAGATCATGAATGTGTGTGGTGGTCATGAACGCTCGATTACCATGGCCGGTTTACGTAAAGCCCTGCCGGATTATATCGAGCTGGTGCCGGGCCCCGGCTGTCCGGTCTGTGTCTGTCCGGAAGAGGATGTGTTCGAAGCGATCCAGCTGGCACTTCATGAAGATATCATCCTGGTCGCCTTTGGCGATATGTTACGCGTGCCGGTCAATGTGCCAAAGATACAGGCGCGCACTCTGGAACAGGCCAAAGCACAGGGTGCGGATATCCGGCCCATTGCCTCACCGACCGAAGCCGTCAGCATCGCCAAAGATAATCCGGATAAAGCCGTGGTGTTTTTTGCCGCCGGCTTTGAAACCACCACTGCACCTGTGGCGGCAATGATGGTAGAAGGCGTGCCTGAAAACCTCTCAGTATTATTGTCCGGCCGATTGACCTGGCCAGCCGTTGCCATGCTGCTCGACTCGGGCACACCCGGATTCGATGCACTGATTGCCCCCGGCCATGTATCAACCGTGATGGGCCCGGAAGAATGGGAATTTGTTGTTGAGAAACA
>JBDLJO010000180.1:0-5325 GCA_039714275.1 Chloroflexota bacterium | reverse complement strand
GTTGACAGTCTCCACCCCTGTGGTACAATCCCCATCTGTTGGCTGAAACTCATCGAAGGTGTTTTTTTCAAAGCATAGCCTTTAGATGCGTTTCTTTTTTTGCGTAATATCCTATGATGGATATCTTGTTTTAGGGAATACGCCTATAGACCCCCCCCGTGATGAAGGAGGTGAGGATTTTGACGACGGTAGACCTGCGATCCAATGAATCGCAAGAACAATTGCTGCGCCGCTTTCGTAAGAAAGTAGCTAAAAGTGGTGTCCTGAGTGCTGTACGCCGCAAGCGTTGGTTTGTTTCGAAGAGTGAGCTGCGACGTATTCAGAGAAAAAAAGCAATTCGTCGTCGTAAACGCATTCAGCGTTCTCGCCGAAGAAAATAAGCTCCACAAATTAAGCATAATAAAAAGGGCTGTCCCAATTCAATTGGGACAGCCCTTTTTTGATTCTAAGTACTTTAAGATCTACTCGCCGTTAGCAATGATCTCCAGGAGATAGTTAACCACTGTGTCGGTTAGGATCGTCTTTCGCTCTCGTCCTGCACCGCCGCCTTCATCTCCGCTTGAAGAAGCTTGCCGGGTGGCTCTCATGGATTCACGTTCTTCCTGGGTCAGTTCACTGCTGCCGCCGCCCATCCCGCCGCCGCGCTGACCCTCGCTTTCATCATCCGGGTTAGGCATGCTCATTCCCATGGATTCATAGAATGCGGCCAGATCCTCGTTGGTCAACTGCATGTTGGCAATCGCGCCCAACTGCTCCGCCGTCATCGTGGCAACAATTTGCGCCTGCACTGCGGCTATTTCTTGGGGGGCTTTATTGGGATTGCTTTCCAGGGATTTGCTGGCCTGCCAGAGCAGTAGCAAATGACCCGCTTGTTCCACACTGATCAATTGATCGGTTTCAGCCAGTTTCAGGGTGCCCAGCGAAAGCTGAATATAGGGGCTGATCGCGTTCTCATAATCCGTACTCAGATAATTTTCTAAAGTTTTAGGGGTAGTAGCGTCAGCAGAGCTTCCTTCTGCCGGAACTGATTGCTCGTCAGCAGCAGCGATTTCTTCAACTGAAGCTGCTGGCGCATCGCTGGAGCAGCCGCTCATTAGCAGAGCTGTGATTAAGATGGTTAAAAAGAATATGCGTTTCATTTTATTTTCCTTTTTTTAAATTAGGTTTTTTTCCCAATGATGATTACTGGTTTGTTATCTCAGTTAACAAGGCAATTACGGTCTCGGTCAGCAGGTCTTTACGTTCTTTCCCGCTGCCGCCGCCACCTTCACCAACCGGTGTGCCCTGTGCTTCCGCGGTCGCCCGGAAAGCCTCTCGCTCTTCAGGGGTCATATCTTTCATGCTGCCGCTTTCGCTGTCGGCTGAAGGGGTGCTGATTACCAGCCCCTGGTCAGTGTAGAAATCCGTCAGATCGCTGTTGGTGAATTGCATTGCGCTGATGGCTGAAATTTGCTCATCACGCATGCTTTGGATGATCTGATTTTGGACCGCGGTCAGTTCTTCGGGGGCAGTGGTTTCACTCGATTCTAGCGCCATCAGAGCCTGCCACAGGGGCAGCAGTGTGCTGGCTTGATCCACGCTGATGCCCAGGCTGCCATCCTCAAGCTTCAGCGTGCCCAGGGCCAATTGGTTGCGTGCACTGGTCGCATCATCGTAATCGATTCCAAAAGAACCTGCCATTAAAGGTGTTGGAGTAGCGTTCATTTCGGGTGATGTTGATTCACCCACTGTTTCGTCAGCTGAGCAGCCAGCGATCATCAAGGCGCTGATCAATAAGAGGATCGTAATTAATTTCTTCATGGTTGTTTTCTCCTTATGAGATGATGGATTATTCGTGACGCAGGGCCACAATGGGGTCTAGTTTAGCCGCCTGGGTGGCTGGATAATAGCCAAAGAAAATACCCACGATCGCGGCAGCACCAAAAGCCAAGGGAATCGATAAGGGCACAATTTCTGTGCGCATCTCACCCAGCTCGCCAAAGAGATAGGAGCCGCCGACCCCCAGCATCACGCCGACCAATCCCCCTACCAGACTGAGGATGATCGCTTCGATCAGGAATTGCAGCAGTACATCGCTGGGACGGGCACCCAAGGCCTGACGCAAACCAATTTCACGTGTGCGCTCCGTTACGGATACCAGCATGATATTCATAATGCCGATCCCGCCCACCAGCAGCGATACTCCGGCTACCCAGGACAGCAGATCACGGAAAGCGGCGGTCGTGGCCTCTTGTGTTGCGATAATATCTTGCTGTGTGCTGATGCTGAAATCAGGTGAACTCGGATCAACATCATGCCGCTCAGATAACAAAAATGTAATTTGTGAGTTGACACTGTCCATTTTTTCGGCATCGCTGACCTTTACATAAATCGTGCGCACCCGGTCGCCAGCCATTGGAGAGAAGGTCACAAATTTGTCCAGGGCAATGCTGATGGGCATATACACGCGCCCATCATAATCGATATCTGATACCGTACCCTTGGGGGCCATCACACCGATCACGGTAAGTTTTACCGTACCCACAGTGATGGTTTGCCCAATTGGATCTTCCTCGCCAAAGAAATCGGTCGCTAAACCAGAACCGAGTATGGCCACTTTGGATTTCCGATCGTCTTCCTCTGCAGTGAAATAGCGCCCACTTTCGAGGGGGTAATCGCGCACTTCAGGGAAATCGCTGGTGGTGCCGATGACGCTGATGTCTTCAAGCGTTAAATTATTGGCTTTCACCGTTTGCGGCGGCGGGGCTTGTTCCGCTGAGACCCCGTCAATACCGAAGATTTGTTCGTCGATTGCGATAGCGTCATCCAATTTCAGGGAACGTGATGCCCCTGGGATACCGCGCATCGGGGAAACGATCAGCAGGTTTGCTCCCAACGAGTTGATCTGTTCGGCGATCGCGGCTTCTGCGCCAGCGCTGACGGCCAGCATCACGATCACAGATGCCACACCGATGATCACGCCTAATGTGGTTAAGAAAGAACGTACTTTGTTAAGCGTTAGACCCTTCCAGGCCACGCGTAGGATTGTAGAAAAATTCATCAGACTACCTCAATCATTGTGATCTTTCGGGCAGCAGATCTGGTGTTGTACTGATTTTTTCACCAACTGCCAGCCCAGAGAGAATTTCGGCATTGGCAAAATCACGCAGTCCAACGCTGACTTGACGATATTCAACTTGCTCATTATCTAGTATTACTGCTATTTGGTAGCTTCCATCCGCACCTTCAATCAAGGCTTGGGTGGGAACCAGGACGGCATCCACCGTTTCAGCGGCAATCACTTCAACTTCAGCGCTTATACCGGGTAAGAGTTCCAAATTGGACGGCAGATTGATCTCAGCCCATAATTCAACCATCCAGCTTCGATCGACATTAACCATTACCGGGTTGATACTGCTGATACTGCCATCGATGATCACATCCGGATACGCTGATAAATGTACTTGAATGGGATCGCCAATCGAAACCCAGGCGATATCGCTTTCTTCCAGGTAAAAATGCAGTAGGAGTTGATCGACAGTCGTCAGAGTCAATACCGGTGAGCCGCTGGTGATAGATTCGTTTTCATCAACGAAAAGGGCGCTAACTGTGCCATCTATCGGTGCCGCAAGTTCGGTTTTAGCCAGAGCATCACCCGCGGTTTGCAGGGATATGGCTGCATTTTGCAGCGCGATCACCGCCGGGCCGATAGCGCTGTCTTCAATCTCCGGGAGCGGCGTCCCATGCAGCATGGCAACCAGCGTACCTTGGTCACGAAGGTACGCCCTTGCTAGATCGACCTCTAATGTTAGTCGGGTCAGATCTTCTTCAGGTGCGGTATACGTTTGCGCCCAAATCAACGCCTCTAATGCAGCATCTACAGCTTCTTCTGTTTGTTCTACAGCCCTGGCAAAGGGTCGTGGTCGTTTAGCGGCTCTCATTTTTGCTAAAGCTTCTTGATAGGCTTCAAAGGCCAAATCATACCGTGTTTGGTATGTGGGTATATAAGGGCCGGCGTTGAGGATTAATAGTTCCTTTTGAACCTCTTCTAAACTGACCTCAGCTTGGGAAAGTGCAGCCTCTGCCTCTGCAATCGCGGCTGGAGAGTTGACCTGCTCCCAGGCTAATTCGGCCTCAAGCAAGGATAATTCAGCTTGATCAGAATCGAGAGCTGCCAGCATATCACCTGCTTGAACACGATCGCCAATTTGGACCGCAAGCGTCTCGATGACCCCAGACATACTGAAGCTGAGGTCAATCTCGTCTTGAGCAATCAACTCACCACTGCCGCTGACCGTAATTTGGATATCACCTTCCCGGGCACGGGAAATCTGCGCTTCTGCGGTGCTTTGATCACTTTGGTTTGTCGTTTGGGCGGCAAAATAAGCGCCAAGCAGACTCACAGCGATGATCGAGAGCACAATCCAGAAGGTTTTTTTCGGTGTTTTGGCTTTCTTCATCAACCATACCCTCCCGGGTTATAACTTCCCGCCGCGGCAGGCATCATCGCCATCAACAGCAATCTGTCCATCGCGCACACAAATCACGCGTTGCGCATGGTTGGCGATACCTGGCTCATGCGTAACCATGATGATGGTTGCACCATCACCGTGCAGCCTTTGGAGGATCTCCATAACTTCATGGCTGGATTGGGTATCTAAGTTGCCGGTGGGTTCATCGGCCAGCAGGATGGCAGGACGGTTAACGAGAGCCCGGGCAATCGCCACCCGCTGCTGCTGTCCGCCAGAAAGCTCGCTGGGCAGATGATGGATGCGATCTGCTAGTCCCACCGATTCTAATGCCTTGATCGCAAATTCTTCTTGCTCATATTCATCCCAGCGCCGGCGAATATCATAAACCATAGGTAAGATTACATTATGCAGAGCTGAAAGACGCGGCAGTAAATTGAAGGATTGAAACACAAAACCAATTTCTTGATTGCGCACCTCGGCTAACTCGGCCTTGCTGAGATCACTGACGTCTTCATCGTTTAGGACATAGCTGCCGCTGGTAGGGCGGTCAAGACATCCGATAATATTCATCAAGGTTGATTTCCCTGACCCCGAAGGTCCCATAATGGCAGCAAATTCTCCTTCTTCAACCGTTGCGGATAACCCGCGTAGGGCGTGTGTGGCTGCATCGCCTTCCCCATAAGTTTTATAAAGATCGTTGACGCTGATAATAGATTTAGCCATTTTGGAGCTCCTATTCACCAGTCTCGATTGTGCCTGTGCTGATGATTTCACCCTTTTCAAGGCCGGATAAAATCTCGGCATTAGCGAAATCACGCAGCCCGACGGTGACCGGACGCATTTCTAAGGCTTGATCTTCGCCCACAACAAAGAC
>JBDLJO010000179.1:0-5326 GCA_039714275.1 Chloroflexota bacterium | reverse complement strand
AAAGCACCCTCACGATTGGTATTTTGGAGGGAAATCATACCGTTTACCTGATCTTGCGAAAGCAGGGGAACACCCATATAGGATTTAGAAATTGTGTCATGCAGCATGTCATCTATGTCCATCCGCAATTTTTTGACCAATTTCAATATCTCAGTTTGCTGCGAAAAGTAGAGCGTTTTTTTCGTTTTGATGACATGCCCCGAGAAACTGTTGCCCACGGGTTTTGGAGAGACATCCACAAAAGTACCTTTATCCATAAAGTATGGGTACTGAACCAGATTGGTCTTTTGATCATAAATCGCGATCACCACGGAAGTGGCATCAAAATACCCCTTTAATTTTTCCCCCACGAGGTCATAGATTTCCTGAAGCGATAATTGCTCGGAAAGTCCAGCCTCTATCGTCTGGATCAATGCAAGTTTCTTACGGGCATCTTCGTTTTCAAGCTGCTGGCGCAGAGCAGCAAGCTCTTCTAAAAGCTGGGCTTTGGTCAAATTATTATCAATTGACATCGTATTCACCCTATAGAAATAGTAGTCCCCAGGGAGGAAATCTTATTTTGAATTCGACTAATATAGAAAAGAGAGCTTTCTAATTATACTCGATATAATTGGTCTTATTATATTCTATGTTCGACGTGGATTATGGGTGACTTAAATCAACGAAAAGCTGAGGGATATTTAATTTTTCGGAGAGATTTCCAAATTATTATTTATGCGCACTAGAAAGGGCTATCCCCCGCGATAAGAACTTCTACTGATTGCGCGATTAAAGATTCGCGCACAGTCATATCAAAGGCATGGTCGGTGATCAGGCTGTGGATTTTCTCAACTTTGGCAACCTCATAATTGGAGACTGTCCCCCACTTGGTGTGATCTGCTACAACGTAAACGTGACCACGGGTACGGTCCATCATTGTGCGGACAACTTGTGCCTCGACGCTGGTCGGGAAAGTACAGCCATATTTAAGACTGATGCCATCAACACCAATAAATGTTTTATCAGCGTAAACTTGCTTTAGATTTTCAACAGCAAAATTGCCGCCGACCGAAAGAGAGACCGGCTGATAAATGCCCCCCAATAGAATCAGCTCAAAACCCAGATGATTAATCTCCATCGCGGCAAAGACATTATTGGTGATCACGGTAATATCGGCGTTGGGGCGGATATGACGAATAATTTCTGTTGTGGTGGTACCCCCATTGATAAAAACGACATCGCCATCTTCGACCAACGCGGCGGCGTACTTGCCCAGCAAGCGCTTGGCATCGGGGCTATCCAGCAGCCTATTTTGATATTCCGGTTCTCGTGACAACCGCTGACTGAGGACTGCGCCGCCATGCGTGCGCTCCAGGAAACCTGTTTCTTCGAGTTTTTCAAGATCGCGGCGAATAGTAGCTTCAGAAGCATTTAACATTTCACTCAAATCAGCAAGACGGGCTGCTTTGTGGGCCGCCAAGTACTCTTGAATGAGTTCGCGTCTTTGCGCCGGAATGTATGTTTTACGCATGAAATGATCCTTTTCCAAGTCAAAAAACCGATCAAAATGACAGTTATTGAGCTGTTTGTGAAAAAATTGTAGCAGATTATGAAAGTATTTGCAAATTTTTACTTTTATAGATATAATTTCAACGGCATTCTATTTTCTACATATTGGTAAATTTGCGTCTAACAAAGAAACACATAAAAGTGCAGCCAATTTATGACCCTGACGATAGAAGAAGCAACTGCTCGCGTCCCAGCATGGGCAAACGCTACTGACCTAAAAACATCCCCTCTGACCGGTGGTATTACCAATGAGAATTTCCGTATTGAAGTGAACGGGGATGTTTTTGTGCTCCGCATCCCGGGGGCAGATACCGAATTATTAGGCATTGTACGCGCAACCGAATGTGCGGTCAGTCAAGCCGCAGGGGAGATAGGTATTGGTCCTGAAGTCTTTTACGTGATTGAACCCGAAGGATATCTGGTGACGAGTTTTATTGAAGGGCACCAGCCTGCACCTGATGAGCTTGGGAAACCCCAAAACATCAACCGCGTTGCTGAGGCAGTGCGCCGCGTCCACAAAATGGCCCCGATACCAGAAATATTTTCTCCATTCCGTGTTGTTGAGGATGCGACCGAGATTGCGCGCAGATTCGGGGTGGATTTTCCCGAAAACTTTGATTGGCTTATTGGGCAAATGAATGCGGCTGAATCTGCATTGTTAAAAACGCCATTTACGCCCCAACTTTGCCATAATGATCTACTAAACGCTAATTTTCTCGATGATGGTCAAATCCGGATCTTAGATTGGGAATACGCCGGGATGGGTGATCCGGTATTTGACCTGGCAAATTTCTCTGTCCACCATGAATTCTCAGATGAACAAGATCACTGGCTGTTGAATGCTTATTACGGCGAAGTGAGTTCTGCCAACTGGGCCCGAATCAAGATATTGAAGATCATTTCTGATTTCCGGGAGGCGATGTGGGCGATGGTACAGATTGGTATTTCAAAACTGGATTTTGATTTTCGTGATTATGCCGACACCTATTTTGCCCGCACAGAACTTGGGATGCAGGGAGAGATGTGGCAGCAATTGCTCAAAGAGTGTATTCAATAAAATTATGTTGATCAATGATGATTGTTAGTGAAGCATGAATTCAGGAGCTTCAATTAATGTCTAAACTTCCATCACATGCTCAGGTTGTCATTATTGGCGGCGGAGTCGGCGGCTGCAGCATCGCTTACCATCTCACACTTATGGGATGGAAAGATGTCGTGGTTGTTGAACGGGGAGAGTTAACCAGCGGCTCTACCTGGCATTCAGCCGGGTTAATAGGTCAACTGCGTTCAGATCCCAATCTGACACGCATGATGCAATACAGCACTGAACTATACGGACGGCTGAAAGCAGAGACCGGGCAAGATACCGGGTGGCGTCAAGTCGGCGGTATTCGTTTAGCATCTTCACCTGAAAGGATGCAATCTCTTAAACGCCTGGTCGGGATGGCGCGTTCTTTTGGGATGCCCCTGGAAATGATTTCCCCTAAGGAAGCGCAGTCTTTGTTCCCGATGATGTCCCTCGACGGTGTATTGGGTGCGGCTTATACCCCCACCGACGGCTCGATCAATCCAACAGACTTGACGATGGCATTGGCTGCAGGAGCCAGGCAGCGGGGGGCACAATTTTACACAGAAACCAAGGTGACTCAGATCACCCAAAAGCACGGCCGTGTGGAGACTGTGGTCACTGATCAAGGTACGATCAAAGCCGAAGTGGTTGTTAACGCTGCCGGGCAGTGGGGTGGCGAGATTGGGAAAATGGTGGGGCTAAACCTGCCTGTCGTCCCAATGGCACATCAATACGTGACGACCAAGCCCATCAAAGGTGTGGAACGCGGCATTCCAACGCTGCGCGATCCAGACAAATTGGTTTACTGGCGCGAGGAAGTAGGCGGGTTAGTGACGGGCGGTTACGAGCGAGACCCGATACCTTTTGGTCTGGATGGTATCCCGGAAGATTTTAAATATAAACTCCTGCCCCCAGACTGGGATCGTTTCGAGGCCTTGATGGAAAACTCGATTCAACGTGTGCCGTCGGTTGAAACTGCTGAAATTATCGAACTGCTCAACGGCCCTGAAGGTTTCACACCTGATGGAGAATTTTTACTTGGCCCAACAGCCATCAACGGATTTTGGGTGGCCTGTGCATTTTGTGCGCACGGCTTGGCCGGTGCTGGCGGGATTGGCAAGGTGATGGCAGAGTGGATCACTGATGGGCATCCTGAATGGGATGTCTGGCATCTCGATTTGCGCAGGTTTGGCTCAAATTATGCCAGCCAAGATTATATTGTTAAGCGCACTATTGAAACCTATACTAAATATTACGATATCCATTACCCCCAGAGCGAACGTATTTCCGGCCGCATGCTGCGTCTCTCCCCCACCTACCACCGGCTGCGCGAGCTGCGGGCTGCTTTTGGCGAGAAGACTGGCTGGGAACGCGCCAACTGGTTCTCCATTTACGAGGAGAAAGCCAATCACGGGCATGAGCCTAAAGGCTGGGCCAAACGGAATTGGTCACGCGCAATTGGTTATGAACATTTGCAAACCAGAGAAAGCGCCGGGTTATTCGATGAAACATCTTTTAATAAATTTGAAGTGCGAGGTGCCGGCGCTTTAGGATTTTTGCAGCATCTTTGCGCAAACGATATTGATCAGCCGATTGGGACGGTTATCTACACCCAAGCCCTCAATCCACGCGGCGGCATTGAATCTGACTACACCATTACACGTTTGGAAAAGAATCGTTTCTTTATCATCACAGGGACATCCTTCGGGCGACGCGATCTCTCATGGCTGCGGCTGAACTGCCCGGATGACGGCTCCGTGATCATTGATGATGTGACTTCATCGTATGCCTGCCTGGGGGTGTGGGGTCCAAAGGCACGAGTGATCTTGCAGAAAATTACCAAAGATGACCTGTCCAACGAAAGTTACCCTTATATGACCGCCAAGAAAATCACGATTGGAGATGTGCCTGTTTTGGCGCTGCGGGTAACTTATGTCGGAGAATTGGGCTGGGAGCTTTATCCGGCAATGGAATATGGATTACGACTTTTTGATTCGATTTGGGAAGCGGGACAACCGGAAGGGTTGGTCGCGGCCGGGTATCGAGCTATAGACACACTACGATTGGAAAAAGGCTACCGTTATTGGAGTTCGGAGATCAGTCCGGATTATTCTCCCTTCGAAGCAGGCCTGGGCTTTGCGGTCGACCTGGATAAAGGCGATTTTATTGGACGTGATGCACTGCTTAAACAAAAAGAGGAAGGTATAAAAAAGGAGCTTTGCTGTCTGTCCCTAGAAGATACCGATGTTGTCGTGTTGGGGAAAGAACCGATTCGTACCCATGATGGCGAGAAGATCATCGGATGGGTCGCGTCGGGCGGTTATGGTTATTCGGTCGGAAAAAGCATTGCCTATGGTTATCTGCCGATCGAATATGCCGATGCTGGAACTGCGCTTGAAATCGAGATTTTTGAGGAACGAGTGAAAGCTATTGTTGAACGAGAACCGCTTTGGGACCCGCAAGGGAAACGTATCAAGGCGTAATAAGAACGGTCCAAATTAAAACAGCACTACTCGCTTCATTAACATAGTAAAAATGTAAAATAGATTAAAAGGAGAAAGCCATGTCAATAGTCAGCGCAAGAGAAATGATGATTGAAGCCGCCGAGGGCAAATATGCTGTTGGGGCTTTCAACATCACCAACCTGATACAAATGGAAGCTGTGGTTGAAGCAGCAGTCGAGAAGAAGGCTCCATTGATCATCCAGAC
>JBDLJO010000178.1:0-5343 GCA_039714275.1 Chloroflexota bacterium | reverse complement strand
AAGCAACCCTAAATAAATCACCAACTCAGAATAGCGGTCGGTAACGGAATCAATAAATGCGCCAAATTGGGTTGGCTCTCCGCGCAGGCGCGCCATCGTGCCATCCAGGGCATCGATAGGACCCATCACTAAAATCAGGAGACCGCCAACGAGCATATTTCCCCGCATCAAGAATACAGCCCCGATGGTATTGCCTATTAACCCCAAAATCGTGAGCATATTGGGGGTCAAACCTAAACGATTTAGAAACGCTCCAATGGGGTCTAAAATCCCTTTAAAAAGGGAGCGCAGCATATCGGTAAATGTGGCTGGTTTTTGTTTATCGGCAACTTGTGTCACGAGAACATCCTATCTTGGGCTGTTAATACAAGCTTGTATGCTATCGCATGGCTAGATGGCTGTCAAGCAATGCGGCAATATTCTTAAGATTGTCTAAAGTAGGGAGTGAAATTATGTCATCCAATCCAGGGGATCATCATCGGGCGAGATCAATACTTCACGTTCCTGACCGGTCCCCATTGACGGACCAACGACGCCCAAATCTTCAAGTTCATCCATCAAGCGAGCGGCACGCGGGTAGCCGATGCGAAGCTGTCTTTGAATCATGGATGTGCTGGCACGGTGTGTCTGCTGCACAATCTTAATAGCGTCCTCGATGAGGTTGTCTCTATCGGCCAAGACTGCTTCTTTCTCTAGAATCTTCTCCCAGGGCGGGATGTCTTCATCATCAACCTCGGGATACGCTTTTTGCCAGAAGCGAACAACACGCTCTAATTCTTGATCGGTAACCCAGACCCCTTGAATACGCACCGGGGTGCCCGATTCGGGGTGCAAGAAAAGCATATCGCCGTTGCCCAGTAAATGTTCGGCACCGGTTGTATCCAGAATCACCCGTGAATCAACGGAGGAAGCAACGGCAAAAGATATACGGGCCGGGAAATTGGCTTTAATCAACCCGGTAACAATATCCGTGCTGGGGCGCTGGGTGGCAACAACAAGGTGGATGCCGGTGGCACGCGCCATTTGGGCCAGACGGACCAAATTATGCTCGGTCTGCTCGGGGGCAGACATCATCAGGTCGGCCAATTCATCAATCAAAACCACAATTCTCGGTAAAGTCGCTTCTTTTTTAGCCCGCATCTTGCGATTATAGGTATCAATATTGCGTGAGCGCGATTCTTCCAAGAGTTTGTAGCGCTGATCCATTTCGGCCACAACCCACTGCAAGACTCCCAGGATGCGGTCCAGACTGGTTTCAACTTTACCTAAAAGATGGGGTAAGCCATTAAAGCGAATTAACTCCACCATTTTTGGATCGACCATCACCAGGCGCAAATCTTCGGGGCTGTTGTTCATAACCAAACAAACGGCCATTGCAGCAACACTAACCGATTTGCCGGACCCGGTTGTACCCGCAATCAGCAAGTGCGGCATGCTGGTTAAATCGGCTACAACGGCTTCACCAGATACATCCCGCCCCAGAGCCAAGGCTAAAGGTGATTTGACCTTTTGAAAGACATCGGTTTCCAAAACCGGTCGTAAGCGCACCACGGTAGATGAGACGTTAGGAACTTCTATACCAACGTAAGCACGTCCTGGTACGGGAGCCTGAATGCGGAGTCGTTCGGCAGCCAAGGAGAGCGCTAAATCCCGATTTAGACCTGCGATTTGGGAAACACGAACTTTTTTCAAGCGCGCGATCTCATCAGCGGTGGCACCCGGTTTCTCAATATAACCAGGCTCAACAGCAAATTGGGTTACTGTGGGACCAATTTGAAAACCGACAACTTTCGCAGGGATATTAAATTCGGCTAATGTTTGTTCGATCAACCCAGCGCGCTGGTTGATATGTTTCTCACTGGGCCGCGCAGCACGTTCACTGGCAAGCACGGTGAAGGGCGGTAAATTTTCAGGCCGGGGTAAGGGTGTGTCTGATCGTTCGTCATTTTGCTCTACCCGGAAACTTTTTCGATGCTCTTTGGCGACCTTGAGCTGATTTCGCCGGGCTGGTTTTTTGGGGGCTACCAATGATTCTGAATCATCGGAGGGAGCAATGCTGACTCCACTGGGCGTTGAAAGTTGGAATTCTTCAGCGGGTTCGAAATAGGTCCAAAGCCGAGACAGCCAAGAGGTTAAATTAAGCGCATAAATAAGAAAACCTAATAAAGCAGCGGCGGCGATAAGACCTATCCAGAAGGGAGAAAATAAGAGCCCTAAAAGTTCAGTCAACCCCCATCCAACCAAACCACCATCCAAGCCGGCCTCCGCGCGCACCAGCGAGACCCCTCCCAACACGGAGAAAAGAGTCAAAGCGGAAAAGGCAGCCCCTTCAAAAGCAAAAACGCGTCCCCAGTGGATAGATATGCCCTCATCCATGCGGCGGCGCAGCATGATAATGCCCAGGTACCCAAAAGCAAGAATGACAAAGAAAATGCCCCACCCCAGCCAGCGGCGCAATAAATCCACCCAAAATGAGAGCAGGGCACCACCGGTGATTTTAGGAGCGGCCAACCCTAATAAGGTCATCAGGGATACTGCTAAAGCAATAATCCCGCCTATATCCCAGGAGAAACGTTCAAAACGAAGCCACACCCGAACCAGAGAATCAATCCCGGAAGAGGGTTCTTTAGTGTTGGAATCACCTTTTTGAGCCATAAATATCTATACCATTATTGAGCACGAGAGGCAATAAAAATACCGGTTAAGATAAGTATAGCACCAAAGATCATCAATGGCGTGGGGGTTTCTTTTAAGAGGAAATATGCCAAAATAATGGACCCAATGGGCTCACCAAGCAATGTGATCGAGACATAAGCTGCTGAAAGGTAACGCAAAGCCCAATTAAATGTAGAATGTCCTAAAAGCTGCGGCACGAGCGCTAAAAGGAGCAGCCATAAATATGTCTGGGGTGGAAAGCCTACCGGGGTTTGACCAGCTGAAAACATGACGACCACAAGAATCAGGGCGGCGATGCCATAAACCACGAATATATAGGGTATCAGTGACATCTTGGCGCGCAAACGACGTCCTATCAATAAATAACCCGCCCCAGCCCAAGCGCCGATCAGGGCAAGCAGGTTGCCAAAAAATGCCTTTCCAGCTACAAACTGACTCCAGGGAGGGCAGGTTAACGCGGCCCCCTCCAAAACGCATGAATCACTCAATCCGACAATGACCCCGCCCACCAATGCCAGGGCCAATCCGAACCACACCGAGCGAGCGAGGGACTCTTTCAACGTCAGCGGGGACAAGATGGCAACCCAGAGCGGTGCGGTGCTGACAAAGATAACCGAACTTGCAACGCTGGTATATTCCAATGATGAAATCCAGGAGGCAAAGTGAACCGCCAAAAATCCCCCGGAAAGCCAAGCTAACCCGAGATCTGAACGTGAAAGGACGCGCAAGGCATTGCGATGACGCCAGACCATGATGACAGCCAAGAGCATGCTTGCCAATGCCAGACGGACGGCAGCAATGGTCAATGACGGCGCATGAACCTGAGCGTAGCGGATAAATATAGATGATGTTGAAACGGCTAAAATGCCAAAGGGAATCGCAGCTTTGGGTGAGACCGAAGGGCGATGCTCAGAATGCTCCATTGATGCGACTACCTCCAAAGATTATCGATGAGGGCCAGGGATGTGCCAGATCACTTTGCCAAGCAGCATATGGCGATCAATGGGTCCCAGCTTCCGGCTATCCAGGCTGTGGATATTTGTGCCCCCTACATTGATCAGATCTGAATCAATGGAAAGCACTTTTTTTATCATCGTACCATAAATATGATGGGTAAAAACAACAATATCCCCCGACTTTATCCTGCCAAAAAGGAAGGAACTCGTGGCAAGAACCACGAAGTCCCCTTCCTGGTAAACCGGCATCATGCTGTCCCCCGTGACTTTGATAATTTTGAGCACCCTAGAGGTCTGGATAAACCATATCTAACGCGGGGGCATAGGGGGCCTGGGCTACTTTGGTTTCGACGCCTTTAATAGTCCAGAAGATCTCGGCAAACTGATTGATGGCAGCAACAAAGGCCACGCCGGACTCGCGGTCGGCAGTCTGACGGCTTGAAGAGCCAAGCTGCATGATCTTGTGGACCAGACCGGGCAGTTCCGGATGTGCTTCGACGTGCGCATCCTTGATGAAATCACCCCAGATGATGCGAATCTCGTGTTTAGCATTTTCAGCATGTTCTTCCTTGACGGTGACATAGCGGGAGATGCTGTTTTGATATTCAACACCCTGGCCCTCTAAAGCGGCCATCAAATCCATCATGCGGACAACGGTCAGGGCTGAAATCTGGGCGACAATAGGATCGTAGATACCGCAGGGCACATCACAATGGGCGCTGGCTTTGGCAAAGCTGAAACGGTGATCTAATTTTTTGAGCAAATGGTGGAACATATCTCCTCCTTGAGTGAGAGATTAGTTTGGTTTTTTCATTATATAAGGATGATATAAAATAAGACCTATTTTGTCAAGATTATTGGTGATTTTTATTAGAAATACAACCAAATTAGGCCTTTTATACAGTATAATGTGATCAAGTAACCAGCAAATTCCCTTTATCAACATATCAAGGAGATACCGCCATGAAAAAAGCGCACCTTCTTCTCCGTAATACTTTATGGGCCGCTGTTCTGATTGCCTTAATAGCGGCACTTGCGATTCCTGCTGCACCAGCTCTGGCGGAAGGCGGCAAGCCACCCACGGTACGCCTGACGATCATCAATGGAAGCCAATTTGAATTTTCGATCTATTTATACGGCCCCGAACAACGCTTTATCAGTGTGCCAGCCCATGCTACTTACGTGACGCTGGTAAGCCGGAATTGGTATTCGTTCACGATGACGGCTTGTAATCACACCGAACCCGGCACGCTTGATCTGAATATGGAACAAACCATCCATGTGCCCGTTTGCGGCGGGAGGGCGTTTGCGCCGGTTTACCGCCCCCATCATGTTGATGTGGCGGACTATATCAAACCGATTCGAGTGAAAATTCGCAATCAAACCGGCTCGCCGGTTGATGTTTATATCCGCACCCTGGATGAGCATCACTTCCTTAACCTCGATTATGGTGAGATTCAGCTAGCGTTTTTGAACAAACAGCAGTATGTGTACAGTTATTATGCCTGCGGGGAGCTTTATGCGGGGTACTACACACCTTTTGTAAGCTACCCGTTTGATGTAAAGTGTAGTAAGTGAGAAATTTGAGGGGGAACTTGTTATCTGCCAGCGCATGTTTGAAAGAACATAGGTACTCGTTTATTTTTTTTTGAGGAACGAGTGCTTATGTTTTTTTGTGTGGGGTGAAAATATTTGATTGTTAAGGTGCTGG
>JBDLJO010000177.1:0-5370 GCA_039714275.1 Chloroflexota bacterium | reverse complement strand
TGCGTGACCACTTGATGGATCCAGCAGACCGCCCAGGATGCGCAGCAAGGTGGATTTCCCGCATCCCGATTTGCCGATCAAAGCAACAAAATCTCCGCTACCGATTTCTAAATTGATATTATTTAAAACCTGCAGCGAAGGGCCATTATTTGGTTGGTAATTTAGATTGAGAGAATCTGTGCTGATTTGCATTAGTTGTTTAATCCGCGCCAACCTTTGACGCGGTCGGGTTTTACGGAAAAAGCCTGCCAGGGTTGTTTGCTGTAGTGAGGGTGACCGAGATACCGCTGGCTGAGACGATCAAGTAGGGCATTGATCCCACCCGGTACTTGATTGGCTGGCAGCGCCTGTCCCTGTGCTGAAACACGCCGCAGCGGCGACCACGGTTCATCAACGCTGAGTGAAACTTTTGGATTTGCACGCACGTATGAAGCCCAATTTGAGCCTTCCCAGGCTGCGATATAGAAAACACCCTCGTTCCACTCATGCCACACCGGCACAACGTGGGGCGTGTTGTCTGGGCGTATACAAGCCAAACGAGCTGTCCACGGTCCGCTGAGGAAGGTGCTAATCTCATCGTCACTAAGCGGGATGGTAGGACCCGGAGTGTGTGATTCTTCAGTTTGATAGGGCGCGTAGATATGGGCACCCAATCGATACGAGATATGTGCTGCCATCTCGCGCAGCGCGTCAAGGTGAGATAAGATGCTCTGCTCACTGTGGCGGAAGCGAGGGGCAGTGACCATTAATGCTGCTTCAGGATGGACTCCATCACTGCATATCGGGATAGCCAACTCAATGGTTTCGGTATAGGTTTGTAAATGAAAACCCTGCTGTTTGATGTTTTTTTGCGGTGTCGATGTTATGACTGCCAAGGCGGCATTTTTATCAGATCGCTGCCGACCGAGGTCAAAGGTGCTGCGCACTTGTTGACTGCTTTCAACTTGAGCAAGGACGAAGATATGCTGCTGTTCACGGTTTACCAGCGCCAGGGTTTCATCCAAAGGGGCATTTGCTGCTTCTTGATAGAAAGCGGTTAAGATATCTTGTGGTCTTTTTGGAGAACTATGCTGCCAGGCGATCAAGCGTGGGCCTGCAGTATAGCGTCCTCGTTCTCGAATTTGCTCAAGATAACCTAAAGATTTAAGTTCTTTTAACAATGAAAAAAGTGAACTGCGTGAGATTTCAACCTGCGCGAGAATATTATTGGGGGTGATGCCTTCGGGATTTTGACGCAGAAATTCTAAGATGCGGAGTGTATTTTCTGGTGATGACATAATTGCAGTAAGTCCATAATATTGGATGATGGTGTATTATATTGGACTTGATGATTGTGGTCAAGCAAGCAGCACCTGGTAAATTCCCGCGCATCAAGTATGCCATCCTGTTAAAGATGGCCGGAGTATGGTTATGAGCTATAAAAATATTGGAGGGCTACAGCATATTTTTAAACCGCTTATACAGTACAGCGTAGCGTGAAGCCAGATGGATGAATGGGGTGGAGAGTATGACTGGAGGGACAACGGCAGATTTTAGTGCTTCTCGAAGGGTGGCGGCATCTTCAAAGGCCGGGAGCAGCAGGGCGCCGCGCCCCAATTCCCAAGCCGTGTGGGCATCGGACCCATAAGTGCCCAAGAGTTGATGTTCTTGGGCAAAGTTTTGGGCTCTAAAATTATAATGCGGCAGCATACAACGGGCATTAAAAGTTTCGATTGCATCAATATAGGGCAGGACAGCGGTTAAATCATCGGGCTGCCAGTGCCCCTGGCGATGTTTATCAAAGGGATGGGATATGCTGATAAATGCATCCTGCCCACGAAGGCGTTGGATAACATCCATCGGGTGCAGACCTGGGGGAATTTCCTCACTGACGTAAGCAGCTAAAATTTCTCCCTGGGTGGTCATGATCTCCTCACCGATGATGACGCGCTGTGGGTCAAGTGATTTCGCCCGGATTGCCCCGGCAATGGTGTTGTGGTCGGTGATGATGACGCGATCAATTTTCTTGGTCTGGCAGGCTGCGATCAATTTTTCAGGTTTGGTCAGGCAGTCTTTTGATGATATTGTGTGCGTATGGAAGTCAGTCAGGTAGTAATCAGTTTTTTGCATAGTTTCTCTAGGTGAATGTCTGATGCACTATTTTACCGTACGAGACCGATGCAGGGGGACCATACCCTGTCAAAATCAGGACAGCTTCAAATGTATAAGCATTTTTTTACCTACTTTGGATATGCATAATCCCAGCCCTAAAAGGAAGTTCTGATAGCTGTCCGTCAGCATGCACTGTGTGAAAGCTTTTTCAGGGTTATGCCTCCTTCCCAAGTAGAGTAGAATATCTAATAGCCTGGTGTAATTTATTGTTTTTTCAAACCATTTTAAAAGGAAAACTACTTTGACATATTATCGTATTTCTCCAGAAGTTTCTGAAGCATTTGCTCAAAAAAAACCTATTGTAGCCCTGGAGACCACCGTGGTAACTCATGGGCTGCCGTATCCTCAAAATATAAACTTAGCCGTTGATATGGAAAGTGAAATTCGTAAACACGGTGCGGTCCCAGCGGCGATTGGCATTTTAACTGGCTTTGTTCGGGTTGGTATGGATCGGGATCAACTTGAGGCATTGGTTGCTGATAAACCACTGCATAAGATCAGTCGTCGGAATTATGCTCCGGTACTGGCAAAAGGAGAGAGCGGCGGTACAACGGTTGCTGGAACGTTGATAGCAGCTCACAACGTCGGGATCCAGGTTTTTGCAACGGGCGGCATTGGCGGTGTGCACCGGGAACCCGCTTATGATATTTCTGCTGACTTGCCAGAGCTTGCTCAACGACCGGTGATCGTTGTTTGTGCCGGTGCCAAGGCGATATTAGATCTCCCCGCAACTGTGGAAGTTTTAGAAACGATGGGTGTGCCCGTGGTTGGTTATCAGACAGATGAGCTGCCAGCTTTTTACTCGCGCTCTAGCGGTTTACCGGTCAGTGCGAGAGCCGATTCCCCCGATGAGGTTGCCGCTATCGCGAAGGCACATTGGGGAATGGGATTAAATTCTGCTATCCTGGTGACGGTACCTCCGCCAGAAGATGCAGCATTACCGACCGATCTCGTTAATGCTGCCATTGAGCAGGCTCTCGATGAAGCAAGCGAAAAAGGTTTACGCGGGCAAGAAGTGACGCCCTTTCTATTAAGTCAGGTCAGTCAATTAACCGGGCAGAAAAGTTTACGTACCAATTTGAGTTTATTATTGAATAACGCGCGTGTTGCCGCTCAGATCGCTGCTGCGATGATGAACCCCCATTGACGAAATAACCATCAATTAATTTAAACAATTCCTATAAATACCATAATCCCCTGCTGTCCAAGGTGGGGGATTATGGTATAGGCGTTAGCGACGGCGTAGGCCAGCGAGTAAATGTGAGCGTAGGTGTGATCTTGGTTGCGGTTGGCCAACGTGTTAATGTTGGGGTGGGGGGAATCGGCGTAGTGGTTGCTGTTTTCGTAACCGTTGGTGTAGGCGTAAAGGTTGGAGTTACCGGTGTAGGTGTATTGGTTGGGACCCGGGTTGCTGTTTGGGTCGGTGTGGGTGTTGAGGTGGGCGGATCACCTTCAACGGTGAAGAAACCAGAACGCTGCCAATCGTAACCGATAAAAATCTGCACCTGATACTCACCAGGCAGCCAAAATTCTGCATCGGGCAGCAAATCAGAAAATCCTGCCCCTCCGGAACCACCATCCCAAGGATTGGTTTCAAAATGGATGATTTTGCCATCTCGGAACCAGAGCGCGGTCCACTGGGTACCATCTACCATGCCATCATAGGTAAAGAAAGCATACATCTCCCCAACCGGGTTGGTGAATAAAATATCCGGATTGATGGGCCGATATAGTGAGTCAATACCCTGGTTGGTAAATTGCATCTTGCTGAATACGGCATCGGCCGGAGGTGTCAGCTGACCCTCAAACTGTGCTTCGATGGCCAGCGGGATATGCGGTGTTGGTGTGATCGTGGGCGTGTTGGAGACTGACGGCGTGTTGGTGATCGAGGGTGTAAGGGTGATGGTGGGGGATAGGGTAATCGTTGGCGTCAGGGTGGTAGTTCGTGTCAGTGTCAGGGTGGGCGAGGGAGGAAAAAAACTGTAGGCAGTCGGTTCGGCGTAGGTATTTAACAAGAAGGCAATTATGATAAGACCTATTCCCCCAACTATGCTTCGCCAACCAAGCACCATTTTCTCGCGGCGCATACGAAAATAGGGCACATGGCGGGCTTTGCTGACAGCCAGGGCGCCGCTGATCAAACTGAGAATGGCGAAAATGGCAGCCAGAATGACCGCGGTTTGCACGCCAGTTCGGATGTCCAGTGATATGGG
Organism: Chloroflexota bacterium; assembly: GCA_039714275.1. Taxonomy (GTDB): domain Bacteria; phylum Chloroflexota; class Anaerolineae; order Anaerolineales; family UBA11858; genus JBDLJO01. The sequence continues at coordinate 1,006 of JBDLJO010000177.1, read as the reverse complement.
CATATCAACCTTATTTCTCTTGAACCTTGACCGGATTACTTAAGGTGCCAATCCCTTCAACGCCAACTTTGACGATATCTCCTGGAGATAAAGGACTTACACCTGCCGGGGTGCCAGTCAGGATGATATCTCCAGCCTCAAGAGTCATGAAAGATGACGCGTAGGCAATGATCTGTTGAACGGTGAAGACCATATCCCGGGTTGAGGCCATTTGCCGCATCTCATCGTTTACGTGGCAGGTTACCAGGGCATCAGCGGGATCGAATTCGGTTTCGATCCACGGTCCTAGAGGACAAAAGGTATCAAAACCTTTACCGCGGGTCCATAAAAGGTCGCTGCGCTGTAAATCGCGGGCGGTAACATCGTTAGCGATTGTATATCCCATTATATGGTCACCAGCCTCTTCGGGGGTGATATTGCGTCCCCGGCGTCCAATGACGATGACAAGTTCGGCTTCGTGCTCCACCTGCATTGATTGGGGCGGTAGAACAATGGAATCGCCAGGAGCGATAATTGATGATGGGGGTTTGAAAAAGAGCAGCGGCACTTCAGGAACTTCGGTATTATGTTCTTTTGCGTGGGCAGCATAATTGCGTCCAACACAAATGATCTTGCTGGGCTGTACGGGCGCTAAGAGCTTAATATCTCCGAAAGGAATATTAGCTTCACCGCGTTGAAATTCGCTGAAAATATCGCCTTCAACCGGGCCAACGTGGTCGTTATGAATCCAACCCCGGCGAGGGGCTTCATTATTTATTTTATATCGTATAAATCGCATAAATTTATTTCACGCCTTCACTATCAAGTTGGTTAGAGTTTATCATAATTCAGCTTTGCCGTGGCAATTGCCATACACGGGAGCAGAATTCTGCCTGCCCATTTTTTTATTTTGCGGTATAATCACCGTTCGCTGGGGCGGTTAGCTCAGCTGGTTAGAGCGCTTCCCTTACAAGGAAGAAGTCGTTGGTTCGAGTCCAATACCGCCCACACTTTTGCCCCCATAACT
>JBDLJO010000176.1:0-5405 GCA_039714275.1 Chloroflexota bacterium | reverse complement strand
AAAGGCTTATTTTAACCTACGCTGATCGCCATCACGAACCGTGACCCCAATGGCATCTAAGTGCTCCAAAAAGGCCAAGACATAACGGCGTGTGGTGGAAAAATGATCTCGGACCTGTGCAACTTGAATGGTGTCATTAATCGATAAAAGTTTTCGAAGATCTGAAACCATTGTTTGATAATCATCCCAACGGAAAACAACCTCGTTTGAAACTGGTATTAAGCGACCGGCATCAATCAAGGCATTATAAAGATCATCACCAAGTGCGGAGAGGCAATCTTTTATCGTAGGCGGTGTATAGGGTTGTGCTTTAAATTTTGAGATTAAGGAATCGACTGCCCTTTGTTGATCGGGGGAAAATATCACTCTGTGGTCATGATGAACCACAACTGGAATAGAACTCATCCCAGGCAAGTCCTGGCGCAAAAATTGTTCCCTTAATTGATCATCATCAATAAGCTGTGACAGCAAGGCGTTATAAATAGGTGTGGTTGTTTTTAAACGGCTTTTTAGCTCCTCACGCGGGATACCCGATCGGAGAGGGTAAGTTTGGTGATAATCCGTTACCTCACCAACGACTCGGGATAAGAGCTGTCGCCAATAGGCTTTGCTAGTTATCAGGGTGCTAGCGCCAATTTTTTCATCCCCGATCAATGAAATTACATGACCATCCTCAAGGAGTTTTTCTAAGGCATCTTGAGCTGCTTCGGATGTCAAGTTGGCTTTGAGAGAGACATCACCAAAAGACGCTACGCCAAAAGCCAATAGTGCCTGCAAGAAAATATCTTCTGGGGTGCCACCAGCCAGAGCATCTAAGCGATCCAAAACGTCTTGGTCAAAGCGTTTGTGGCGTCCTTCAGGGAGTGGATCAATAACAACGCCGCCTCCCATCGTTTCGGCTGGCGAGGGGCGGCGCAAGATATAGCGATCGCCACGTACAGCCACAACCGGAGAGGACAACTCTAGTTGGAGCCAGCCTGAATCACCTGGGTTTAATACGTCAATACCCAACAGGCGTACGCGGGCGATCACCTCGGCGGCCCCAATAAAAAACTTCGCAGTCGTGTTATGCCTCAGGGGATGCTTAGCCTCGGGCAACATGCGAAATTGAACATCAATACGGCGCGTGGGTTGGTAATCATCTGGATGCGCAACGACAGCGCCGCGATGTACTTGATCGATATTAATACCAGAAATATTGACTGCCGTGCGACTGCCGGGAAGCGCGTTTTGAATTTTATTTTGATGCGTTTGCAAGCCTCGAATGCGACCTTTTAACCCTTGAGGCAAGACGGTTACTTCATCACCAACATGAAAGCCCCCTTCGGTAAGTGTGCCGGTAACTACAGTACCAAAACCATCAACTGTAAAAATTCGATCAACCGAAAGACGCGGGCGATTTAAATCGGGACGAGGGGGTTTATCAGCGAGAATACTTCCTAATACCTGCCGCAGTTCATCAATGCCATCCCCCGTACGAGCAGATACCCGAACCAGGGGCGCTGAATCTAATACCGTACCAGCTAAGGTTTCCCGTACTTCGGCTTCAACCAAATCCAACCAATCGGGATCATCAATTAAATCAATCTTGGTCAGGGCAATCACGCCACCTTCAATTTGCAAGAGATCCAGAATAGCTAAATGCTCTCGAGTTTGGGGCATAACACTTTCATCAGCGGCGACGACAAATAAAGCGGCATCGATAGCCCCAATACCAGAGAGCATGTTCTCGATAAAGTCACGGTGGCCGGGTACATCAACGATGCCTATCTCTTCACCGTTGGGCAAGGTTAACCAAGCAAACCCAAGCACAATGGTAAGGCCACGATCACGCTCCTCTTGTAAACGATCAGGATGGGTACCCGTGAGCGCTTCAATCAGGGCTGATTTTCCATGATCAACATGACCTGCTGTTCCAACAACACGCATTTATCACCTTCTTTTACGGATGCTTTGTTACAAAAAACCGCTGACCACGGAGCAGTCAGCGGCAAAAGGGTCAAATATTCGTTTAGCGCAAATTACCCCTAAGACGTTCATAATCGGCGGTTAATTCTCTAAGCGGCTCTAAAATCGCCTGCAACCGTTTCCAAGTCAGCTCATTACCTTCACCCAAAAAATCTCGGGTTTCTTGGATGCTGTCTTCAAGATAGGTTATGCGCTCAGTAACACGATCAAGCTGACGCCCGGTTTCTGTTTGCTGTTCACCATGCGAAAGCAAGTAATTGGTCCATCGTTTTTGATCGTCTGCTTTAAAGGTGGTCCATTCTTGACGGAAGCGGTCTTCTGCTAAACGCTGCATTTCAGTCAACTCGTTGATACGGCGTTCAACCTGTTTGACGAGACCCTGAACAACCTCTTGGGCACGCTGCGTCTCAAGATGTGTGTTTTCTAATGATTGTAAGTGGGCTTCAACTTTAGCACCCTGTGATTCAATATCGTTAAAGCGAGGAGCCCAGCTTTTCCAGGTTTGCTCACGCTCTACTTCAGCAGTGGACTGCTGCTCAATAAAGGCAACCTGGGCATCATGGCGCTCACGTTCTACAGAGAGCAATTCTTTGAGGCGCGATTCAGTACGCAATAAGTCAGCATTGATAATATCGAAACGACCACGATATTTATCAGAAGACTTGCGCAAACCCATCACTTCACTCTGCAGGTCCGATACACGCTTAATATCTTGATGGCGGCCATCAACAACGACACGATAAAAACGATCTTGTTCTTCGGCCTGGGTACGCATTTCTGCAATGGTTTCTGAAAAATCATTGATCATCTTTGATAAACGCTTATCTTCACCCGCCTGACCTAATAGGTCGGATTGAAGTGCAGGAATAGCAGTCAGGGCATCCTGCGCTTTTATCAATCCACCCTCAAGCCCTTTTAATTCTGCCTGAAGGAGTTTTTTCATCTCCGTTTCGCGATGTTCGGCTTGCTTCTTATATTGGTTGATCCATTGGGTTAGTTCAGTCCGATTTTCAGTTATAGCATCATCAATGCGATCCATACGCCCAAGGACAGTCTTTAGGTGCGTTAACTCACTGTTTATAGTTTTATTTTTTTGATCTGCTGCATTCAACTGTCCTTCAAGAGAAAGAATCCGTTCTTGAAGTTGAGAGATGGTATTTTTATCTTTTCGTCGCTCGTCGTCAAGCCAGTCGACACGTTTTGCGAGTTGTTCAATTTCCATTTTTTTCTCCAACTTACCAAATTACCAGCATATTTTAAAATGCGGGGGAATTATAGCATGAACCCATGTAAGCTTAATTTATGGGAACAGCGCGCCAATACCTGTCTGCAGAAATGGCAAGTAAAATAATTGAGGGAATATACCAATCAAGAATAGAGCAATAATGCCAATCAATAAAAAGATTCTCGAAGTCAAACTGCTTTTTTCATCTTTTGGCCACGGTAACTCTGCAGGACCCATCACTAGAACAGCTAACGAACGCAGGGCGGAAATTGTCAGGCCAAAACTTCCTAACAATGAAACAACAATTAGCCACCAACCAATTTCTGCAAGCTGTCCCCACAATATATTGTAGATAGGAAAACCTGCCAAAAGGGGGATGCCAGCAAAGGAGAATTGGCCAAAAATTAAGCCAACCCCTAAGATGGGGAACCGGCGCGCAATACCCTGCACATCACGGAAACGCAAAGATCCTGTTCGAGCATCGATTAAAGCGAGGGCCAAAGCCCAAACAGCCACAGACAAGACCCGAGGAATGAATAATCCGATATTCAAAGCGGCACTTTCTTGAGATAAGCTGATGGTTAATAATATGCGACCTACTTCAAGCATCAGCGCAAATCCCATAATGCGCCCCAAATGGCGTTGGAAAGTAGCCCAAATTCCCGCTATTAAAATCGTAGTGGCGCCAATAAAACGCAATGTCCTAAATATATTTAAAGATTCTTGGAGCCAGGGGTAGCGTTCAATAAAATTCAAGCTGAAAAAAGCTACCATACTCAGCAAAATCGATAGTATAAAGGCGGCAATATAGGGATGGGCATGTTCGGTGAGCATTGGAATCCAGGTGTGAAGAGGAAAAACTGCCAGGAGAAAAGCAAAACCAAAACCCAAGAAGATAGCAGCGCGAATAATGTTATCCATATTTTCACCGCGCGCCTCAATACCACCCAAAGCCCAACCAGCAATTAAAATAAACAGCATTCCGAGGGTTTGATAAATAAGGTAACGCATTACGCCGCGATTGACGGGTTTATCCGTGGGAGAAAGGATAACAACGCTTAACAAAACTGCGATCTCAATCAAAAGAGCTGCGTATAAAAATGGCTGCACCGCCAAGGCAGCAATGAATATCGCTCCAATTGCTAAAGCGACCGATGTAAAAATTGGTAAAATAGGAATTACCAACAAGCCACCAAACCAAAAAGTAAGCATCCCAAAAAACAAGATTAAGAATGGTTGCTGTGCTGGGGGGATAACAAAACTACGACCAGCTACGATTAACTGTGGATTCACTTTTATTACCCAGGGGCCAATAATTGTAACTGTGTCGATTTCAAGCTGCCAAGCCAAAATAACGAGACTCAAGGTAAAAAACATGGCAATGATGGCGGATAATACCTGATTGCGCCGTAAGAAAAAAAGCAGTACAGCTACTATGAGTGGTGAAATGATCCAAATCGTTGGTGCGGTCATGATCCGGACTCCGCAGTGGGTTTAATAAGCAAGTAGGCACCTACTAATGCGATACCCAAATTTATGACAGCTAAAAACGCATTCACCAATAACGAAGTTTCCATCGTAGCATAGATAATTTCAAACCCTGACAGCACCGTCAGCAATCCCAAAATAATGCGATCTGGCTGTACAGTAAAACCTAAATGCAAGAGGCCAAAACTTGTAAGAATCAACGATCCTAATATTTGCTCTGAAGAAGCGTGAACTGCCCATTGAGAAATCTCGGGAGCCAGTGAAAGCATTGCCAATCCCATCAGGCCAGCAATAAAAATCCGAAACAAGCTGCCGCTAAAGTGATGACCCAGTTCATCTCCCCAGGCATGGTGCTGCTCAATGAGGCTCATTCCTAAGATGGCAGCGGCAATCCAACCAGCTACCAGTTTAATGACAGCTAATTCAAATGGCCACGAAAGTGCAATCAACAACAACACACCAACATACTGCGCTCCTAATGCACTGATGCTTAGACGCCAATCCCGGCTGATAAACAAGACCGCAGCGGTAACTGCTAATAATCCAACAATAAAGGGTGCGAGGGCTCCGATATCCATACTCAGCCTCCTACTCCACCCTGAACCATGACAGAGATCAGCAAAATGAGAAGAATTAATGCCCAAAGTACGCCACCCTCACCTTCTAAGATCAATGAAATTGAGGCCAATAATTTCCCCAGCATCCGATAAAGTTTCCAAAATGC
>JBDLJO010000175.1:0-5498 GCA_039714275.1 Chloroflexota bacterium | reverse complement strand
ACGCCCGGGATATTGAACGACACGCTTTTCGACAGTTCATTTTCACCCAGCAGTGGGAAGAATTACGCGCTCATGCGAACCAGAAACATGTCAAGATCATTGGCGATATCCCGCTTTTTGTAGCACACGACAGCGCGGATGTATGGGCCAATCCGGAGCTTTTCTTCCTGACTGAGGCGGGGGAACCCACGGTCGTTGCCGGTGTACCGCCGGATTACTTCTCCCCTAACGGACAGCGCTGGGGCAACCCGATCTACCGTTGGGATATTCACGCCCAGGATGGATATTCCTGGTGGATGAAACGATTAGCAGCCGTGCTGAAAACGGTTGATATTGTGCGATTGGATCATTTCCGCGGTTTTGCCGGTTATTGGGAAGTGCCTGCGGAGGAAGAAACGGCGGTTAAAGGACGCTGGGTTGAGGCACCGGGGTTTGATTTCTTTGAGCATGTACAGCAAACTTTTGGCAAGCTGCCCATCATTGCTGAGGATCTGGGCGAGATCACACCAGACGTGATTGAGCTGCGCGATCGCTTCCAGCTCCCGGGGATGAAAATTCTGGTATTCGCGTTCGGCGGTGACGGCAATCATGAGTTCTTACCGCACAATTACCCGGTGAACAGCGTGGTTTACACCAGCACGCATGATAATGATACCGTGCATGGCTGGTATGAAATCACCGATGCGAGAACGCGCGATTTTACCCGGCAGTATTTAGCATGTAATGGCAGCGATATCGCCTGGGACCTGATTCGGGCGGCCTGGTCATCAACAGCGGTCATAGCCGTTGCCGCGATGCAAGATGTGCTCAGTTTGGGCAATGAAGCCCGGATGAACCGCCCGGGAGAGCTGGGGGGGAATTGGGGCTGGCGCATGACCAAGCAGGATATGCAAAACCCTGCCTGGCAGGGAAGATTATCGCAGATCAATAGACTCTACCGCCCACCGCCCACCCAATAATGGGTCAGCCAAAAACAACGACGAGGCATTTATGAATATCTTAGCAATCATCAGCGGAGAATATGGTGAACGGCATGTAGAAAATATCCGCACCCACGGTCCAAAATCATGGCACCTGGTAACGTGGCGAGCGCCGGCTGTGCTGCCTCCGGTGATCGACTACCCCGAAGATTATTTACCGGAGTCTTTTGAGGCAGCTGATCTAATCCTCTCCTTTGCCGAGCACAAAGGGATTGCTGAGCTGCTGCCGGATATTGCAGAGATGAGCGGCGCCCAAGCGGTGTTAGCAGCGGTCGATAATGAAAACTGGCTGCCGCGCGGCCTGGCACGTCAACTGCACGGCTGGCTGGAACGCATTAATGTCGCCTGCGTGACCCCCAAACCGCTCTGTGCCCTGACCACCAGTGAGTACGGCGTTACCCGCCGGATAAGAGAAAAATACGACAATCCGCTGATCGCTGAGTTTGCACGCTATTTTGGTCAGCCCAAATTGGATATTACAGTTGATCCTGATACCGGGACAATTGCTGCCATTGAAGTGCAGCGGGACGCGGTTTGCGGATGCGCGCGTCATGTTTCTGAAAACCTGATCGGAATCTCTGTGGATGAAGCTGAAGAAAAAGGTGGGCTGCTGCACCATCACTACCCCTGTCTGGCCAGCATGGTAAAACTGGATGATTTCAATCATGATACGCTGATGCACGAATCCGGTCATTTGCTGCGAGACCATATTGGTGAGCAAATAAAACCCTTTAAAACAACGCGCTACTTCAAACCTGGAATGATCAGCGAGGATTAAAAAGAAAGCGCCGGGCAAATAAATACCCGGCGCTCTTTATTTAAAACTTAATAATTAATGGGCGGGCTGCGATACTGGTGAACGTTTTTGGCGATCCAAATACTGCAGTAACAAACCAACCAGACCGATGACACTCAAAATGCCCCGGATGGTGGTTAGAATCACAAATATGCTGCCCAGCGCGCCGCCTGCGAAAAGCCAGCGGCGGTCAATGGATCTTGAAGCTGGCACAGGCACAGATTTAAATGTGTGGGCAATCAACCGGCTGCGAAGATTATGCTTAAATTCTTGACGGGGAACCACGGGGCGCAGCGTGCCATCTAATTTGTCTTCCATAACCTGGAAGTTGTCTTGGGGAAATTTTCTAAACCAGTTCATCTTTTTCCTACCTGTTTCTTTACTATAGGGTCTTACCTATAAAATTAGGATATATCAACCTGATACTGCTCACGCATTGAAATCAATATGCGGTGGTAAAGGCTCTTTATGGCACCTTCGGTACGGCCCATAATTTGCCCAATTTCTGCGTTGGTAAGGTGTTCCACAAATTTTAAGATCAGCAACTGCTGGCGGTCTGCGGGCAACTGCCTGATCACGCGCAGTAAATCTTCATGCTCCTCAGTCCTGATCAATGCCGATTCGGGCTTCTCACCTTGATACTGCAAAGTGAACTCGAAGGTTTCCAACGGTATTTCTTTTCGGCGGCTGTTATCACGATACCAATTGGCGACTAAATTATGAGCAATGCGGTAAAGCCAAGCTGAGATGGGCAGACCGCGATTTTCGTACTTTTCAATGTGCTTGATCGCTCTAAAGAAAACGCGCTCGGTTAAATCTTCAGCGTCGTGCGTGTTGCTTGTGCGATAATAAATATAGTTAAAAATGCGATCGATATAACGATCGTAAAGCTCGCCAAAGGCTTCGCTGCTGCCCTGGGTGGCTAGCTCTACAAGACCATCATCGCTGAGTTCTGTAAGCGCCAGCATTTGACTCGGTGTAAGCGTGGTCTCGGTCATAATAACCCCGCCCACTGCAATTGGTTACTCTTCATGGAAGAAAAGTATAACATGAGACTGCGGAACGAGAATATGCTATAATATAGTCATCGGGGATGACAGGCTTCGACGGAGGAGGCTGGTCCCGGACTGCGAGCCGAGAGGCGCCGATCTCGTTAACTCAGCGCAAACCTTTAAGTGCCAATCGCACTGAATATGCTGCTCTCCCCCTCGCTGCCTAGTGTAGCGACTCAAAGAGCGCATTGATCCCCAAGGGATCACGTCCTATCATCACCGCACCCCAACCGGGGATGTGACGGGCGCCACAAATGTTGGGGTGCTGCATCTCGATGCCGCTACGGGTGCAAAAGAGGGACTTTCGGGTTCCAGCGGATGGTTGAGGGTGTCTTTGGCCGTTTGTAGGCCCCTCAGCGACACGAAACAAATGACTACGCTCGTAGACGTTCGAGGGCTTAATCTTTCGGACGCGGGTTCAATTCCCGCCATCTCCACCTGAGCCCCTGATATGGAGAGCAGAAAATGTCCGTGATGGGCATTTTTTGCTTTAAAGCCTATGTTACCTCGTATTAGAATGGACAGCCCGATCCGTTAATTAATGACAACAACAACCATCTTTTAATAACCCAGTCAACCTCATTTTCAACCAAAAATCATGAACCCTATCGAGCACCCGTTCACCCAAAAACCACACCGCACGCTGCTGGTCTTATCCATCCCGGTACTGCTTTCGATGACCGCAGAACCGATGACGGCATTGATCGATACCGCCTTCATCGCCTCCCTGGGGTCGACCGCCCTGGCGGCGCTGGGGGTCGGCACAACGGTGCTGTCCAGCCTGTTTTGGATCTTCAACTTCCTCAGCATCGGGGCCCAAACTGAAGTCGCTCAGGCCGATGGAAAAGGGGAACCCGAGAGAGCCGCTGGGATTGCAAGCCTAGCCCTGACTATGGCAGTTGGTTTCGGCCTACTGCTGATCGCCCTGATCGCTCCCAGCGCCAACTGGCTGGCCACCCTGATGGGAGCAGCCGGTGAAATTCAGGCTGAAGCGGTCAGTTATATGCAGATTCGTGCCTACGGTGCACCAGCGGTTTTGGTGATGCTGGTCACCTTTGGGGTTTTACGCGGGCTGCAGGATATGCGCACTCCGCTGTGGATCGCCCTCGGGGTAAATGCGCTGAATATCCTGCTTGACTGGCTGTTAATCTTCGGCAATGGCCCCTTTCCAGCGATGGGTGTGGCAGGTTCGGCAGCAGCAAGCACAATCAGTCAATGGATTGGAGCGTTGATTGGTGTGGTAATTGTGGCTGCAAAATTAGGATTTTCGTTTTCGTTCAATTTTGATCATGTCAAACGGCTGCTCAGTGTAGGGGGGGATCTTTTCGTGCGCACCGGGCTGCTGACCTTTTTCCTGGCCTTCACCACCCGGGCAGCGACACGAATCGGTGCAGACGCCGGTGCTGCGCACCAAACCATTCGGCAGGTCTACGTTTTCACGGGCCTGGCACTGGATGCCTACGCATCAACCGTGCAATCGCTAGTTGGCTTTTTTATCGGGCGAGGATCGATGAGCTGGGCTAAGAAGGTTGTCCGGGTGGGTGCTGGATGGAGCCTGTGGACAGGTTTTGGGCTGGGCGTCCTGATGTGGCTGGGCCGCGGCAGCGTAATTGGCACCCTGGTTCCTACGGCGGCGGCCGGTGTTTTCATCCCGGCCTGGGGAATCTCAGCCCTCAGCCAACCGATCAACTCACTTGCTTTTCTCACGGATGGGGCACATTGGGGGACCGGAGATTACCGCTTCCTGCGCAATGCGATGATGGCGGCAACTATCGTGGGGGTGGTTGGAGTCTCGATCGTCAATCCAGGAAATCCGAATGCGCTGCTCTGGATCTGGATCGCGACTGGCGCCTGGGCGGCAACACGGGCGATTTTTGGGGTGCTGCGAGTCTGGCCCGGTATTGGTGAGAGCATTTTTAAAAATGTGTGATTTAAGAAAAAAATAGATTGCCGTTTAATTTACTAACGGCAATCTATCAAGGAACGTGACTGGTTCCGGAACAAGCGAATCATCCCCAGATAAAATGATATTTTTTAACGATGATATACGGCTTTTATTTCGGCAAGCTGTGAGTCGGTAATAGGTTCCGGCTGCCCGAGGAGCAGGGCCTGATGGTAGGTATGGAAGCCCACTTCGGCGTTGAAGGCCATATCGAGGGCGTGATCAAGATTGGATCCAACCGCCACCAGACCGTGTTTGCGCAGCAGGATTACTTTTAACTCTGGTCGCTGCTTGAATATTTCAACGGTAAGTTCTCCGGCTTTCAGCGTGCCCGGGGATGCCCAGGCCGCAACAGGAATGGGCGCGCCGCAAACAAGCAGTTCCAGGTTTGCCATAGGAACAGCCTCACCAAGCATGGCGAAGGTGATCGCATAAATGGAATGGGTATGACAAATACTATTAACTTCTGATAACCCACGGTAAATGGCCGTGTGCATGGGGGTTTCGGAGGAGGGTTTTGGCCCCTCGACCAGATTACCATCTAGATCAACAATCGAAATATCAGCGGTGGTCAAACCATGATATTTGATTCCACTGGGTGTAATGGCAATCAGACCATCATCCATGCGGGTGCTGATATTGCCAGCCGACATACGGAGAAGATCGGCTTGATTAGCTTTAATGACGGTATCGAGCAGATTCTGGCGAACAGATTGGTAATTCATATA
>JBDLJO010000174.1:0-5498 GCA_039714275.1 Chloroflexota bacterium | reverse complement strand
GAGTCTAAGTCATTCAGAGGTACAACGCGGTTGGCGATACCCCATGCCAATGCCTGGTCGGCATCAAAGGGGGTGTTGGTAAAAGAAAATTGGACGGCACGCCCCAAGCCCATCATGGCGGGTAAAAGCAGTGATACGGCTGAATCTGGCACAAGACCAATACCCAGAAATCCAACGGTAAAAAGCGTACCCTCGGCAACGATTCGCAGATCGCAAGCAAGGGCGATGCCCAGGGCAGCCCCGGCAACAGCGCCACGGATGGAGGCCAGGACTGGTTTTTCAATGTGCCGCAAAGCCAGAATCAAGGGGTTGTATGTTTCACCAATATGCTCCTGATATGAAACGTGATCGACGCTATGGAATTCATTTAAGTCCTGGCCAGCGCTGAAGAAATCTCCGGCCCCGGTTATCACGATACAGCGCACTGCGGGGTCGGCGGCGGCATCCGATAATGCATCCAGTAAAGCGATACTCATGGGGTGAATAAAAGCATTGGCCTGGTCCGGACGATTAAGTTTGATGGTCAGGAGATTATTATTTAGCTGCGATACGATAAGGTCTGATGATCCCATATCAAATCCTCTGATTAAATTATCAAGCCCTGCATTTATTTTTCGACAGGGCTTGGGTTAATATTTTCAATTTATAAGGGAGGCCAGGATTAGATCAAGTCACCCGGGTCCCAATCACCATCATCGTCATCGAAGGCATCATCATCGGTGTAATCAATGCCCAGTTCGATGGTGTCATCGGGGAAGCGCACCCAGAGCATCAAGACGTCGCCATCATCGGTGTCCATATTTCGGGCAGCGACGATGGGTACCTCGGAGAGCAATCCATCCATCGTTTTGTATTCCAAGTTAATGGTGTCCTGCCCACGCCAGGCACGCTGGCAGCGGTCAACAAGTTCAGCACCGTTAAATGTTCGCAAGCGCGTGGCAACAACTTCAGCCTGGTGAGCGCCTTCTACCAATCCGTGCAGCCAGATATCGGGGGTAACTTCAAAAACTGGCGATGGTCCTTCAATAATTGTAATTTTTTCGTCCATATTTCCTCAATCAGAAGCGTTCTGAGGAGCGAATGATACCATAAAATTATGAGAATGATGATGACTGATGCTCATTGAAAAACTACCCGAAAAACTATGGATTTGGGTTCCTAATTTGCCTAAAATGAAGGGCTTAGCGAGCGATGATGAATTCAACCAGTATGATGCCCCGGTAAGATCGTCTTTGTGGGGTGGAAAATTCAGCTTTATGCGATGACCGGCAGTCATTTATTATTACGTTCAAAGGCGGTATAAGTTTCTAATAAGGTTATCATGACATCATCTGTAAAGGCGGTTATTTTACGAAACATATCACTCCAAACATAGGGAGAGTTAATATGAGCGGCGTCATAACCCTCAAACATTGCTTCCAGGAGTGTGTTGCGGAAAAATAAGAAAGCCTGGGTAGCATCCATGACGCTGAGACCATGACGACGTCCACGCACGGCGTATTCGTAACCCAAAGCACGGGCTTCACCACCGGCACTCTCTGCGGAGGATGCCAAATACGTGCTCAATCCCTGGAGCAACGTCCTGCCGCTGAGCCGATACTGCATACGGGCGTCATGGTCCAGCTTCTGGTACCAGTCCTCGTTTTCTAAATTCCCTTCCGCGATATGAAAGCGGGTGCGATGGAGGGTGTCTTTCACCAGCCGGTCCGCATCGTCAGGGGTACTGGCATGTTTAGCCTGCTTCCATAAGATAACTTCTTGATATCGAAAACGCCTGTGTCCCCCCGGCGTGCGATGAACGGGGATGCGACCCTGGTCTGCCCAGTTACGGACCGTGTTAGGATGAACCCCCAATTCTTTTGCAACTGCGCTTAAACTTAACCAATCAGCAGACATAATTACTCCAATTAGCAGGCATAGACATGCTGTAAGTGTGCCAGGGAGATGAAAACGGCACTTAATAATAACCCTACCTTAAATCTACCAAATTCTACAAATATGACAATATAGTTTTTGTTAGATTTTAAACCAAATATGATGATGATCCAATAATTTTATGACAGTATCCCGGCAGCAAGGCATTTAATCCGTATTGGAATCAAGGATGGCCTGATTATTTCGAGGCCTGAGGGAATTACCCGTATGCCACCCTTGTACCCCCAGCATGAACAAACGTGATATTCCTCAGGCAATGTTCATCTGGCAGCGGTATTGGTATAATTAGCAGACCTTAACGCTACTTTTTAGAAAAGACAGGATATTTCCTTTTATGAATTTCTTGATCACAGGTGCAGCCGGGTTCATCGGGTCTGCTTTAGCCAATCGATTAGCATTGGGCGGCCACCAAGTACGCGGGCTTGATAATCTTTCCACCGGGAATCCTCAAGCGCTAGATCCCAGCGTTCACTTTACGCAGGGAGATGTTAACGACCGGCCAAAACTGTGGACACTGCTGCAAGATGTGGATTGTGTTTTTCACCTGGCAGCGCGGGTCTCTGTCCCCGAATCAATTTTATTTCCCCGAGAATATAATACGGTCAATGTCGGAGGAACGGTATCCTTAATGGAATCGATCCGGGATGTTGGCGTACGGCGGGTAATTTTCATCTCGTCCGGGGCTATTTATGGTCAAAATGCGGTGCAGCCGCTGCATGAAAAGCTGGTCCCTCACCCAGCCTCCCCTTACGCGGTGAGCAAATTAGCCGCGGAATCCTATGTGCGTACGTTGGGCAATTTATCGGGAATCGAAACCGTGAGCCTGCGGGTTTTTAATGCCTATGGGCCGGGACAATATTTGCCAGCCTCGCATCCGCCAGTGGTACCTAATTTCCTGCGTCAGGCGGTGCGCGGCGGCACGCTGGTTATTCATGGGGATGGGACGCAGACCCGGGATTATATTTTCCTTGATGACGCGCTGCAGGCGATGATCGCGGCGGCAACCGCCCTCGATGTCGACGGCCTGGTGATCAATATCGGCAGCGGAAAAGAAGTCAGCACACGGACTCTGGCGAAGAAAATTTTAGAAATCACGGAGAGCACAGCCGAGATCATTTATAACCCACGCTCCAATGCGGGTGTGGAACGGATGTGTTCCGATTTAACATTGGCAGAAGAAAAACTTGGGTACGAGCCAAAAACCTCACTTGAGGAGGGTTTGCGCCTGACAATGGAACGCGACTCTCGTTTTCAAAACCTTTAATTCACTCCTGACCCTATCAAAAACATAACCATGATTGAACGTCTTGAACGCGATTTTTACCGGCGCGATACTGTACTGGTTGCGGGGGAGCTTTTGGGTATGGGGTTAGTACGCTTGGATGAGGGGGAACGAATCGCCGGGGTAATCATTGAAACGGAAGCTTACCGCGGCGAGGAGGACCTGGCGTGTCATGCCCGGGCGGGATTAACCCCGCGCACGGCGGTGATGTACGGTCCAGCCGGGCACGCTTATGTTTATTTCAACTATGGGATGCACTGGCTGTTCAATATCGTCACCGAGGTTGATGGGGTCCCGGGAGCGGTATTAATTCGGGGCATCGCTGCGACCCAAGGCCTGGAAAAAATTTCCCAACGCAGGGTAAACCGTGCGCGCAGCGAGTGGACCAACGGGCCGGCAAAATTATGCCAGGCTTTGGGGATCGATAAAAAATTCAACGGTTTGGATCTCTGTGCGCCTGAATCAGCCATTTTTATCGAAAAAAGACCACTAATCTCCGATTCATGCGTCACTTCTGGCCCCCGGGTGGGTTTAAAGAACGTACCGGAACCTTGGAAATCCATGCCCTGGCGATTTAAACTAGAGACTACACCATAAGACAGGTAAAGGCGCGAGAAAAAAACAAGCATTTTTTGGTAAATAGTGTGCAGCTGTGTGGTGAAAACAAATCTGGAGGAAGTGATGAAATTATTAGAAGGTAAAACAGCCCTGATTTTTGGACTGGCCAATAAACGCTCGATTGCCTGGGGTATTGCGCAGGCTTTTCACCAACAAGGCGCAAGAATGGGTTTCAGTTATGCCGGAGAAACCTTGGAACGCCGGGTACATCCTTTGGCCGAATCGATTGGGGTTGATTTTGTAGAGCCTTGCGATGTCTCCAAAGATGAGGATATTCAACGGGTTAAAGAAAAGGCAGAGGCTGCTTTTGGCGAGATCGATATCATCGTGCATTCGATTGGCTTCGCCGACCGCGATGAGCTACAAGGCGCTTATTACAATACCAGCCGGGCAGGTTTTCACCTGGCAATGGATATCAGCGTGTATTCGTTCACGGCGTTGGCGCAAATTTTCCAACCTATTATGCGCTCGGGTGGATCCATGCTGACCATGACCTATAACGGCGGCGATAAAGTGGCGCCAAATTATAATGTGATGGGCGTTGCCAAGGCGGCGTTAGAAGCTTCGATGCGGTACCTGGCCTATGACCTGGGACCGCGTAATATCCGGGTGAATGCCGTTTCCGCCGGCCCGATCCGCACCCTTGCCGCGGCAGGCGTATCGGGTTTTAAATCGATGTATAAGCAGTTTGCAGATTTTGCGCCGCTGCAGCAGGACCTTGATATCATGGATGTAGGCAACACGGCGGTTTATTTGTGCTCCGATCTGTCAGCAAAAACCACCGGGCAGGTTGTCTTTGTCGATTCCGGTTACAATATTGTCGGTGTGCCCGTGCCGCGCGATGAACGATAACCTGTACTATTGAAAAACGCACAGCCCTGGCAGTCCTTAATATGCCGGGGCTTTTTTTATGAAAACGATCAAAGAACAAACGCTTACTTTAGCTATTGAAATCCAGCAAATCCCGGCGCCAACCTTTGGTGAGGGGGACCGAGCTGAATTTATTAAAAGCCGCTTTGAAGCGGAAGGGATAGCTGAGGTCGACAGGGATTCGATGGGGAATGTCTACGCCCGTATTCCCGGGCAGGGAAGCTCCAGACCGGTCATTCTCTCGGCGCACAGTGATACAGTATTTTCCAAAGATACTGATCTGAGCATCAGGCGCACAGCCGATAAAATTCAAGGGCCGGGCATTGGGGACAACAGCCTGGGGACGGCCGGGCTGTTCAGCTTGTTATGGATGCTGCAAGAACGCGAGATAAGCCTGCCTGGTGATCTCTGGCTGGTGGCCAATGTTGGTGAGGAAGGTTTAGGCGATTTGAGGGGCATGCGGGCGGTGGTTGATCGATTTGGCAGTGAGCCGCTGGCCTATATCGTGCTGGAAGGGATGTCGCTGGGACAAATTTATCACCGTGCTTTGGGCGTGCAGCGCTACCGAATCCGTATCCAGACCAAAGGCGGTCACTCCTGGGCAAACTATGGGGTGCCTTCAGCGGTGCATGAGCTGGCAGCTCTGGTGACAAAACTGACGGCGATAAAACTGCCAAGAAAGCCGCGCACAACCTTGAATGTGGGCATGATCTCTGGGGGTACGTCCATAAACACGATCGCGGCGGAAGCCAGCCTAGAATTAGACCTGAGATCAGAAGACCCCCAAGCGCTG